>JBARGS010000342.1:0-14740 GCA_049798495.1 Candidatus Korobacteraceae bacterium | reverse complement strand
GCTCTTCCGTGTATCGGCTCTTCTTCATCGCAGTCCTCCCTTTCAGATTACGGGAGAACTCTAGTTTTCCTTGGCTGAGTTTCTTGGGGGCAGGTCAGGCAAGGTAGCGTTTATGGAAAAATGGTTTTGGATTTCCAGCTTTGCCGCGTTTTTCTCCCGCGCCCTACTGAGGATATGGCGCGCAGGAAAGGCCTAACCTCATGAGCGACGACCTTGACTTTTACCTTTCATACGATCATACGGCTCGACGCCGTAGTATGTATGCCTCTGTAGTAATCGGTGCTGGCGTTGGAATGTTGGTTCAAGGTCTCGACTTTTCCTTCGCTGCTGCAGTAGTAGCATGTATTGTTGCGACGGGCGCGATAGAACTAACGAATGCTTTGCGGTATCGCAGAGTGAATCAACAGGCGCGGCGATGGGTCCCTTTGTCGCCGCGGAGAGAACTTATAACTGGAGCCTTGGCAACTGCTTTCATAGTGTTTGTTTCGTTTCTGCAAATACCCTCTAGGGCGTCGGTTGTTGAAAAACAACTCGCGCAGTCCGCGTCAAGTCCGATAAATGCGCATACCATTCAGGAAGCGAGGGTAGCCATAGAAAGCGCCAGAAACGCACGTTTGAGAATCGATCCCGCATTGGTGCAACGTGCTGGAGATCGCTTTGTAAAAGCGGCGGGGCAAACGCCCGATGCATGGAACACGGCGCTTGTCTTTCTTGACTACCAATCGTTTCTAAACGCTTTCCTGCCCACCGTTCCGACCGGTTTAACCGTTATCCCGCCCGGCCACTACGAGTGGGAGATTGAGGCGGTGGCCGCAGAAAACGGTAAGGAAGGCATGTCCCTCTCTTGGGACTCAGATCATATGGTTCCTAAAGCGGACGCTGCCACACTGGAGTTGTTGAGCGATCATCTGAATGCGGGAAAGAAATTTGGTCCGCTTTACATGATGTTGACAAAAGTCCCCATTAAGCTGGATGGAATGCGCATCAAGAACGTAATTTTCAAGGACAGCAAGATTGCGTACGATGGTGGCCCGATCCAGATGCAGAACGCCTACTTTGTTAATTGCACGTTCGTAATGCCTTTAGCGCCGAATGTTCAAAATCTCGCAGTTGCCGTCTTGTCATCAACCCCCGCCGTGAGTTTCACTGCTGGCTAGACTGTGGAAATCAAACTGCACCACTACCCAGCGCTTCATCTGCTTGTTCATGTCGCCACCCTGTGTGCGGTGACATTCATCCACGAAGACATAGAACCGGCCGTGGACGGGCGGCGGTGCTCCGTTGAGGTCGGCGGGATCGAACTTATGAATCAGCGCACACAGTAGTCGGGGCATCGTAGCGCCGAGTTTCGCAACGAAATCAGCTCGCGAGGTTATGCGAGGCGAAGGGGAGTTTTCGCCGATGACCCCCGCGTTCTGCATCACGCCTTCGATCTGTTTGTCCAGCTCGTCGCGGTCGGTGATAACGACGATGCGGGCCTCGGGATCGTGCTCCAGCAGCCACTTGGCGAGCAGCACCATGAGGATGCTCTTGCCGCTGCCCTGCGTGTGCCAGATGACGCCACCTTCGCGCTGCCGAATCCGTTCCTGAGCCGCCTTCACGCCCGCGAACTGATGCGGGCGTGGCACCTTCTTGATACCGCTGTCGAAGATAATGAAATTGCGGATTAGGTCGAGCAGGCGCGACTTCTCGCACATCTGGGCAAGCGGCCGGTCAAGCAACGTGCCAGCGGTCAGCGGGCCGTCGTTCTCCGCCTTCCATTTCACGAAGAACTCTTCCTTGGTGGTGACTGTTCCGTAGCGTAACCCTTGCGAATCGCTCCCCGCGAAGAGAAGCTGCACCGTCGCAAAGAAGTCCTTGTTGAAAATCTCTTCCTGGTTGGTGATGAGCTGGCGCACGCCATCCCCCACCTCCACGGAGCTGCGTTTCAGTTCGACCACTCCAACAGCGATGCCGTTCAGGTAGATGACCAGGTCGGGTCTGCGCTCGTAACCGCCGCGCAATTTCACTTCCTCCGCCATTGCCAAGTCATTGTTTTCGGCATGTTCCCAATCCACGAGATGGACGGTGTCGTGCGGCTGCCCGGCAGCGGTCTGCACGTCCGCGCCGTAGCGCAGTAGTTGGTAGGTGCGGAGATTGGATTGGTAGAGGGTAATGCCGGTGGCGTCGGCTGCGGCCATCAGCTTCTGCAATGCGGCAGAGATGTGCGCCTCGGAATAGCCACGTGCTTTCAGGTTTGCCCGGAACAGTTCCGCCTCAATGCAGCGGTTGCTCTCGCGCTTGTTCCACTCGCCGAGATAGCGGTAGCCGAGGCAATCGAGTCGCGTCTTGTCCGTGAACAAGGCGATGACACGGTTCTGGGTCCGGCGTTCGGAGCGAGGCTGCTCAGGCATTGTCACCTTTCTTTGCAAGGAGACGGATCCTTCCCGTAAGCAGTTCCTGCATCATCCCTTGCTTGAGGTTGCGGGTCTTCGCCAGTCGCAGCTCTAGCATTTCCAGCTCCGCGTCCATATCAGCCAGCACGGTAGCGATAGCGGCCTGCTCCGCGCTTATCGATGGGATACGAACAGTGATTTCAGAGAACGCTGGCCAGCGCAAGCTGCCTCGCCGGTCTACGGACGAGGTTGTAGCGCTCTTACTTCTGGCGATAGGAGTCGAGTTTCAGGAGCCGATGCAGGAAGTAGCTGTTGATGTTCTCGGCGACCCTGAACACGATGTATATCGGGCTAACAAGCGCTACGTCATACAGTTCTTGTAATCCGATGGAGCCTTCCTCAACATGGTTCGCGGGATAGCCGATTTCTCCACGGCGGATCAATTTGTAGGTGCTGAGGTCTTTGCTGAACACCTGGTTCTTGAAGAATCCGATCGAGTCAACGAAACCGCGGTGCTTCGAGCAGGTAAGCACCGGCAATGCCTGGGCAGCCACATTCCTTTCCGACTGTGGAACCCCGATTTCAGCAATCCGCTTCACCTCCCACTCGCCGATGAAGCCGGGGAGGCGGGTTCGGCCCGTGAGCAGTTGCTGCATGGCGGCCTGTTTGAGATCGCGTTTCTTTGCGATGAGCCGCTCCAGCGCGTCCAGCAGCGCATACAGATCGCTCGACGCCGTGGCGATGGCGCGTTGCTCCGGAGGGCGTGGGAGGGCAACGACAAGATTCCTCATGTCGCCGACGTTGAAGTGTTTCTGAGCGAGGCCACCCTGATTGCGTAGAACCTGCTCCTTGCCGAAAGGGGAGTTAATCCATATCGCCAAGAATTCCGAATCCACTGAGGCGGAGGGGGTCGTAATGAGAATATCGATGCAGTTGCACCCGGCATGAGAAGGGCGGACAACTGCACTCGTTCCTGGATATCCAGTGCGTACGGTGAGGACATCTCCCGTCCGCGTCTGGCTTTTCGCCAGCATCGCATTGGCTTTCGCGCTGATGAAGACCAAATCGGAGTCATTGATGCCATCCTCACGGATGTTTGCGGAACGCAATGCTGGAATTCCATGCCGCACATAATATTGCGTCGGACGAATTACAATACCCACCGTAATGCGGTCACTTAACTCAGAGCAGGGCCTCGTTTCCCACTCCTCCGGGATGATGCCCACCTCAGTCTGCTTGTAGCCGTGTTTTATTTCCATACCGCGCCCATCTTTCTGAGGTGTTCATCTACGTGGCTGGCGAGCGTGGCCACTTCGTCGGTGAGCTGCGGCAGCGGGGTGGCATAGCGTTCGGCGAGCTGGCGGAGGCGGCCTGTAAGAGTCTGGGAGACGCGGTCGAGTTCGCCCTGAACAGCGGCAGCGAGTGTGGCCAGCCATTTGTCGTCCACCACAAGCGCCTTAATTTCGTCGTCAGTGAGCTGGGGGTACTTGGCATCAAGCTTAGCGTCCAAGTCCTCCTGCGCGGTTTTGAGCCGGGCTTTGGCGTCCGTCTGCCTGTCGAGCAGCGCGGAATAGTCTTCAAGAGCCTGGCGCTCATCGGCGTATTCCGGGTCTTGCCAGATTTCCTTGAGGCGCGCCTTCACGGCTTTGGCGGTGATCCTCTGCTTCTCTCCTTCGCCCTCGATGACTTCCGTGAGCAATCCTTCCTCTCCGCTTTGCTCCTCCCGTTTTTCGTCGAGTTGCTGTTCGATGGCGGCGAGTTCGCCTTCGACGGCGGCGATTGTATCCCGCTCGGCGGCAAAGTAGCGGTCAACTAGTATGCCGGCGGGGACTAGGTCGGACTTGAATCGGCGCTTGCCCCTCTTGAAGTCGTGTGGTTCGGGCCAGACGAGTTTGTTCTCCTTGTTCTTCACCTGGCGGATCTCGCGAGGCTGCGCACCCGCCTGCCACCCCTCAGCAGCGATGAGATAACAATCGTCCTGCATCGTGTCGGCCCAGTAGTCCATGAGGTGCTGATAAAGGTCATAGGCATCGAGCAGGCGCGCCGTCCTGAATTTGGCAAGCAAATCCTCGGCAATCGCTTCGATGAGCGGCTTGGGATGCCCGCCCTTAGCGAGTCCCTTGAGCCGCGGAGTGCTGGCGTTCTTCCATAGGTCGAAGAGCTTCGTGGCGGAATCGTGGAAAGCGATGAACTCGGCGTGGCTGAAGATGGCAGGCTTCACTTCGGCGATAGGAAGTCGCAACTGGCAGTAGCCGGGGCGGTCACCTTTCTTGAAAAGGGCAGCGCGAACATTGGGAAGGACTTTCCAATAGGGTTTCAGCCTCACCGGGTCATCAATGTCGCGCTCGGGGATGCCGCCACGCAGATGGCCGTCAATATCCTGCAAGTCCTCGGGCTCGGTGCTGTCGATGTAGCGCGGGAGGTTGAGGTTGTAGTCGTTCTTTAGGTCGGCGATTTCCTCGACCTCCACCATGCGGGCGTAGCGCGGATCACTCTCATCCTGCCGGGTGAAGACATCCACGATGCGGTGGATGTCCTGCTCTCGAAGGCGATTTTTCGAGCCGTCCTTCATGAAGCCCTTGGAGGCGTCAATCATGAAAATGCCTTTGCGGGCGGCCGCATTCGCCTTGTCGAGCACGACGATGCAGGCCGGGATGGTGGTGCCGTAGAAGAGATTCGCGGGCAGTCCAATCACGGCCTTGAGGTAGCCGGACCGGACGAGTCGCTGGCGGATGACGGCCTCGACGTTACCCCGGAAGAGGACTCCATGCGGGAGAATGCAGGCGGCTTTGCCTGAGCTCTTCACGGAGCGGATGATGTGCAGCAGGTAGGCGTAATCACCCTTTTTCTTGGGTGGCACACCCCAGTGAAGCGTTGGAAGTGATCCTTCGAGGGCGTTAGGCCGGTGGACCATGTCTTGTCGGAAAACGGCGGATTGGCCACGACGTAGTCGTAGGTCCGGAGCTGCTCGCGGTCCTTGAATTTGGGATCGAATAGCGTGTTTCCGGAGAGGATGTTGGCCGTCGGGAAGTCATGCAGGATCATGTTCATGCGGGCCAGGCCGGCGGTGGTCACATCCTTCTCCTGCCCTTCCAGCGTAATGTGTTTTCCCGCCTCGGCGGCAACCTTCAGTAGCAGCGATCCCGACCCGCACGTTGGATCGTAGGCAGTGGTGGAGGCCCTGCTGTTCACCAGGGAGATGCCGATGACCTTGGCCATGATGCGGCTGACCTCGGACGGCGTGTAGAACTGACCCTTGCTCTTGCCGCTTTCGCTGGCGAAGTGCCGCATGAGGTATTCGTACGCATCGCCAAGGATGTCGTCGTGCTCGGCACGATTCTTCGAGAAGTCCAGCTCCGGCTTCTCGAAGATGGCAATGAGATGGGAAAGTCGCTCCACCTTAGCCGATCCCTCGCCAAGTTTGTTCGGGTCGTTGAAGTCGGGAAAGTCGCTGCGGGCAAGGCGAGAATTGGCATCGATGAGCGGCTGAATCACCTGCGTATTGATCTTGTTGCCAATGTCGCTGTCGCCCTTAAGGGCGACCATGTCCTTGAAACTGGCTCCCTTCGGAATCGTGACCGGCGGGGCAAAATCGTCGGAGTTCCCGTATTTGTCTGAGACATATTTGATGAACAGCATGAACAGGACGTAGTCCTTGTATTGGCCAGCGTCCATGCCGCCGCGCAGCTCATCGCACGAGGCCCAAAGTGAGGAGTAGAGATCGGATTTCTTGAGCGCCACGGCCGTTAGATCCTAAACATGCGCAGGTGCTGCGCTGGCGGTTGTTGTTCGATCTGCATCGTTACTTGACTTCGGCTCACTACTTGTCTGCCCTTCTCGCTGCTCTCGGTGTTTGCGTCCCCCGAGGTCTCACTTCTTAAGTTCAGACGCCCAATCCTGAAATGCCTGACCCGCAAGTCCTGCCAATAGGAAACAAAGTTGGGACTTCAGGACAGAGATGAGGTCGTCATTCAAAGCATACCCCGTCGCTTGCAGATTCGACTCTGCAATTGATTGCAATTCATCGAATCGTATGAGGCTATCCACCTCCAGAGGACCACCCGCTGGCAAGAACAAGAACTGTGGGTATTCCAGAACACGGACCCTCTGAATAAAGGTCGGATGGAACTTGCTATAACCCGCCTTGTTGACAGCGCTGAAACTGAGCGCCACCGGCCCAAGATTATGCGCGACTTTCCTCCCTTGTGATGGAATCGTCGCCAACACCGGATCGGGCGGAGCAATGAGGATCACCGGACGCAATTTGGCACGAACGACGAGAAATTCTTCCGTACTGGCCAACTCTGGAGAATAAAGCGCAGCTTTGGGCTTGAAAGGTTTCGGCAGCTTTCCGATGTTGAAATCTGACGCACTCCCCATCTTGGCATCAACGTGGGTGGGTATCCAGTATTGTAAGCTCTGTGGTGCGCGATAAGTGGGTGCCCAAAATATGTGTCCAAATGAAGGCTTGGGTAGAGGCAAGGGAAGCTTTATCAAGCAAGGAGAAAACAATTCGTCGAGAAAGGTCGGCAATTACTCGTCTCCAGATTTGTCAAACGCTTCCATCGCGGTCCAATAGTGCTCGTCGTATGACGGGCTACAGAATTGTCGCGTGTTGGCGTCGGACTCCTGCGAGATGCGTTCCTTGACTTCTCGAAACTTGGTTTTCAACTCCCTGATGCGACCACTTGAGGAACCGCTGGTCGGCCTACGATAAAACTGAGGAGCCTCCCGAGAGATCTTGCCGAAATCTAGTCGCTTTCCCTTTTCGGCTCCAACCATCGGTTCCGTGTCGAAATACACGAAGTCCAGCAGTTCGGATGTCGCTAGAGCAGCAAACGTGTCCACCAGGTGGCGAATCCGAAAGTACTCGTTGGTATTCGCTATTGTCTTCCCCAAATCCCTTGATTCGATGGCACTCAGCCGTTCCCCATCAAGATTGCCCGCTGCCCATTGGTTCCTCGCTAACACCGCCTCTGCTTCCATTTGGTCGAGCAGCTGGTCATAGTCCGAACTCCAAGGACCATACCAATAGAAGATCCAAGCGAATCCTGTTAGCGTCTCTCCTGTCGTCCGAAAGTGCTCGATATCAGCGAGATACAACAGCTTCAATAGTTTTGTTTTGCTTGCGGAGGCATCCAACTCCTTGATACGAGTCAGTATGCTGAGGACCAGTTCTTTTGCGGTGGATTTCATCTCTGTGGAGCCTCCCGATTTTAAACTAAAGCAATGACACCTGTGCTGGATTTGTCGTCTCTGGCTTTAATGCCAGGCCGCGCGGACCAGTTCAACCCAGAATCACGGAATTTTCTGAACACCGCCTCCGCAATTTCGTCGGCATCCGATTGTCCAGCCTGCTGAGGTGTCGCCAATCCCCGAATGATTTCCCCCTGGCGGTCGCAAGGAACTTCGCCGTAGCTCATGAAGGTGGTCAATACCTGCTCATGCCCGAGGTTCTGGCTCCAAGCCTTGTAATGCTCGGGGGACTGGCACACAACTTCGCCGAGCCGGGCAAGGGTCTTTCGAAAGCTGTGCGGATTGAAATAGGGCTGACCGGCCGCGTTGAAAGCTTCCCGGAAGATCGTGCGGATGGGCGTGGCGTTGCTCCGGTAGGTGCCTTCGGCTCCGGATTTCTCAAAGAGGACCGGCATGGAGATGGCGAAACCATCCGCTCCGTTTCCCCCGGCGTGCTTGCGGGCCACCCGGTAAAGCCAGCGTTCGCGGCCTCCGGTGATGGAAAAATACGCGGGATCGATGGAAAGCACTCCGCCATCCTCCATCACGCCTCGGTAAAACCAATCGGAGACGGTGAGCGTAAGGCCCCTGCTCTCTTTGGTTTGGGCGTCGATGAGGTCATCCCACTGGTCAATCCAGCTGAACATTGTGGTCTTCTGGCTTCGCTTCACGCGTATGTTGGTGGTAACGACCGTCGTCTTAAGCCGCTCCAGGGAATCGCGGAGCTGCGCATAGTCCCTGCCGCCGGTCGAACGCGCGATAGCTTTAAGGAGATCGTGGGGCTGGAACTTCAGTTCGCGAGGAATGTCGTTCGTGCCGCGGTTTTTCATGTCGCATAGCACTGAGGCCGCCCAGATGAGAATGTCGGCGTCCCAGATAGTCGCCATGCCGTAATCCTGATGGGGCTGGACCGTAACGAAGATGCCGTCGTTCTCATTGACATACTCGATGGGCTTCATCCGTTTTGATTTCGACAGCGAGAAGAACGGCCGCTCCATCGTATCTTTCTGATCGCGAAATCGCAGATCAACGATGGTCGGCAGGAAAAGATCGAACTGGGGATTGTAAAACCGGGCCTTGCTCATGCTTCGCTTTCCAGCTCGCGCCTGAGTGCGGCGATTGCCCGCTCCAGCGTGTACCCCAAGACCCAGCCCGGTTGGGCCTCAGTGACGGCATAGATTGCATCGATGGTTTCTTGTGACGCTTTCGCATTGAACTGCACGTTTCGCCCTGTCCTATATACCCGAGCCACGCGTTTGGTCGTGGGTTTCGCGGGCACGTCCCGCGCCTGGCGGCTTGGGAAGTTTGCTGCCTCCGCCACCGCCCTCACCTGCTCTTGCGTAGGCGCTTTGATGTCGGGGCGTTTCTTGGGCGAAAAATCACTGACGTCCACTTTCAGCTCATCCTCGAAAATGCTGGCCCGCTTTGTCATCAGGCGACCTCTTCCGCCTTGGCAGCAAGCGCATGGGCTTTAAGCATGTTTACGATTTCGTTCGCAAAAAGGCGTGCGTTGAGCAAAGCGGCGGTGATATTGGAAACCTGCGCCGGGTCAAGTCCCGACAGCGTTCCACCAAACGCGAACAGCGCGCGGTATGCATCCCGCTCATTGAGCTGTGCGTTGAGCATGGGGATCTGATTCGCCGCGAACTCAGATTCGATGCTGTGCAATGTCCGCGTTCGAATGGCGGAACTCGTGCGCGTGAACAAAATGGTATATCGGATAGAGCGCTTGAATACGCGCTCCTGTGCGCGGACCAGCTTTATAGCCTTTGCGGCTTCGGTCGCGTCAAGATGTGATCCTTGGACAGGAATGATGACGAGATCGGCGCGGCTCATGGCATACCCCACCATCATCGAGGCCGTCCCCTCCAAGTCAACGATGACGAAAGGAGTTTTCAGGGCTGCGGATTCAATCGTGTCGATAATGGAATCTTCCGCAACATCGGCCAGGACGGTAAGATTTTCGGGCTTGCCGGGGCGCTTTGCCCATTGGGAAAGAGGTTTGTTCGGGTCGGCGTCGATCATCGTGACGCCCGCTCCGAACCCGGCTAGCTCGGTTGCGAGCAGTACGGCTGCGGTAGACTTGCCGACGCCACCTTTAGGACTTGCAAATACTATGGTCGGCATGCCAGAACACAAAATGTAGTGGATGGTGCGCGGACTATAGCCGACATCTTGTCGGTACTCAAGGGAATTCGGAAAGCTATTGGATAGCCTTCCGATATCCAACAGTAGACCGATAGCTTTCCGATTTTGGATAGCCTTCCGATACTGGATAGCTTTCCGATACTGGATAGCTTTCCGATTTCTCTTAGTTAGTTGAATGCCGTCTGGCTGCTGCCGGTCGGCTATCTGATATCTTCTCGAAGGCCAGGGGTTGCCGCGCTGATTGAATCAGCGTCTCCAGGGTAGGGCATCTCACGAAGCAGAGCAGGCCCGTCGGAAATCGAAACGGCCGCAGAGTGGATACTAGGCGCGCGCTCGAAGCAAGGCCTTCGGCCACTGCCGTTTTGCAAATCCCTGCCGGGCCTTCGCGCGTCGTTGCACTTTTTGCCCATTCTGAACATAGCTCAGCCGAATCCGGCGCTCAACCGGTGGTCGCCGAATAATAACGACGAACTCCGTCGCGGGGGCAGGGGCTATGCGGCAAGAACAATGAGGTCTGTAAGAGAAATCGTAGCTTGAACGAAGCCATAGTCGGCGGTAGGACTCGTTCCACGGTCCCGAACGTAATGTCCGGACGAACGCAGGAAGAGTACGCTATGCCGAAGACCCCCGGCCAGAGGGCCCGAGACATCCATCCTGACGACTTGCTTGTCCAGTTCTCGCCTGACATGACGAGGCAATTCGCGCGGTTTGAGGCGATGGTGAGCCAGAGCAAACAAGTGGAGCAAGAAACATTGTTGACGCTAACAGAACTGGCGAGCGGCAAGCCATTTCTTGCGAAGGAAGCATTCTTCTGGGTTGCAAAGATTGTGGAGGAAACCTCCAATCACATTCATGCGACAGGTGATCAGCGCGCCCAAGAAGCCTTGTCCAACCTGATGTCGTGTATGTGGGATATTGAGAAGGAACCTGGCTACGCTCCCTTTACGGTCTCAAAGTCCATCAGAAGGCAGCGCAGCGGCTTCGTCCCAGCGATGTCGTTCTACAGCATAGCGCGCGGGCGAAGTACCCATGGCGTAGAGCCAGTTCATATATTGCGGATCGTCAGGCCGGCCCGCTGGCGGTGCTTCCAGTGCTCTTTTCGCCTCGCGATCCTGGCCTCCTTGGAGATAGGCATAGATCAGGTAATCCTTCGCGTGGAGCTCGTTGCCCGGCGCGTTGTTTTTCTGGGCCGAGGCTGCCGAAACGAGGTTCGACTCAATCGACTCCTGCCACAAGCCGAGCCGGGTGAAAATGTGTGACGGCATGTGCAGCGCGTGCGGCGAGTCCGGCGCGATCTTGGCATAACGTCGCGCCGCATCCAGGGCGCTCTGCGCCAGTGGTGGGTAGTCGTAGGCGTGGATGATGTAGTGGGCTATGCCGGGATGCTCTGGTTGTTCGACAAATAGCGGCTCAAGGATGGCACCGGCCTTTTTCTGATTCACGTACGTCTTGTCCGTGGGAGGCGCAGTGCCAAGCAGTGCGAGCGCATGAAAAATGGCCGCTTCATGGTCGTCAGAGTAGCGCGCTTGAAGCTGGTCCATGGCTTTTTCATAAGCCAGTGCGCGAGTACGGTGGTCGAGGTTGTCGGCGTCGGTATAAAACGTCTCGATAGCGGCAATATAGTCCCGTTCTCGCTGCGTCTTGGCGCCGGCTAACTTTGCTTTTTCCGCAGCCGCCGCGCCCGCTTTCAGGTCAGCCGGCCCGGGCGCTTGCCAGATCGGATGGTAGTACGTCATGGCAATTCCCCAGTACGCCATGCCGCACGTGGGATCTTTTTGCGCTACAGCAGCGAAGGTATCGCTGGCTTTCTCGTACCAAAAGGAATGGAGCATCGCCACCGCGCTGCTGAATTGCGGTTGAACCGATGGTTCGCAGGAAACGGGGAAACTCACCTTGCCGAGTTTGCTCGGATCGCCCGCGGAATGCTCATGTTGGGCAACCGCTGGTGGCACGAATGCGGCGCACACGCCCACAAGCAGCACCATGCAAAAGGTGAGTCGCTTCATGCTGGTCTCCTTGGTTACTAATTAGGCTTGGAATGAAGACGCCGACTATGAAAAATCCTTGTGGATCATTCTGGGTCGCGACAGCAGCGAAGTCAAGTAAGGCAGGCGGCATGCTTCACCAGGCAGCGCGGCGCCCGAATCTGTCCCAGCGATCGGCTCGCAGGCGTCTTCGTTCGCTTCGAAGCGGAGAATGAATGGGACACGTTGATTGAAGCGGCTGAGAGCGGGTGGTGGTATTCGGCAAGCGTGCCCAACGGAGCCGCGGTTGTGGCCTGGATGAGCGATACGGACCTGACCGCGAGATGGACCTGAAAAGCGTCGCCCGCTGGAACCTCCTGCTGGGAGAAAGCGTACACACCAGGCGGCGCATCGAGAACGCGCGAGCACAAGGGCCGCCCATGATTTTTGGCGCGCAGTCGCATATTTTGCAACCCATGGGCGGGTGCGGTTGGGTGGCTGCCGGAGACGCGGCAATGGCTTTTGATCCGCTATCTTCTCAGGGGATCACCAAGGCGCTACGAAGCGGTAAGCTCGCGAAAACCCGGCCCTTTTCGCGTATTTGACGGACAAGGTGGCAGAATTTCTCTGCACTTGAGACTACATGGCGGAGGGAGGTGAATTCGAACTCTTGATACGCTTTTTGTAACCTGATTATATTCAGCCGCTTAGGTTTCCTTGTATTTTGCCCTGTTACCAGGGTGACATGTGGGTTTTCACGCCAAATACAGGTGGTGATCATGGCGAGCTCTCAACTATTCCTCCACGGTGGCAGCCCTATGGTGGCCGCGGAACCGGTTCTACCCCGAAAGGGGTCGAACCCCTCAGATCACAAACCAAAACAACGGGCGTAGAATCGTTTGTATCCCTCACTGAAAGGGGGCGGTTTTTAGCGCGAGCGCAAGAACCTGAAAGATTTGTCAATTTTCTGGAAGACGCGCGAGCGCCGGACGACGTAGTAGGGGAGATACCAACACAAGTTCCCACGCTGGCGATTGGAGCCCCGGCATTGGCTTTGCCTGGAACAGCTTCCTACACAGTCTGGCCATCCATCGGGCCCAGGTCTTCGACTTCTTCCTGCGGGCGCTATCGGTCGAAATTCCAGTTCCCGCATACATCTGCCGATAGAGCTTCGACAGGAACACAAAAGCGACCCTGGCTCGCAGAGTCGGAGTGCAGGATGACCTTTGCCAGATAGCACTCCAGTTATAAAATCTGTCCCAAACCTTCTGTGTGCGCTCCCGAATCTCATCCGAACTCATCGAGGGATGCGGCGTAAACATCTTGGGGCGAATGTCCGTTGGAATCAGCCAGTACCGAGTAATCGGCACATCGCCCACCAGCCTAGGATTGTTTGCCTGCTCTTTTTCCCAGCGCATAAAATCCACAGTTCCCGGAAATGGCGTCATCATAACGAACTGAGCAAAGGTGATGCCGGCCTTCAACGCCATCTCTACGGTTGCATCAAAGGTGGCCGGTTTATCTGTCGGGAGACCGAAGATGAAAGAACCAAGTACGTGGACGCCATGCTCTTTGAAGGTCAGCAACTGCTTCGCGAGAGCCTCGCCTGAGCAGTTGAAATCTTTGAAGACGGCCTTGAGTCCTTCCGGGGTTACCGCCTCGACGCCCACCAGGGCTCCCTTGATATTGGCCTTACGCATCGCATCCAAATATTCGCCGTCCTCACCCGCCTCCATCGTGATCTGGGTGTAGAACACCATGTCTTTGGGCAGCTTGGCCAGCGCTTCCATCAGCTGGAAACGCTCTGCACGGATCGCGGTCAACTCTTCAAGTTTGGCGGTATTGTCTTGCTCGCGGGCCAGCCGCAGATCGGTCAACGTCACCGGATAGAAGTTGTCATCGGCCAAGGCAATAAATCGAAAACCAATGCGGCGCAGAGCAACAATTTCGTCGACCACACTCTGATGCTGGCGTTGTCGCGGCTTTTGTCCATCGGTTCGCCAGACGCTGCAAAACGAGCAATGCTTCGGACATCCGCGAATCGTCTGGACCGATGCCCACATGTACTTATCGCGCGGCATAAGGTCCCATCGCGCGGCCAAGAACTGGCTACCTTCAATTCGTCCGCCCTCATAAATCCTGTCCGGCTTGCCCGCCAGGCAATCGGCCACGACCTTGCCCCAAGCAACGTCGCCATCGCCCTTCACGACGACGTGAGCGTGACCGCATTCCAAGGCCTCTTCGGGATACAGCGTAGCGTGAATGCCACCATAGATCACCCAGGCCCCGCGCTCGCGCGCCATCCGGCCGACCTCATACCCACGCAGAGCGTTGCCTGTATGCACACTGATGCCGACAATGTCTCCCGGCATGATGGTTGCCGGCACAATCTGTTCCAGGGACTCATCGACGAGAATTGGATCTCCCGCTGCTCGAGGTGTCGCCGCCGCGAGGACAAACAACCATCTTGGCGTAATGACGGCCGTACCGAAAGAATTGTCGCTAGGATTTACGAGATGAATACTCATCGAATCTGACCTTTCCTCTCGCCAGTACGGTGGCGTAGGTGACCGTGTTCACCTAGGACCAATCATTTGCCAGGCAGCGTCCTGGCGCGATCGTGATCACGAGGTGCGCCCGTCGGACTTCGTCCTCGCCGCCTCTGCACACTTCCCCAGAAGGCTGCTAAGAAAGACAAAACGCTCCACGGACCCATAATGCGTCGAGGGGCTTTGCTGCTGAGTCGTAGGCGATCTTAGTCTAATTAGATCAACCTGAAGGCAGGCTTAAGCAGTCGCCAAAAGCTTCATTGGAAGCCACTCTCGTCGACTTGTACCAAATGTTGAAAGGGCCGCCTAATCGCAGGGCCCTTGGTCACCGAAGATACTCGAATCCTGCAACTCGTCCCCGAGAGAGCCACTCAACAGTATCGAGTGTTCGAATCCACCTCCCTCCGCCACGTGGTCTCAACTGTTGATCTTTCTCAGGCATCTTGGCCGGCGCCCATCGGCAAGGCAT
>JBARGS010000341.1:0-5166 GCA_049798495.1 Candidatus Korobacteraceae bacterium | reverse complement strand
ATGCACACTGCCGTGGAAGAGGGGAAGCTGAAGAAGGGCGATCTGGTACTGCTGGCTGCCGTGGGCGCGGGATTTACCTCCGGCGCGACGTTGCTGCGCTGGGCCTTCTAGCGCGAACAAGGAGCCGCGCGTTGCTCGTATCATTGAAGCATGCGTGCTCAACAGCCTCACTCTTGTTGCTTTTCAGCGTTTGGCTCTATCGCGTTAGCGCTTCTCTTTGCTCTCACGCTCACGTCCTGCAAGAACAAGAACTCCGGGGCGCCCGACCTCGCTCTGGTGGGAGCGACGCTCTATGCCTCACCGACTGCCACGCCGGTCGAAGACGCTGTGGTGCTGGTTCACAATGGCAAGATCGCGGAAATTGGAAAACGCGGCGAGGTGAAGATACCTGAATCGGACACAGTTATCGATTGCACCGGCAAGGCGATCACGGCGGGCTTCTGGAACAGTCACGTCCATTTCACGGAAGACGTCTGGAACAACGCCGCAAGCGCGCGCGCCAGTCAGCTCGAACCGCACATGCAGGAGATGCTGACGAGGTGGGGCTTCACAACGGTATTCGACCTCGGCTCCAATCCCATGAGCACGGGCGGGCTGCGGGGCCGCATCGCGGACGGCGACTTGGCCGGCCCAAGGATTTTCATGGCTGCCGACATCTTTCCCAAGAACGGCATTCCCAGCTACCTGCCGAAGAATGCCAACCTGCCGCAGGCCGGCACTCCGACCGAGGCCAGAGCGCTTGCCATCGAAGACCTGGCTAGTGGCGCGGATGCGATGAAGCTGTTCACCGGCTCGTATCAGGGGGAGAATCCCGTGATTAACATGCCTGAGGGTGTCGTCAAGGCGGCTGTCGGTGTGGCCCACGCGCAGGGCAAGCCCGTTTTCGCGCATCCGCAAAATCATGTTGGCGTTGACAACGCCCTGGCTGGAGGCGTGGATGTGCTGGCGCATACCATCCCCGGCGAGGGGCAATACACCAGCGAAGAACTGGCGCGCATGAAAGTGCAGCATACCGCCTTGATTCCTACTCTGACATTGTGGGAGGTCGAGGCGGAGAAGGAACACACGTCAGCTGCCGCTGAGCAGCGATTTGTTCAGGCCGGCGTCAATGAACTCAAGACTTATTTCGATCAGGGCGGAACCATCCTGTTCGGCACCGATGTTGGCTATCAGCACCGTTACGACACCACGGAAGAATATCTCCTGATGGCCAAGAGCGGAATGACGTGGCGCGACATTCTGGCGTCCTTGACCAAGAATCCAGCAACCTTCTTCAAGGCCGGACACACGGGAGAAATAGCCGAGGGCGACGCCGCCGATTTGGTCGTCCTCAGCGCCGATCCCGCAGCCGACGTGCGGAATTTCGCCAAGGTGGATTACACGATTCGGGCAGGGAAGGTGATTTACCAGAAGTGAAGCTGGCAAGCTGTCAGCTGTCAGCTGTCAGCTATCAGTTATCAGTTATCAGCTGTCAGTTATCAGCTGTCAGTTATCAGCTATCAGTTATCAGCTGTCAGTAATCAGCCGTCAGCCGTCAGTTCTCAGCTGTCGGCTATTTCTCTCGAATGGCGGTCAAGCGGCTATTCCCCTTTCGTATAGGCGGTTTTCCTCTTTCTTCCTTGAATCCTTTTCCTCGAATCCCCGCTCTTCCTGAGTAGAGGGAAAGAAATATGGTTTCTACCATTACTGGGGAGAGACTTCGTGCGGATTCTACCGGCCACGGCAAACTGATCGACGTTCGCTCCGCCGCGGAGTTTGCCGCCGGCCACATCCCGGGCGCCGTCAATGTACCCATGGAACAAGTGGAGATGCGGACAGCCAATATCGGCGAGGGAGCTGTCGTTCTGGTCTGCGAGGCAGGCACTCGCGCTGCCATCGTCGCCGGATGGCTTGAGGCGCGCCAACCTGTGTCGGTGCTGTCCGGCGGGACGGTGGCCTGGAAAAAAGCGGGGCTGCCGCTCGTAAGTTGCGTTCCGTGTCGATGGACACTGGAACGGCAAGTCAGGCTCGGCGCTGGGCTGATCGTCCTGCTGGCGACGCTGCTTTCGCTGCTGGTCAACGCGAAGTGGATCTATTTGGCGATGTTCGTAGGCGCTGGCCTGACCTTTGCCGGTGCGACCAATATCTGCGGCATGGGCATTCTGCTTGCCCGGATGCCGTGGAACCGGGACGGCAAGTCCAACACGACGTCCGTCACAGAGACAGGTGCGCATTGCCATTCATGAACGGAACGCAAAATGCCAGAATTCCATCATGGATTTCGAGGCGTTAGCCAGGGAACACAAGGACGCTGTTTATCGCCAACTGATTCGCGTTTGCGGCAACCGCGAGGACGCCGAGGACGTTCTGGTGGAGGCGCTGCTGAAGGCGTACCGCAACCTCGATCAATTGCGCGAGTCATCGGCGTTTCAATCCTGGCTGGCTCAGATCGGGCGGCGCGTTTGCTGGCAGCTGAAACAACGTGAGGCGCTGCTTCCCATCATGCAGCTATCGGTCATGGAAGCGGAGGGGACGGAACTCGCAGCCGAGGGCGAGGCTCCCGACCTGCAGGCGGCAAGACAGCAGATGAAGCAGTTACTCCGGCAAGCGGTTGACGCGCTGCCTCCGGAGGAGCGCGCGGTGTACCAGTTGCGCGATGTGGAGGAAGTCTCTGGTGAGCAGACTGCCGCCAAGCTGGGTATATCAATTGCCGCAATGAAGTCGCGCCTGCATCGGGCGCGGGAGAAAGTTCGTAACTATCTGGACGCGGCTTTGGCCGTAGTCGCCTGATGTCGTCATCGAGGTCGATCAGATCGGGAGGGGACCATGGAAGTACTTGTGGAACATCTGGGAGCGGTGCAGTTCGAGATCAAAGCCCGGCAGCATACCGTGATCTGCGATCAGCCGGCCGAAAGTAATGGCTACGACGAGGGCATGACGCCTCCGGAGTTGCTGTTGGCATCATTGGGCTCATGCGCGGCTTACTATGCGGTGGATTATTTAAAGCGAAATCATATTCTGCAAGACGGCGTGAGGGCGCGAATCACCGCCGACAAGGTCAAGGGGCCATTTCGTCTCGACAATTTCAAGATCGAGTTGGATATCCCCGGCGAGTTAGACGCGAATCATCTGAAGGGGCTCGAGGATGCTGTGCACCGCTGCCTGATCCACAATACCTTGCTACATCCGCCGGCAATCGAGGTGGCCATTCATGTGCCGGTCGCGGTATAGCAGCGACCACGGGCTCCTTAGCCTTTGCCCTTGAGCTTTTCGCGGTCCTTGGCCGCCGCCGTCGGCGCAACCGGCTCGGTCATGCGTGACGGGTCGAGGATCTCCTTGATTTGCTCTTCCGACAGCTCGCCGCGTGCGCGTGCGATTTCGATGATCGACTTGCCGGTCTTGACCGACTCCTTTGCGATCTCCGCCGCCTTGGCGTAACCGATATAGGGATTCAGCGCTGTGGCAAGCGAGACCGTGCTCTGCACGTAATACTGCGTGCGCAGCTCGTTGACGGTGATTCCCTTGATGCAGAAATCAGTAAACTGGCGCAGCATGTTGGTCATGATGGTGATCGACATGAGCACGCTATACGCCATCGTCGGCATCATGACGTTCAGTTCGAGTTGCCCTGCCTGTACTGCCAGCGCCACCGCCGTATCATAGCCGACAACCTGGAAGGAAACCATCGCCGCCAGCTCTGGCATTACGGGGTTGATCTTTCCCGGCATGATCGACGAACCCGGCTGCAGCGCGGGCAGGTTGATTTCGGCCAGGCCGGTGTTGGGTCCCGACGACAGCAGGCGCAGATCGTTGGAGATGCGGATGACCTCCAGCGCCAGGTTGCGCAGCGCCGAGCTCACGCTGGACATCGCCAGGTTCGACTGCATGGCGTAGCGCATGTCGTCGACGACGTGCAGCTTCTGTCCCGCAATGTGGGACAGCTCGGCAATCGCCTTGTGCCGGTAATCGGGATGGGTGTTAATGCCGGTGCCCACCGCCGATCCACCGAGCCCAATCTCGCGCAGTAACTCCGACTGCTCCCGGATCATCTTCTCGGCGCGCTTGATGGCGCCGGCGTAAGCCGTGAATTCTTGCCCGAGTCGCATGGGAACCGCGTCCTGCATGTGGGTACGGCCCGATTTCAAGATGTGATGGAACTCTTCGCCCTTCGCAGCCAGTGCGGCGACGAAGTTGTCGAGGGCACTGTACAGCTTCTCCAGCTCCAGCAGCGTCGCCAGGCGCATGGCGGTAGGGAAGACGTCATTGGTGGACTGGCCGTAGTTAACGTGATCGTTGGGATGAACGTGTTTGTACTCGCCGCGTGCGCCGCCCAGCAACTCAGCGGCGCGGTTCGCGATCACCTCATTGCTGTTCATGTGAAAGCTGACACCCGCGCCCGCCTGGAAGACGTCGACCACGAAGTGCTCGTCCCATTTGCCCTGCTGAACTTCTTTGGCAGCCTCGATGATCGCGTCGGCCGTCTTCTTGTCGACCAGGCCGAGTTCGCGATTGGCCAGCGCAGCGGCTTCCTTCACCATGGCGATGGCACGAATCAGCGTGGGATGCGCACGCAGTCCGCTGATGGGAAAGTTCTCCACCGCCCGCGCGGTCTGGATGCCGTAGTAGACATGGCCGGGAATTTCTTTGTGGCCGAGGGAGTCTTTCTCGGTGCGAGTGGAGTGCTTGCTGTCGGTCGACATGAGTTGATCACCTACAGTTAGAAATGATCCTGCGGGGGAGTGCGGTTTGTCGAGCGACGCTACTCCCAGTCCCTAATTACGGCGAACCCCGCCCAAGACGGGGGTGGTAAACTGCTCCTCAGGAGCGCTCGTCATGGCAACCACTCAGGTATCGCTCGACGCTTATCTCCACACAGATTACGAACCGGACTGCGATTACGTGGACGGCGAGTTGGAGGAACGCAACGTGGGCGAGAAAGAACACTCGATTACGCAGGCGTTTTTCATCAAGTGGCTGGCGAAGTTCGAGGAACAATGCAAATTAGAGGTCTGCCCGGAGATTCGAATGCGGGTGTCGCCCACGCGGGTGCGCATCGCCGATCTCGCAATACTTCCTCTCAACGCTCCCTATGAGGGTGTTCTGATGCAACCGCCCGTCGCCGTGATCGAGGTGCTGTCTCCTGAAGATCGAGTCTCCCGCTACCAGCAGCGGTTGGACGATTACCGC
>JBARGS010000340.1:0-16194 GCA_049798495.1 Candidatus Korobacteraceae bacterium | reverse complement strand
TTCAAGTTCGCATGAACCTCATCGCCGGTGCCTTGAAAGCGAGCATCGGCTACCTGGATCGGCTCGCCCTCGACACTCGCGTTCTTGAGATCGACGTGCCCCTGCCCGATGGGATTACGCTGCGTCCCATGCACAGCAATGTTCGCATCCAGGGTTCCGGTAACCGGCACGCTGGCATTCGCGGCTTTGGCCAGCTCGGCAATCGAAAGCTGCGAAGCCGTCAGGTTCACAACAAACGGACTCGCAGGCGTATAGCTCCACTGATGCAGGCCCGTCTGCACATTGAAGGTCGCGCGGCCTTGCCGGCCCACTTCGAGCACTCCGTTTTGCAGGCTCACCTGCGATGGGCTGGCTTGTACGCCTGTGCGCAGCATCCGGAAGGACGAGCCGCGCACAGTCACGTTATTCGCGTTCAGCTGTCCCGCGATCTGCGGCACGCTGGTTGATCCGCGAACCGTTCCGTTGAATGACGCAGTTCCGGAAAGTCCCAGTGGTGTGGGCGCCGGCTGCCCCGGAGTCGGAGTGGTGAAAACATCCGCCAGCGTCTCCAATTCATGAAGATCATTGGCGCGAACCTGCACCTGGAGCACGGAGTGATTGCTGACCGTCCCGTTTGCGTTGATCGAAGTCTGGGGCGTGCGGACAAAGCTCTGGTCGAGCGCGATGGTCTGGTTGGCATTCGCGTAGCGCGCATGGATCACGGCATCGACCGGAATCGCCTGCGCTCCATTCTGCCGGGCCGGCTTCACGTTCCCGTTGGCAGTCGCGTTGACCCGCGCAACCAGGTCGTTCGCGTTCCCGCTCCAGTTCGCATCGGCATCGGCATTCACTCTGCCGGTGATGGCGATGGCTTTCAGTCCGCTGGCGTTCGCCAATACCTTCAGGTCTGCAAGTGAAACTCCCCGCACCGCGGCCGCAACGTGTCCCTGCGATTTTCCGGAAATATCGCGCAGCGTGGCTGACCCGCTAAGCTGACCGCCAAGAATCCTCCCGCGAAGATCGCTGACTGCGGCATTGCCGTTGGCGAGGTTATAGTTCGCCGCAAGATCACGAAGATCCGTGCGCAAGGATGGCGTGCGGAACTGCAACCCGGAACTCGACAGCCGCCCCGCCACTGTCGTCGTATCCAGCACAGCGCGATTGACCACGCTCACGTAATCCGCTGTACCCTCGGTAATCACAGTGCCCGCAGGCAGCGATGGATTCTTCAGCTCCGCGCGCAACTCTCCGCCGTCTAGCGTAATCGCGTAGGTTGCGTGAACCTTAGGGCTGCTGTAGTCCTCCAGCGACGCATCCAGCCGTACCTGGGAGTTGCCGCTCTTCAGCAGCACATTGTTTAAGCCGAAGCGATCGCGGCGCGCGTCAAATTGCGCCTGGAGATCGTGTGGAATCGGCGCGTAGGTTCCATACTGCAGGTGACCATCGCGATAGGACAGATTTCCGAAATAACGCCCGCCGTCCGCCGCATCGTAGCTGGACTGAAGCTGCAGATCGCGCAGATCAACATCGAGCAGGCTCTTGCGATCGTTGTAATAAACCTCGCCGCGATCCAGCAGAACGTGGCGAACCGCCAAATCGAAGATGTTTGTGTTTGAGTTGCTGGGCTGCGGGTGGGGAAGATTGTTGTGCCCCGCCTGATCGACGATTACGTGAACTACCGGCCGGTCGACCGCAACCTCGTCCAGATTCCACTGGCGATGAAACACGGAGATCACACGCACGCCGAGCCCGATGTGGTCCACCTGCAACAGTGGCGCGTTCGCTCCCGGCCCAACCCCGTCCACCGTCAGCCCGTAGAGATCGAGCCGCAACGCCGGCAGATGAAGCGCGTAGTTCTGGAGCGTCACTCGAGTGTTCAGCGATGCCGAAGCTTCCTGCTCCACCGTTTGCACAACGTAAGTGTGGAATCGAGCACTATGCAGCACAACCAGGACAGCAACAAACGCGAGAAGTATCAAGAAAGTCAGAGCTGCCAGAATCCAGGTAACCGCTCTCTTCCATACTGGCGAACGGCGAGGGGGAACAAGCTGCGGCCCCCCTGGCTCATACGGAGGAAGATTGAAGTCCCGAATCGCCATAATCAGAACGCCTGTCCCAGAGTAACGAAGACCTGTGTCGATGAGATGCCGGGAACCGGATTCAAGTTGTGACCAATGTCAATGCGGATGGGGCCAACCGGGGTGGCATAGCGCAAACCAATGCCGACGGAATTGCTATAAAGCGAAGTGAAATCGTGGAATCCGATGTCGGGAAAAACGTTGCCGCCATCGTAGAAGGTCGCAATACCTAAGCCGTCTTTGATGAAGGAAAGCGGAAAGCGCAGCTCGCTGTTGATGATGAGAAGTTCGTTGCCGCCTTCAGGAACCGTGATCTTCGAACACGTCGCCGGATCGTTCGGATTGCCGCAGGCCGCGATCACTCGCTGCGGGCCCGCTCCGTTCAGGGGGAAGCCTCGCAGTGTGCTGCCGCCGCCGGAGAAGAACTTCTGGCTCAGCGGTACTTCACTGCCGGCGTAACCCTGCTCCAGGCCGATACGAAGACTGTTGGCCCAGACGATTCCCTTCCCCACGTCCTTGTAGTACGCGTCTTGCGAGAGATACTGCGCGAAACTGAAGTTGGAGCCCAGCCACGCCGGGTTGACTCCAATCTGATAGCTCTCATAGAAACCGCGATGGGCGTCGAGCACGTTATCGCGCGTGTCGTGTATGAAACTTGCCGACACCGTGGACAGGTGAACGTTGAGCTGATCCGGCGGCACCAGGTCAGGAATCAGCAGCTGCGTGATCCGCGTCTCCTGAAAGTTATATTTAAAGAAAATGTTGGTCGTCTTCTTCTTGTTCAGCGGCTTCTGTATCTGATATCCCACATTTCCCAGGCGCGCGGTGAAGATGGGATTCTGGCTGTTGTGCTCGGCCGATAACAATGCGCTACCCGTCCACTTGCTGCCAAACAGATAGGGATCGGTGTACGTCAAACTGCCGCGCTGATCCAGACGTCCGGCATAAGCGCTGAAGGTATACGACTCCGCCCGCCCTCGCACATTGCGCCGCGTGTATTCAAACGTGCCTTCCGGCCCCCAGAACGTCTTCTCGCTGGTGATGAAATTCTTGGGCAGTCCCACCGGAGGAATGCCCGGCACCGCGACGGTTCCGCTGGGAACGCTGCCGCCGCGATTCACCACCTGGAAGCCGAATCCATAGACGATGGAATTCCGCTTCGCTTCGTGTACCTTCACCACCACATCTTCATCGTGCTGATCGGTAATGGCGCGCTTGGGATCGACCTGGGCCCAGTCGAAGATGCCCAGGTCGTACAGGTGCGATTCCGACAGCAGCATGTTGTTCTCGCTCAGCGGTTGTCCCGATCGCACTCGCAGCTGCCTGTCGATCATCGATTGCTGCGTGTGCAACCGGCCATCGGTCACCACAGTCGCGGTTATGACCTGCGGACCTTCCTCAATCTGGTACACCACGTCAACCTGATGCAGACTGCCGGGCACAGGCTTGGCGCTGGCGCGAAAGCCCGCATTCAAGTACCCCAGTGTCAGATACCGCGCCACAATCTGATTCCGGTCCTTGGCGACCAGATCTTGCGAATAGGCCTTGCCCGGGCCAAGGTTCAGGCCGTGCGGCGCAAACTGCACTTCCGGCAGTGTGGCGTTTCCCTCGATCCGCAGGTCGCGGACGGTATCCAGCGCCCCTTCGGTGACGCGGAAGGTGACCTCGATGTTGCCATTGTTGCGTTTGACTTGCGGCACGACCTCCGCCTGGCTATACCCCGCCGCGCGATAGGTGTCGCGCAGGTTCTTAACGCTGGTACGCACCAGCGCGTCGCTGTACTTGCCGTGCGAAAAGAAATGCCCCTCGCTTACGGAAACGTGCGACTGAAGTTCCTTGCTGCTGAAGCGCCGGTTGCCTTGGAATGAAATCGCGTCCACCTTGAAGCGGCCGTCACGGTGAATGTCGTAAACAATCGACGTGCCGGCGTCGCTCTTCGCTACATTCACGTCGACCTTGGTGTCGAAGTATCCCTTCGACTGAAAGTACGACTGAATGTTCTTTTGTCCCTCGCGGATCAGTTCGTCGTTCACCGCGCCTTCCTGGTACATCGGGATCAGGTTGCGCGCGGTCCGGGTCCACATGTGAGCGCCTGCGGTCCGGACCTTCACCACTTCACCGGCCATAATTTCGAAAACGATGTCGGCGCGATTGGCATTGGGATCGTATTGCGCCGAGACGAGCTTGACCGTGCCGGAAAGATAATCCTGATTAATCAGCTCCGTTCGCATACGGCGCGTGGCCCGCTGCAAACGGCCGTACGAATAGTGCATCCCTGTTTTCAGTGATTCGTCCCGCAGCCGCGCCATCAGGGTGCGAAGCTTGTGCTGCAGGTACTGCGTTTCTTGCGGAGTGGCGCCCCGCAATTCGATCTTGCCAAACTTGGCCAGGATGCCAAGATCGGTGTGAAAAACCACATTCACCAAACCATGGGCCGGGTCGGGAACCACCTCAGGCCGAACCTCCGCCAAAAAATAACCCTGCTGCCGGAAGAATCTCTCCAGCGCGTCCTGCGCCTGCTGCACATCGACGGCGGAATAGGGAGACTGCGCGTTGTAGTTGGCTACTTGCAGCAAGCGCGGATAGGTGAATTCCTTCAGCGCTCCGGGAAACTCGTACATGCCCACATACATCGCGGGCTGCAGAATGAACGTCACCTGCACGCCGTCGGCTTCGGGCTCGACATCGACGCGAACTCCATGAAATCGGGCCTTCAGCGCGCTGACGCTGGCGTTGACCTCCTTAACCTCGAGCGGCTGCCCCGGATGCACCGAGAGCAGCGGCCGTACCTCATCGAAGCTGACGCTGGGCTGGCCGGCAATCTCCACTTGGGAAACGTTTTGTCCCGCATACGATGAGAGTTGCTGATCGCCAAGTTGCTGCGCCGATGCCAAAGCGGCAAGCACGCAGATCATCATCGCTGCTAAAAGGTAGTGCTTGGCGCTCGACCTCGCTGACATAGACTCCATGGCACTCCCCAACTCCCTGTCCGGAGTTGGATGTGAGATTTGCGAGTACGTTTGTCTATCGGATTCCAGAGGCTGAGGATTCGCTGCTGACTCTTGCGGTCGCAGGGATGCGCGATAATCTATTGCTCATGACGTTACAAGAATTTCGCGATTCCCTGATCGCCCAGGAGCCGCCCAGCAAGCTCAGCTTCGCTTTGACTGCTCTGTGGTGGGATGCAAAGGGCGACTGGACGCGCGCCCATGAATCCGCGCAAGAGGATGAAGGACCGGCAGGCTCGTGGGTCCACGCCTATCTTCATCGCAAAGAGGGCGATGCCTCAAACGCGGCCTACTGGTATCGACGCGCGGGTAAGAGTCCCTCGCAGCGAGCGCTTGAGGAAGAGTGGCTGGAGATCACAGAGGCGTTGTTGGTATGACAGGGCCGAACAAAATCAGAGTCAGCGTACTTTGAACCGGTGCAGTTTGAGCTGCATCCTCGAGCCACAATCGAGATTGTCATCCCGACCGAGGACTTTAGTCCGAGTGGAGGGACCTGCTGTCTCGATCTGTGCTGGCGATATCGCATCCTTACAGCTGAATCCCCAACGGCTTGAGCTGGCTGCTCTCGAACTGCTGCCATTGTTGCAACAACGCCGTGGTGGACTGATTCAACTTCGGCACGGCTGCCGCCGCCTGCGTTGTCGGCCCCATGTCCACCTCCTGCAGCGTAGTCAGCAACTGCAGCAAAGAGGCACGCTGCGCAGTCAGCGTTCCATGATGCGGTCCGCGTCGCGGCGCGCCTTCCTCTTCTTCCTCCTCCGTGCCCACCAGCTCATCCAATTTCTTGCTGACCCCATCGAGCTTCGCAGCCTCGTCGCCAACCGCTTTTGCGCGCATCGCTTTCAACTGAGCGCGGATGGCCGGCATCTTCAGGGCGAGCGATTGCACCTGCAGCAAGTCTTCGTAAAGTTGCTTCGAAAGATCGAACTGCTGCTGCAAGTCTGCGCTTGCCGTTTTCACCCGCGGGTCCATCTCCACCACCAGCGGCTGCGAATACCTCTGGCCATCGACCGTCAGCACGACGGTGTACTTACCCGGCATGATCCACGGCGAAGTCGGAGCAGGCGCGGTGTTTTCGTAAACCGCCGCGATCGGATATTCCGGCCTGATTCCCGCCACCGGCGCGTAGTGCATGTCCCAGACGAATCGATGAAAGCCGGAGGCACTCGACAACGTCTGCGGCGGCCGTAGCCAATACGACGGGATGCTGAGCTCGGGATCGGGCGGAGGCACCGGATCGGCGCTGGAGAAGCGCCGAACGGTCTTGCCAGAGCTGTCGGTAATCTCAAGCGTTACACGCATGGAAGAAGAACTCTTCAAGTAATAGTTGAAGATCGCTCCATCCGGAGGATTTTGTCCGGCAGGCTCGTCGGGCGGTAGCGGTGTGTCGGGATTTGTGTTCCAGCGCACACGGTACGCGAGCTCCGGAGCGAACAGATACGCGTTGCCCGCGATGATGTTGTCGTCGAGCTGCCGCAGCGGCGTGATGTCGTCGAGAATCCAGAAGCCCCGGCCATGTGTGCCGACGGCGAGATCGTCGCCTTTAATGAGCACGTCGCGAACCGAGGTCGCTGGCATGTTCAAGCGCAATGACTGCCAGTGGTCGCCGTCATCGAATGAGACGTACACCGCGCGCTCGGTTCCGGCAAACAGCAGTCCTTTGCGTTTGAGATCTTCACGAACACTGTTCACGTTCTCGTTGTCGGGAATGCCGTTTACGATTTCCGTCCACGTCTTGCCGCCATCGCGGGTGCGATAGATGTGCGGCCGCAGATCGTCGAGCCGAATGGTGTTGATCGCCGCGTAAGCCGTTTGCGGATCGGTGTGGCTGGCTTCCAGCACTGACACCTTTTGCCACGCGGAGAGTTGCGGCGGCGTAATGTT
Source organism: Candidatus Korobacteraceae bacterium (assembly GCA_049798495.1). Lineage (GTDB taxonomy): Bacteria > Acidobacteriota > Terriglobia > Terriglobales > Acidobacteriaceae > Bog-257. The sequence continues at coordinate 9,245 of JBARGS010000340.1, read as the reverse complement.
CTCCCAGTTCGTGCCGCCGTCGGTCGTAAGCCATATCAGGCCGTCATCGGTACCCGCCCAGATGCGCTTGATGTCCAGCGGCGACGGCGCCAGCGCGTAAATCACGCCGCGCTGCCGCGGCCGTGCCGAAGGCTCGGAGCGGAAGATGCCCACCGTCTCCGGCACTTCAAACGTCTTGCGCGTGAGGTCGGGGCTCATCTGCTTCCAGCTTTTCCCGCCATCCCGCGTGGCCCACAGCGTGTTGGCGGCGAAGTACATCAGGTGCGGATCGAGCGGCGAGAAGACAATCGGCTCAGTGCGAATCACGCGGAAGTCTGAGCTGCGCAACGCCACCGGCATAATGTTCTGCCCCTGCGCGGTGCGGCGATCGTAGCGCGTCAGCTTGCCGCCGTAGACGATGTCGGGATCGAGCGGGTCCGGCACTACATAGCCGTACTCTTCCGCGGCGACGGGATGCCAGTCGCGGAAGGTGGTCTCGCCATCGTTGCCGCGGCTGGCAATGCAAACCGAGCCGCTCTCCTGCTGCCCGCTGCACAGGCGATAGGGGAACGCATTATCGGCATTGACGTGATAAAGCTGCGCCGTCGGCTGGTTGTACCACGAGCCCCAACTCTTGCCGCCGTTGACCGTGACAATCGCTCCCTGATCGCTGCTGAGCAGAATGATCTTGGGATCGTTGGGATTGATCCAGATGTTCTGGTAGTCGTCGCCGCCGGGCGCGCCGCGGAATCCAACCCAGGTTTTGCCGCCATCGCTCGACTTCCAGGTGACAATGCTGGTGACGTAAATGACCTCGGGATTCTTGGGATCGATTGCCGGAGTCGGCAGGTCGCCGCCCGGGCCGCCAATGTCGACCTGCGGGCGCGGGTCGCTGGTTACGGTTGACCACGTTTGTCCAGCATCACCGGAGTGGTAGAACTCAACCGCATTGTTCTTCCTCCCGACCACGGCAAAGAGCTGCCTGGGATCGCTGCGTGAAATCGAAAGATTGGCTTTGGCGATGTCGGCGGGCAGTCCTCCCGCAAGCTGGCGCCAGGTGGTTCCGCCGTCGGTCGATTTGAAGATGCCGCCGTTGGCGCCATTCCAGCTGCCGTTTTCCCACGGCCCTTCACGTGCCTCCCACAATGTGGCATAAACGACATCGGGGTTCGAGGGATCGATCTGAACATCGCTGCCGCCAGTGTTCTCGTCCTTGTACAGAACTTTCTGAAAGCTCTGCCCGCCGTCGGTAGAACGAAAGATGCCGCGCTCCGGATTTGGTCCGTAGGGATGTCCGGCAACTGCAACGTAGATGCGGTTGGGATCGCGCGGGTCGACCGCCATCGCAGAGATCTGCTGCCCGTCGCGCAAGCCGAGGTGAGTCCAAGTCGCTCCCGCGTCGGTCGACTTGTAGATTCCGTCGCCAACGGAGAGATCGGGACGATGCAAGCCTTCTCCGCTGCCAACGTAAACAATGTTCGGATCGGAAGGTGCGACCGCAATCGCCCCGACGGAGCCAGTCGGCTCATGGTCGAAGATCGGGTACCAGGTGCGGCCAGAGTCGGTGGTCTTCCACACGCCGCCATTCACCGCGCCCATGTAAAAGACGTTGGGCTGGCTGGGAACACCGGAGATCGCATGGGTGCGGCCGCCGCGAAATGGGCCGACGTTGCGCCACTTCATCTCCGTGAGAATCTGGGTGTTGACCTGTTGTGCGGAAAGCTGAGAACCGAAGCTAAGAATACCGAGTAAAGTTGAAAGCACTATACGGGTTATCGACATCAATAAGTCACCTATTTCGTCAAGGCGCCGAGTCGTCCAGCAGCCCCGCGAAAGTGTAATCTATTCGCACAGATCTTGCAGGTAGAGGACCTCGATTGAACCATTGTGTAAGACGTGTTTTCCGTCTCGTCGTTATAGTTTTCATCGCATCTTTTCTGGACATGGCCGCCGCCGCGCAGACAGTCCCGCCGAGCCTTTTCAGCAGCCTGCAATGGAGGCTGATCGGGCCCTTCCGCGGCGGCCGCGCGGCAGCCGTTACCGGCGTCGCCGATGGCGGAGTTACGTTCTACTTCGGCTCGGTTGACGGCGGCGTTTGGAAGACCGCCGACGCGGGTGTGACGTGGACACCGATGTTCGACGGCCAGCCCATCGCATCGATCGGAGCGCTCGCAGTCGCGCCGTCTGCTCCCGATGTGCTTTACGCGGGAACGGGCGAATCGGATATCCGTTCGGCGCTCAGCTCGGGCGATGGCGTCTACAAGTCTTCCGACGGTGGCCAGACATGGAAGAACATCGGCTTACACGACACCCGGCAAATCAGTCGCATCGTCATCGACCCGCACAATCCTGACGTCGTCTACGTCGGCGCGTTGGGCCATGCCTACGGTCCCAATGACGAGCGCGGTGTCTTCAAGTCCAGCGATGGCGGCACCAGTTGGCAGCGCGTCCTGGACAAGGGATCACAAGTCGGCGTCTCCGATCTCGCGATCGCCGCATTTAGCCCGAACATTCTCTTCGCGGGAACCTGGAGCACGCATCGTCCGCCATGGAGCACTTACGCGCCTCTGCAAGGCCCGGGCGGCGGAATCTATCGCTCCATCGACAGCGGTGCGACCTGGACACAACTCACCGGCAACGGACTGCCGGAAGGCGACTGGGGACGCGTGGGCGTCGCAGTCGCGCCGAACGGCAGGCGCGTCTATGCGCTGATCGATGCGGGCAAGAAGTCCGGGCTCTATCGCTCCGATGACGGCGGTAGTACCTGGGCGCTCTTCAATGCCGATCCCCGGTTGACCAGCCGCGCATGGTACTTCATGGGCATCACCATCGATCCGAACAATCAAGATGTGATTTACATGCCCAACATCGCGCTCTATCGTTCGGAAGACGGCGGCCGGACGATCTCAATCGTGCGCGGCGCGCCCGGTGGGGACGACTACCATCAGCTCTGGGTCGACCCGAAGAACTCGTCCAATCTGATTGTGGGCACCGATCAGGGGACGACCATCAGCCTGAATCGCGGGCAGACCTGGTCAACCTGGTACAACCAGCCGACCGCGCAGTTCTATCACGTCGTCACCGACAACGAATTTCCTTATCACGTTTACGGCGCGCAGCAGGACACGGGAAGCCTCGGCGTGCCCAACCGCACGGATCACGGCTTCATCACCGGCCGCGACTGGTTCATGGTTGGCGGCGGCGAAAGCGGATGGCTGGCCCCCGATCCTAACGATTCCAACATTCTCTATGCCAGTGGCGTTTATGGCAGTGTCGTGCGTTTCGACCGCCGCACCTCGCTGAGCCAGGACATCACGCCGTGGCCGATGCCCAACTTCGCCAGCGAAATCAACGATCGCAAGTATCGTGATCCCTGGACGCCGGTGCTGGTGCTCTCGCCGGTTGAGAAGAATGCGCTGTATTTCGGAACGCAGTACGTGATGAAGACCACCGATGGCGGCCTGCACTGGCAGCAGATCAGCCCGGATTTAACTGGAGCCACCACGAACGCCCCGACTGCAAAGCTGGCCGGCCCGCCGACGAATGAAACCACCAAGGAGCGCGGATTCGGTGTGGTCTTCAGCATCGCGCCGTCGCCGGTGAAAGCTGACGAAATCTGGGCGGGCAGCGATACCGGGCTGCTCCACCTGACGCGCGACGGTGGTAAGTCCTGGCAGGACGTCACGCCCAAGGGGCTCAGCGATTGGAGCAAGATCGCGATGATCGAAGCCTCGCGCTTCGATCCCGCAGTCGCTTACGTTGCCGCCGATCGTCACCGCCTGGATGATCAGAAGCCGTATATCTATCGCACGCGCGATTACGGACAGAGCTGGCAGCCGATCGCCAACGGTATCGCCGGTCAGTCGTTCGTGAACGCCATTCGAGAAGATACGCAAAACAAGAATCTGCTCTTCGCGGGAACCGAGCTCGGGATTTACGCGTCCTTCGATGCTGGCGATCACTGGCAATCGCTGCAATTGAATCTTCCCGTCACCTCGGTTCGCGACATGACAATTCATGGCGATGACCTGGTCGTGGCGACCTATGGCCGCTCGTTCTGGATCATGGACGACATCACGCCACTGCGCCAGATCAATCCGCAGGCGTCAACGGCAAATGCAGTTTTATATAAGCCGACGACGGCAATTCGCGTTGACAACGATGTTTTTCTCGGAACGCCTCTGCCGCCCGAAGAGCCCACAGCTAAGAATCCACCCGACGGCGCAATTGTCGACTACTACCTGCGTTCGACCGCCAAGAACGTGACTCTGGAAATCTTCGACAGCAGTGGCAAACCGGTCCGGCGATTTGTGAGCGGCGCGAGGAAGGAGGCGCCACATCCTCCGCTGGCGATTGCGGAGCGCTGGCTGCCGAAGCCCACCGTGCTTGAAAGCAACGGAGGCTCTCATCGCTTCGTGTGGGACTTGCGCTGGGGAAGCTCTGGAGCAAACGCAGAGATCGACGAAGAGGGTTTCGGTGCACCGCGTGGCCCGCGCGCAACGCCGGGTTCGTATCAGATAAAGCTCACCGTCGACGGCGTCAGCTTCACGCAGCCGCTGCAAGTCCAGATGGATCCGCGAGCTCAGGTCACCAGCGCGGAGCTGAACGAGCAGCTTCGACTGGGCCTGGAAATCTTTGGCGAGATCCATAGTAGCCGGAAGACGTTCGCCGAAATGGGCGCGGTCAAGAAGCGGCTGGCGGAGGTCAAGGCGAAAGTTCCGCCGAAGAATATTCGCTTGCTGACGCAGGTTGCAAACCTTGAGGCGGCCATCATCAGGATTGAGAAGGGTGAGAAAACCGGTCCCGGCTCGATTGCGGGGCTGGAATCGGCCAACACCGGCTTGGCGGCGGCGCTACGCGTGGTCGAAACGAGTGACCGCACCATTCCCGCGCAGGTCATCGAGCTCTATCAGGAAGCCGACCGCGTGGCGAAGACGAGCATCACGGAGTGGACGCAGATCAAGAGCACGCAGATTGGACCGTTGAATGAAGCGCTAAAGAAAGCCGGCGCAGCGACCATTCAGGTATCGGAGATTGGGCGTGAAGAAGATTATGCGATGTCGGAGTGAGCCGGCGGACACTTCTTGCGACATCTGCGTAGCTAAGAGATTGTCATCACGAGCGCCCGGTTGCCGGGAGGCGCGCTCTCCCTTGGGCTTGTCATCACGAGTGAGCTTTAGCTCACGAGGGATCTGCTTTTCGCGCTGGGAAAGGAAAGCAGATCCCTCGCTGCGCTCGTGATGACAATTCTCTCCTGGGACGAGATCCCGCGAGAAAACACGATCACCGCTCCACCAATCTCTCCAAGTCTTCAAAGAACGCGGGATAGGAAATTGCGACACATTCGGCATTCTGAATAACGGTCTCGCCTTCTGCGCGCAAGGCAGCGATGGCAAACGCCATCGCAATGCGGTGATCATTGAAGCTGTTGATGGTTGCGCCATGCAACTTCTGATTCCCCGGAATGCGCCACCCGTCGGCAGTCTGTTCCACCTCGGCGCCCATCGCCTGCAAGTTTTGGGTTACAGCGCTCAACCGATCGGACTCTTTCACGCGTAACTCGCCGGCATCGCGCACCTCCAGCCCTCCAGCCGTGAACGGAGCGATAGCGGCCAGCACCGGCAGCTCATCGATCAGCAGCGCCGTGAGCGCGCCAGAGATCGCCACATGCCTACCCGTTCCCGGCACTAAAGCGATCGTCCCCACCAGCTCTCCATGCTGCTCTTCCACCCGCACCATGGAAACGCGGCACCCCATCGCGGCGAGAATGTCGAGCAGCGCGGATCGCGTCGGGTTCAGCAACACGCCGTCGATCACCAGATTCGATTCTGGGAAGATTGCCGCAGCGCACAGAAAGAATGCCGCGGAGGACATGTCGCCAGGAACATATGCTTCCAGCGGATGTAATGCCTGTCCGCCTTGAATACTGACGGAATTATGCGAGCGTTCGACTTCCGCTCCGAAGGCGCGGAGAGCCAATTCGCCATGATCGCGTGTACGCGCCGGCTCCTCGACTGTGGTTTTGCCATCAGCCAACAAGCCCGCAAAGAGCACCGAGGTCTTCACCTGCGCGCTGGCAACGGGCGGACGGTACTCAATCGCGCGCAGCTTTCCGCCATCGATCACGAGCGGAGCGCGATCGTCGGCTGAAGCTTGAATCTTCGCGCCCATCCGGGTCAACGGCTCAATGATGCGGTTCATCGGCCGGCGGGACAGGGACTCGTCGCCGATCAATGTACTGGTGAATGGCTGCCCGGCGAGAATCCCGGAGAACATTCGCATGGTGGAGCCCGAGTTGCCGCAGTCGAGCGAAGCGTTCGGCCGGAGAAGCTGTGAGCTCAATCCGTCGATGACGACACTTCCCTCCTCGTCACGCTCGACATTGCAACCAACAGCGCGCACACATCCCAGTGTGCTGGCGCAATCCGCACCGGGCGCGAAATTTTCCAAGCGCGAGCGACCGCCGGCGAGCGCTGCCAGCATGGCATAGCGATGCGAAATCGATTTGTCACCGGGCACGCGCAGGCTGCCGAGAATATTGCGCGCGGGACGAATCACGACGGACTTTTGTTCGACCATGGTTCTTCATCGAGGCGTCAGCAACAACGGGTCAGCGATCCACACATCTCTGGCGAGCCTCTTTCGAACTGTACTATATTCCGGCGGCGAAGAAGGGCGGCTGAACGCGACTTCGCCGCACAGGCTACAATTCCGCACAGGTGCTTGCGCTTGGACAATAAGACTATCGCTCACGTCTTTTACGAAACCGCCGACCTGATGGAGGTCAATGGCGACGACTCGTTTCGCATTCGCTCCTATCGCCGGGCGGCAGAAGCCTTGGAAGGATATCCGCAACAAGTTTCTGAACTGATTGACGAACCCAAGAAGCTGCTGGAGATTCCCGGCATCGGCAAGGGCATGGCGGCGAACATTCAGGAGCTCAACCGCGAAGGCAAGCTGGCGCTGCATCAGGAGCTGCTACAAAAGTACCGGCCGAGCATGCTGGAGCTGCTGAAGATCCAGGGGCTGGGACCGAAGACCATCGCACTGCTGTGGAGTGCGTTCCAGGTTAGCGACCTCGCCGGCGTCGAGCAACTGGCGCGCGAAGGCAAGCTGCGCGAACTACCTCGCTTGAGCGAAAAGAGCGAGCAGAAGATCCTGAAGGCGATTGAAGACTATCGCCGCATCTCGGGCCGCTTCCTGCTGGACGAAGCGGATCGCACCGCGGAGAAGCTGACGGAACATTTGAAGCACATCAAAGGCATCGAGAAGATCACTCCGGCGGGATCGCTGCGGCGAGGCCGGGAGACGGTCGGCGACCTCGATGTTCTGATCACCGGCCCCTGCTGTGTCGACGACGGGCAGCGCGCGGCGCTGATCGAAGAGATTCTCCGCTTCCCGGGAATTCTTCAGGTGCTGGCCAAGGGCGACAATAAAGTCAGCTTCAAACTGCGCAGCGGAATGCAGGTCGACGTGCGAACCCTGCCGCCAGAGTCCTACGGCGCGGCGATGCAGTACTTCACCGGCTCCAAGAATCACAACGTAACCTTGCGCCAGCGCGCACTGAAGATGGGATACACCCTGAGTGAGTACGGGCTGTTCCGCCTGGACGACAACAAGCGGGTCGCGGGCAAGACCGAAGACGAAATCTACGGCGCCCTCAAGCTGGATTGCATCCCGCCGGAGCTGCGCGAGAGCTGTGGCGAAATCGAAGCCGCTGCGGAGCACCGCCTGCCCAAGCTGATCACAGTCGGCGATTTGCAAGGCGAAGTGCACATGCATACGGTCGAGACCGACGGCAAGTGCACCATCGAAGAAATGGCTGCGGCGGCCAAGCAGCGCGGCTACAAGTACATCGCCATCACCGATCACTCGAAGAACCTGGCCTTCGCTAATGGCCTCGACGACAAGCGCGCCGTGGAGCACATTGCGCGCATTCGCGCAGCGAACGAGCAGATCCAAGGCATCACCGTCATGGCCGGAATCGAAGTGGACATCCTCGCCGACGGTGAGCTCGATCTTTCCGACTCCGTGCTGGAGCAGATGGATGTCGTCGTGGCCAGCGTACACTCGGCTTTCAATCAGGAACCGGCGCAGATGACAGACCGGCTCCTGCGGGCCATCGGAAACAAGAACGTCTCCATCCTGGGCCATCCGACAGGCCGGTTACTCTTGCGCCGCGACGCCTATCAGTTCGACATGGACGCGATCCTGAAAGCTGCCCTGCAGAACAAAGTTGCGATGGAGCTGAATGCCTATCCCGATCGCCTGGACTTGAACGATGTGCATCTGCGCATGGCGCGCGAGCGCGGGGTGAAGATCGTCATCAACACCGACGCCCATCACACTTCGCACTTTGAGAAGATCAAGTACGGCATTCTGCAGGCGCGCCGGGGGTGGCTTACGCCGGCCGATGTGCTCAATACGTTGCCGGAAAAAGAGTTTCGGAAAGCGATGAAACATCAGTGGGCTTAGCAGCTAGTGGTCAGATAAGGAAGAACGTTTCCAGAGGAAGGTCCACCCATGTCTGAGAACGTGAATTCACCCCAACCCGGGAGTCCGAAAAGCGAGCCTGCACAGGCTTCTGCCTACGATGAATTTGGCACTGCCAAGCGCACCCTTCCGCCCATGGCGCCAGTCGCCATTGCCATCGTGCTGGTCGCGATCGTCGTCGCAGTCATCGCCTACACCGAGCGCGCCAAGCCGGTGGCGCAAGGCGGCATCGACGCCGCCTATTTCAGCCAACCGGCTAACATGCCGAGTCCGATGATTCTGCTCGAAGTCACGTTGCGGAATGTCGGCGACAAGACGCTGTACATCAAGGACATCAAGGCGAGTGTCAAGACCGATCAAGCTGAGCAGTCAGATGAGGCTGCATCCGCGAGCGATTACGACCGTTACCTCATGGCCTACCCGGACCTGAAAGGCCATGGCCAGCCCCTGCAGGTCGAGATGAAGATCCAGCCCAGCGCCGAACAGAAGGGTACGGTAATGCTGTCGGTACCAATAACTCAGCAGCAGTTTGATGCTCGCAAGGATTTGACGGTGACGATCGAGCCTTACGATCAGAAGCCGATCGTGCTGCGCGAGAAGAGTGCCACCACGAAGTAGGCATACCTCTAACCGATGAACATTGTTGTGATCGGCGGAACGCGCTTCATCGGGGCTGCTGTTATTCGCCAACTGGGGGATCAGGGACACGCGATCACGGTTTACCATCGCGGCCAGAACGAAGCCGCGCTGCCCGCTACGGTTCGACATGTGCG
>JBARGS010000339.1:0-2740 GCA_049798495.1 Candidatus Korobacteraceae bacterium | reverse complement strand
GAGCAAAACAGTGTAGCAACCTGTACAACGGCCACACTGTTTCAAGGGAAGGGTTCACTCAGAAAACGACTGCGAGTGTAGCAACGGGAAACTGTCTCAGGAGCGGGGGGCACCTCACAGCACTGTGGTCGATTTTGTAGACGGTGCTGCATGCTGTGCGAGAGAAGAAGTGCAGTGTTTATGCGGCTCTGAACTCTTGAGTGCCTGGTGAAATCTGGTGCAAAACCAGGGGGTCGGTTTTGAAGGCCTCACTGCCGCTGTAAGTGTTTGGAAATAATTGGTCGGGGAGAGAGGATTTGAACCTCCGACCCCTGGTCCCGAACCAGATTCCAGCACCTATTGAAACTTGGTGAAATTTGGTGATTGTAAGAGATTGATATGGAACCTGTTACATGCCGGTTCTCGAAAGCTATTGAACCGTGCGGTTCTTGGAGGCTTTGACCGTCACAAAATTGCCTACATCTGTTAACTCATCAGTAAATATGAATAATTGAGTGCTGTTCGGAGTTCACGTCGGGGACAACGTCGCGTCTACAATGCCGGCGCTCGAAAACGTTGCCACCTGCGGACTGTTGACGGCGCCTATTACCTATTCTGCGCAAGTTCTGGCTAGCGACAATTCGATTGGAAGACAAAACTCCCCCGCTTAGAATGCCCTCGCTCCATCGACCGGCGCTTAGGAATGGACGTCCTATTTCCTTTTATGTTGTTGGTCACAAAGCTTTATCGCCTCGATATAGCCCTTGTTCCAGAATGTAATCCAAAGCGCGCGATGGCAAAATCGGAATGTCGGGGTCGGCGCGAAACATAGAAGATGATAGTTCCTGCCCGCGCACTGTCGGAAAGGGTTTATATGTTCGTTTGGCAAGTTCGAGGAACGGGTATTTACGGCGAAGCTTTTCTGCCGACGATCGTACTTGAGCCCGAGGGAATAGTAGTCCACGCAAACGCGGCGTTTCACTGCCGTCGCGTGGTTTCACTCGATTGATAAGGGCTTAACGGGCAGTTCCCCACATCTTAACTAAGCTCAAGGCCGCAGCCCAATGAATATCCAGTTTGTCCCTGTACCATGGATGTGCCCGATCAACGAGATCGTCTCATTGCTCTCGGACGAACCAGTAAACGGCGTGGATCTTCCATGGTAATGCCAAGCTTGAACACTGGCCATGATGCCGGCCGCCGCCGATTCTGGTTGGCGATGTCGGGGTTTGTCATCGCGCTTGCGCTGCTGCCCTTTTCCTACAAAGTCGAACGCCGCTTGGAGACAGCGGTTCAGATCAAGGGCGCAGAATCCAGAAAAGTTGATCTGGAACTGGCGGAGCGTTTCCAGTCTCCGTACGCCCACCCCCTGGTTCTGGTGATAAGCGGTATTCCCGATCCGGATTCAGCAGAAGGCGCAGATGCATTGGCCTTCTTAACCAGTTCATTGCGTAGTGTGCGTGGAGTTTCGGGTGCCATCTCGAGTCTGGATTGGCCAGATCCTCTGTTCACTGGGAACAATGGCGGCGCCTTAATCATCGTCGGGTTCGACCAGCACGATGAAACTGCCGAGGCGTTGGTCCCCAAACTGCGGGAGAGCGCGGACTCGATGGAAGGTCACCTTAGGCCGCAATACCCCAACATCAAACTGGAGATTACGGGCGAAGCGCCATTGACCTTCGATCTTCGCGCGGTCAGCGCAGATGAAGTCGACCATGCCGAGGAACGCGCGATGCCGGTAACTCTCCTGCTGCTGTTGCTGGCCTTCGGCAGTCTTGTGGCCGCGCTATTGCCGCTGGGAGTTGGAGTATTCTCAATCTCGATGGCGATGGGTGCTGCTGCGCTACTGGCGCATTATCTGCACCTGTCGATTCTGGTGCAGAATCTGGCGACGATGCTCGGCCTTGGCTTGGGCATCGACTATGCATTGCTGATGGTGAGCCGGTTTCGCGAAGCACTGGCCGAGGGACTTGATCCCGGCCACGCTGCCGATATTGCTGCCGGGCAAGCGGGGAGGACGCTGATAATCTCGGCCACGACAGTTGCAATCGGGTTTTCAGCGCTGCTGACTGTGCCCATCAGCGAACTGCGCTCCATCGGGGTAGCTGGCCTGCTGGTAACCGCTTTTAGTGTCATGCTGTGTACATTCATTCTGCCTTGGGTGCTTGGTCTGCTAGGGCATCGCATCAATGTCGGCAGAATGCGTCTTCCAACCAAACGATTCAAAACGCGGGACAGCCTAGGCGCGGCGAGTGAGCGGTGGGTGCGGTGGGGCAGGATCATAACCCGCCGGCCCTGGACAGCTCTGCTGGTCGCCGGGATTCCGCTACTGATCCTCGCATTCCAGGCGCGGAGAATCTCTCCCGGGCTTCCCGACCATGGCTCGTTCCCGGCCGCAGCCAAGTCGGTGCAAGCACTGAACACGCTTCAACGCATGGGGCGGTCGGGTATTGTGCAGTCCCTCCGAGTGGTCCTGGAGTTGCCGCCGCAGTCTCCGCCGCTCTCGCCGGCCGGCTGGCTGGCTGTCAGTCGCTTGACGAAGCGCTTCCAGGGCGATCCTAGAGCGCAAGAGGTCTTATCTCTCCCGACCCTCACGGGACTGTCCGATACCGCGGATGCCATCAACGATGTGCCCGAGGCAATCCGCAAGAGTTTTTTAAGCAGCGATGGCCAAGCTACCTTGATTGAGTTGCTGCCCACCGCCTCTCTTTCGCCCAACGAACAGATACGATGGGTACGAGAGGTGCGTTCCTTCGATGTC
>JBARGS010000338.1:0-3192 GCA_049798495.1 Candidatus Korobacteraceae bacterium | reverse complement strand
GGTCCGGTGGCCTGCAAGAAGATTCTGGAACCATTCCTCCCAGCGCCAATCGTGATCGAGAAGCCAGATGGCACGCTGGGCTTCGACTACAACCGTCCGAAGTCCATTGGGCGCGTGCGCATGTTCTATGGCAACTTCGGAATGCACGTGCGTGCCCTGGCTTACATCATGGCCAACGGGCCTGAAGGCTTAAGGCAGACGACCGAAGACGCCGTGCTGAACGCCAATTACGTCCGCAAGAAGCTGGAAGGCGTCTACGACCTGCCGTACAGCACACCGACCATGCACGAAGTGGTTTTCAGCGACCGGTTGCAGAATCCGAAGGGAATCAAGACGGGTGACATCGCCAAGCGGCTCATCGACTACGGCTTCCATCCCTACACCGTAAGCTTCCCGCTGGTGGTACATGGTGCGCTGATGATCGAGCCTACGGAGAGCGAGTCGAAGGAAGAGCTTGATCTGTTCATCGATGCGATGAAGGCGATTGCCGAAGAGGCTGAGGAACATCCGGAGATCATCGCCGAAGCGCCATATAACACGCGTATCTCGCGGCTGGATGAAGTGAGCGCGGCCAGAAAGCCGGTGCTGCGCTGGAAGCCGCATGGCGAGGCGGCTGCAAAGTAGAGAGACGCAGTTGGCAGTTGGCATTTGGCCAAAACCTAGACCTGCCGTCGGGCAGGAATTTGCCAGGCGCCAAGTGCCAAGAGCTTATAGATTTTGGGTGGAGCACTGCTTCAGCAGTGCATGAAAACTTCCTCTAAGCTCGGCGGCTTTAGCCGCTGAGGTACTTCGTCCATTTGGAATTGCGGATTAGCTGAGGAGAAGAAGTATTCGTCTGCGCTGCTCACCAATGCCGCTCGAACCGGATTCTGATGGATATAGTGTTTGAATCGCATGCATTCCGATGCATCCCTCACCCGTCGGTCCACAAAGCTCTTCTGCCAGATCCGGTCGCGGATGCCAAAGAGCTTACCTGCTTCATAAGAGAAGCCGCCTTTAACATATTGCATGACGCGCTCCAGAGTCATGCCTTCGGGTACCGTGATCAGCAAATGGATGTGGTTGGGCATCACGACAAAGGCATGAACGAGGAGCTTACCGACTTCGCGGTAGTGGAACAGCGTCGTGCAGAACAGATCAGCCATTCGGTCGGATTGCAGAACATGAGTTTTGTTGAAGGTTCCGGCGGTGATGAAGTATGTGGAACAAGAGGTTTGGCCTCGGTCTTGTAGTCGTCGGCCTTGGCGTGAATCATGATCGACGTTCCGCCATTAGCAAGCAGCGAATTCGGCTCGCTGCCGGTGCCGAGAACCACATCGGCATCTTTCACCGTCGCCTTCGCCGTGCCATTGTCCTTGACGGTGAAGTTCATCATGTCGCCGGCGTGGTGGCCCTGCGGATTGTCGAAGCCGTGCTGCTTGCTAGTGGGATTGAAATGGCCACCAGCGGATTTGAAGTCGGGCGGATCGCACTGCGCCTTCTGATGGAAGTGCACCGCATGAACGCCCGGCGGCAGACCATGCAGGTCCAGCTTCACCTCGACACTCTGGCCTTTGGAGATAATCGTCGCGCTACCGACATCGTTGCCCTTGGCGTCCTTCAGCTCCACCGTCTTCTTCTTCTCCATTTTAGTTTGCGCGTTCGCTGCGACAAGGCAAACACTCAGAGCGACACCAACCATCAGTGCGGAGATTGCGAGTTTGTAGTTCATAGCTTGGAAGTTTTATCACGAAACGGGAACGCCTCCCAATCTCGCCGCAATCTGTAACAAACTATTCATGGACCTCTGGATTTGACCCAGGTGCTGGCCGATTATGGCACTAGATGCGCCAGGAATCTCGCACTCTGTAGTCGCGACAGGAGTGCGCGGAAGGAGGCTCTGGCTCGCCATGGCAATGAGCGCTGCTCGTTTCTCTCAGCTCTTTCTTCCTGCCAGCTTCGTTGTCTGGGTGATCTACGGAGTTCTGGCGGGTATCGGACACTGGTCCGCAGGCGTGGCCTTTGGCCTGCTCGCCAGCGTGTGTCTGCTCGCGCTGGAAGCCAGCCGCCACATCAACGTCAAGCTGCTGGACTGGACGCTGCTCGCCTACTTCGTCCTCGCCTCCATCGCCACCTTCCTTGTGCGGTCCGCCGAGTTTCCCATCTACGCCTCAATCGTCATCTGGGTTTTGTATGCCGGCGTCGCCTGGGCTTCCATCCTGTTTGGAGCGCCGTTCACCTTGCAATACGCCCACGAATCGACGCCCGCCGAGCATTGGCAAGCTCCCGGATTCCTCCGCGCCAATCTGGTGATCACCCTCGTGTGGGCGATCGCCTTTAGCGTGAACGTTGTGCTGGTGACGATTGCGTTGAACCCGAAAGCTTATCCGCTACTGATCGGCGTGCTGGCTCCGCTGCTGACCATGGGCGCCGCCTCGATCTTCACCACGCGCTATACGAAGATCACGCGCGCCCGCGCCTGACGTAACACAACTCGCTCACGAGCTCGCCCGCTCGCGCTCCAGCAGCTTCCGCTTGCGCTCGATGCCCCAGCGATATCCCGCCAGCTCGCCATCGCTGCGCACTACGCGATGACACGGCACCGCCAGCGCAACCGGATTCGTTGCGCAAGCTCGCGCCACCGCTCGTACCGCACTCGGTGCGCCCAAGTCGCGTGCAACTTCGCCGTAGCTGCGCGTCTCTCCGCGTGGAATCTGCCGCAGCTTCTCCCACACCTTCATCTGGAACGCCGTCGCACGCACATCAAGAGGCAGATCAATTGTCGTGTTCTCCCCGCGAATCGCCGCCAGCAACGGCTCTGTATACTCTCGCATCGCGGAAACGTCTCGTTGCAACTCGGCAGCATGGAACTCACTTCGCAGATCGCGCTCCAGCTCGGTCACGCTCTCTCCGAAGCGCACTGCGCACAGACCACGGTCCGTCGCCGCCACCAACATCCGGCCTAGCGAAGTAGGAACGACGGCGAATCGGATGCTCGCGCCTGCTCCGCCACGCCGATATTCTCCCGGAGTCATGCCAAGTTGCTGCGGCGCCTTCTCGTACAGACGGCTCGCCGATCCAAATCCCGCGTCGTAAAGCGCAGTGGTCACGTCATCGCCTTTGCGCAGTCCGCTCTTGACATGTTGCATGCGCCGCGCCGCCTGATATTCGCGCGGGCTCAATCCGGTCGCGCGCTTGAACAACCGCTGCAGA
>JBARGS010000337.1:0-3226 GCA_049798495.1 Candidatus Korobacteraceae bacterium | reverse complement strand
ATGCTTCGGTGAATGCCGTCTCCGCGCTCACCGAGCTGCCGCATTCGCCGCATTTCGCGGATGTAGCCGGTTTCAGCTATTTGGGCCACCTTCTGCATGAACTGATCGAAGAGGGCAAAACTGTCGCGGCGGCGCTGGGCATCGAGTTGCACGAAGACCCATGGGAGATGAACCGCATCGGCGCGCGCACCAATCATCCGCCCTCGATGCTTTACGATATTCGTCATCACCTGCCCACGGAAGTTGACTTCCTGGGCGGTGCCATCGCCCGGGAAGCGCAACGCGCGGGGATAGCGGCTCCGCTCCACGCGGCGCTATATCGCCTGATCAAAGCCAAAGAGGCGAGTTGGAGTTGGACGAAGGAGAACGTGTTAGAGGCGGTGGATCGTGAATCGTGAATCGTGGATCGTTTGCGGATTACCGTGGCTCATGGCTGTTCGTTCCTCACGGAGCGTTACACTTGAAGTATTTCCGGCGCCCGCGAGAGGAATCATGCAAAGCTATAAGCAATTATTGGCATGGCAGCAATCGATGGTTCTCGTTTCCGAGGTTTATCGGATCACGAAGACTTTTCCGCGTGAAGAAATCTATGGTCTTACAAGTCAGCTGCGCCGTTGTTCTGTCTCAGTTCCCAGCAACATTGCCGAGGGGCAGGGGCGCTCAACTCGCGGCGAGTTTCTACAGTTCCTTTGTCATGCACGTGGGTCCCTCTTCGAAATGGAAACTCAATTGATCATTGCTTCTGACTTGGGTTATGTGGATCACCATAATCAGGACGCCGTGATCAGGCAGCTCACGCGGGTTGCGCAACTCCTGAATGCCTTGATCACCTCGTTGCGACCCGCGTCCAGCAAACGATCCACGATCCACGATTCACGATCCACCACCCCCTGACGCCATGCCTTACTCGATCGACGAAACCAAACTTCGCCGGGTACGCCAGCTGATGACGGACCACAACCTCGACGCCCTCGTCGTCCGCGCGCCCGACAACATCGTTTATCTCACTAACTACTGGTGCATGAAGGGCTACGACATCGCGGTCTTCCCGCGCGAGGGTGAGCCGACACTCATCGCACTGGAACCGCAGGAGGACGATGCGCGCCGCACCTCGTGGACCAACGATATTCGGCTGTTCAAGGGCTATCATCCCAGCGATCCGCGCCCGCCAACATTCCGTTCCCTCGATGTGGCTTTGCAGGTTCTGAAAGAGCGCGATCTCACCGGACGAATCGGCCTCGAGCTCTCGCAAGGCACCCAAAGCGCCGACCGCATGGTGGGCGAGCCGACTACCTGGACGCAGCCTTGGTTCGACGCGTTCAAGCCAGTCGCGCGCGAAATCGTCGATGCCTCGGGTTTATTGGCCGAGGCGCGCGCCATCAAGACCGAGCAGGAGATCGAGCGCATGAAGTTGGCCAACGAACTGGCCGCGCTCGCTATGGAACACACCTTCGACCGGCTGCGTCCGGGAATGAAGGAAAGCGAGGTCGCCGCCATCTTCGAAGGCTTCGTCCACTCCACCGGCATCGGTTACAAAGGCAAAGTGGAGATGGCGCGCGCCTTCACGCTTGTCTGGTCGGGCAAAGGCATTCGGACCTTTACGGCGACTGGCAACCGCCCGGTGCAGGAGCACGAGCCCACTCTGTTCGAAATCTGGGTCTGCGTCGACGGCTACTGGAACGATCTCACCAAGAATCTCTGCCCCGGCGAACTCACGCCCGAGTATCACAAGCTGCTTGATCTGCTGCTCGCGGTCTTCAACGAGGCTGCGGCATTTGCCAAGGATGGCGCCAGTCTGCCGGACTTGGATCGTCTGATCCGCGCGCGCATTGCCGAGGGAGGCTACCCCGGGCAGCCGTCGCATCCTATATGCCACGGTGTGGGAGCTCGTGCGCACGAGCCTCCCTACGCACATCAGGCCGGGACAGGCACAATCCGAAAAGGCATGGTGCTCGCCATCGAGCCCGGCATCTACTGGCCCGGTGGCGGCGGTCTTCGCCTGGAGGACAACTTCTGGATCACCGGCGAGGGCAACGAAAAACTATGCTCGTTCCCTGATGACTTCCGCGTACTGAATACGGCTCACGCGGGAAAGGCCGCACGCTAGTGCCAGCTCCCGCCAGCAAAGCCACGCTCAACGACAGCTTGAAGGACGCGATCCTATCAGGTATTCACGAAAGCGAAATCGTCGCGATGTGCTGCGACGTGATCAACATTCCTAGTCCGACAGGGATGGAGCTTGGCATGGCCGAGTACATGCGCGCGGCGTTTCAGCGGCTCGGCCTCACCATCGCCTGGCAGCCGGTGGAGGACACGCGCGCCAATGTCGTCGGCCGTTTCGAAGGCAGCGGCAACGGCCAATGCCTCATGTTTAACGGCCATATGGACACCTCCAACATTGGCGACGAAGACTTCCTCACCGGTGTCGGATACAAGCCGAATGCCGTGGTGAAGGACGGCCTGATCTACGGCCTCGGCATTTACAACATGAAGGGCGCGCTCGTCTGCTATCTGCACGCCGTCAAGGCACTGCGCGAGGCTGGCGTCAAATTGCAGGGCGATATTATTCTCGGCGCAGTCTGCGGCGAAATCGAGAAGACGCAGTGGGGGGAGTTTCAGGGCAAGGAATATCGCGGCTACGGCGCAGGCACGCACTATTTGGTCAACCACGGCATCCTGCCTGACATGTGCATTCTGGGCGAGCCCACCGACATGCAACTGGTGCTGGAGCACGCCGGCTCGATGTGGGTGCGCTTTGGCCTCACCGGCAACTATGTACACTCCGCATTCGCACCCGGCAAGGAAGATCAGAACGCCGTCCGCCGCATGTACGACGTTGTGGGAGACGTCATGCGCTGGATTCCAGAGTGGCAGGAGCAGGCCCAATGGGCGGGACGTCCCGGCTTCGTCAACGTCGGATGCTTGCGGGCCGGACATCCCTGGCGCGCCAGCCGCACTCCCGAGCGGGCAGACCTGTTTCTCGATGTGCGCGTCCCTCCTACCATCAGCATGACCGACGCGCGGAAAGCCGCAAAGAAGTTATATCTGACAATGAGGGACAAGCACCCCGAGTACGGTCTGGAGTTCGAGACCTATGTGTCGGTCCCAGGCGCAGCCATCGACGAGAATCATCCCATGGTGGGCGCCATCGAACGCAATCACCAGCGCATAATCGGCAAACCGCCGGTACGCGATACCGTGTTGTGGTGCTCGGATGCTTCGGTGC
>JBARGS010000336.1:0-17161 GCA_049798495.1 Candidatus Korobacteraceae bacterium | reverse complement strand
GGATGACAGACGTTCAAAGGGGAGCAACTGTATAGCAAGCCGCTAGATCCGGATCCACCCCGCCCGTATCGCCAGCAGACTGGTCACGGCAACCACGATCCAGAGCAAGACGCCTTGGAGCAGCGGGCGCGGGCCGACTTTGCGCACGGTTGCGGGCGACAAGCTTGCGCCGATCAGAAATAGGGTGATGACCAGCATCAGCTTGCCTGCGTTACTGAGAAATTTGTAGGGCGTCGCGCCGGGATGGAAGTAGGTATTCGCCACCGCTGCCAGACAGAAGAACAGAATGAACCAAGGCCACTGGATGCGGGTCTTGCTGCCCTTCACCGCTGCGGTGGCGACCGACACGGGGACGATCCAGAGAGCACGCGCTAATTTCACCGTCGTGCCCACCGCCAGAGCTACCGCTCCGTACTTGGCGGAGGCTCCCACGACTGAGCTGGTGTCGTGGATCGCCAGCGCCGCCCACAGTCCGAACTGAGTTTGCGAGAGTTTCAACCACAGGCCAATCGAAGGAAAGGTGAGCAGGGCGATGGAGTTCAACACGAAGATCGTGCCCAGGGAGACGGACATCTCATCCTCGGTTGCTCCCGTGATGGGACCGACCGCGGCAATGGCACTGCCACCGCAGATGGCCGTTCCAGTTGAAATGAGGAATGCGGGTCGAGGCCGGACATCGAGCCACTTGCCCAGCAGCGTTCCCACGATCATGGCAAAGGCGATGCCAAGCGCGGTGTAAAGGAAGCCGCTGGCGCCGGCGTGCAACACCTCTTGCAGGTTCATGCCGAAGCCTAAGCCCACGACAGCCGATTGGAGTAGCACTTTGGAGAGCTTGCGCGATTCGTTCTTGTAAGGGTGGGTGGCGATGGCCCCGAAGATGAGCCCGGCGAGCAGAGCCAGCGGCGGCGAGGCCCAGGGGGTGAGGCAGAAAAACAAGCCAATGGCAAAAAGGATCTTCGAATTCATTCAGCTATAAGACGGCACGTAGGGTTCGCGGAGCGGCAAATAGGCGACCTATTCCGGCTTGGTCCAGCAAGAAACGAGCAATAAAATGGGCCCGATGCCAAGGAGCGGTGACGATTTCCTTGGCTCCGAGCCCATTCGATCCTGAAATGGATCGGAGGTGATGCTTTTATGGTACCGCAGGCTGTGGAAATGTCAAGAATAAATCGCGATAACCTGCTGAATTTTCAGTAGTTGCACAGTTTCTGGGAATTTATTTCAAGTGCCTGAAAACAGGGAGGATGAGGTGTTTACAGGTAGCTTCCGGCGGGTCGGAGTTACGGCAAAGAGGCACTTTGATGGGGAGTGCAGCGCAGCGCCATTTTCGCTAGCCGTAGACGGATGCCAAGGTCCGTGTGGCCGCTTGTCATCCAACGGTGTTTTCCGGCGTTCGGTGCTAAACTTCCGGCGCCTCCTAATCTCCTGGTACCGTCGCAAAGGAGTCACGATGGTGTTCGCCCGTTCGCGTTGGTTGCTCTGTGTAGTCCTGCTGCTCTCTCACTGGGCTGGAGGATCGACAGCGGACGGAGCCGGCCAGCCACATGGCGCGGCAAGTTCGGCAGCAGCGCATCCCCTGATGCAATACAGTTTGCCCCCCGAGAAACTGGCTCAGGCCCATGCGCTTTATCGTCTGGATGCGACCATTGTCCCCCTCCTGACGGCGTGGACCTTTCTGGTTTTCTACCTGATGTTGCGGACGCGGTTCGGCGGCCGGCTGCGCGATTGGGCCCAGAGTGCCTCGCGCTTTCGCGTAGTGCAGGCCGTAGTTGTCATGTCGCTGTTCATCCTGGTTTTTGAGTTGACGCAGCTCCCGTTCGACATCCACCGGCATTACGTGAGCCTTAGCTACGGCCTCTCGGTACAACGATGGGGATCATGGTTCGGCGACTGGGGCAAGAGTCTGTTGCTCGGGATGGTGTTCCTCAGCTTGCTGGGATGGATTCTTTATGGCGTGCTGCGCCGCAGCCCGCGCCGCTGGTGGTTTTACTTCTGGCTGGCGCTGATTCCGATTGTGGTTTTCGTCCTCTTCGTCGAGCCGGTATGGATTGAACCGATGTTCAACAAGTTCGAGCCGCTTAGCGATCATCACAGCGATCTGGTCGCGCAGATCGAGCGCGTGGTGCATCGCGCCGGGATGGAGATCCCGCCGGAGCGCATGTTCGAGATGAAGGCCAGCGAGAAGACCACGACTCTGAACGCCTACGTCACGGGCTTCGGGTCGACCAAGCGGGTGGTGGTATGGGACACCACAATGGAGCACATGACGACGCCGGAGACGCTGTTTGTCTTCGGGCATGAGATGGGGCACTACGTCCTCGGCCATATTCCGAAGGAAATGACGATCATTCTGCTGCAGCTGCTGGTGCTGTTTTACATCGCCTACCGGCTGGCCAACTGGTTGGTAGCGCGCTATGGCGCGAGTTGGGGAATTCGCGACCTCAGCGATTGGGCATCGCTTCCGCTGCTGGCGCTGATCATTTCCGTTCTGACATTTCTTGCTACCCCGGCCTTCAATGGTGTGTCGCGTCATTACGAGCATCAGGCCGACCAATACGGGCTGGAGGTTATTCACGGCCTGGTACCGGATGCGCCGGTCGCGGCAGCGCACGCGTTTCAGGTTTTGGGAGAGCGTTCGCTGGACTATCCCTACGTCGGAAAATTTGTGGAGTTCTGGGCCTGGGATCATCCCACGATTCGCGACCGCGTGATCTACGTGCAGACGTACGATCCGTGGGCAGAAGGCAAGCAGCCGGAGTTCGTGAAAAGCGCGCCGTAGCGGAGTTGGCGCGGTATCGCGAAGCCGTGGGCTCTGGTGGTGCAATTTGAATCTGACGGCTCCTTGCGAGCCGAGCAGATCGGCGTAAACTTGGGGCATGGTTAAGCAGAGAGGCTATCCCGACCGCCGAGGGATGGGAGCACAGAGCGACTTCATATCTGAACAATTCGTTCCGGATGAACGCTACAAAGCGCAACAGATCGCGATGGCCCAGACGTTGATTGCAGGAGGCCTGAATCCTGAGCAGGTCGCAAGCATGTTCCTCTTTCTAGTTGACTTGCCTTCAGGTGAGAAGCCAAGACATTCGTGACGACACATTCGTCACGCCGCGCTACGCACAAATCCGGCCTTGCGTTCCCAGGCATCGAAATCAAGCCGCACCACTGCCGCCGTACGCGGTAGTGGCTCAATTTGAATAGGGATGCATGCCTTTCGCGCACCGGCGCGAATCGGCGCGCCCAGATCCCTCGCTGCGCCCGGGATGACAACTTAGTTTCTCGCGAATCGAGCCAAATTGAGCCACTACCCCGTACGCCGGTTCGTTGACACCGGCAGCCGCGCTCTGTTAGTTTCAATAGTTCCAGTTGTATCTCTAGCGCCCCCAAAGTGCATCTTCAGCGGTAGGCACTCACGACAATAAATGGACACCATACTCAAACAGGTAGGCGAATTACTGCTCGATGCGGTGCCCACCATCGTGCTCCTGCTGTTGCTGTACGCCATCTATCAGAATCTGTTGCGGAAGCCGCTGGAGCGCGTGCTCGCTGAGCGCCGCGAGCGGACCGAGGGAGCGATCTTAAAGGCTCGGGCCGACGTAGCCGCCGCGGAGGCGCGAACTCAAGAGTACGAGCAGAAGCTTCGCGAGGCCCGTCTAGCGCTGTTCAAGGCGCAGGAGGCGCGTCGCCAGCAGGCGCAGCAGATGCGCACGCAGGCGATTGCGGAGGCGCGGGCCCGCGCCCAGGAGCAGATCCGGCAAGCCCGGCTCGCGGTGGACCAGGATATGGCGGCGGCGCGAGCGACTCTGCAATCCGAGGTCGACCGGATGGCGTCGGAGATTATCCGTACCATCCTGAAGCCTGCCGGGATTTCGCCCGCCATGGGTGGTCAGGCATGAAGCGCTACACCTTGTGGCGGCTCACTCTGGCCTTATTGTTTTGTCTAAGTTTTGGCGCGGCTGCTAGCCATCGCGGATATGCGCTCTCGTCCTCGTCGGCGCAGGCCGCGAATCCGTCTGAGCAGAGCCAGCCCCCGTCGGCGCAAACTCAGCCTGAGAATCCCAACTCAGCGACCAGCCAGGAGCTGACCAAAGAGTCGGGCGAGGTGGAGGAGAACACGCAGTTCAAGTACTCCCCCACGGTGCGATGGTTCGCGAAGGCGTTTGGGATCGATGTCCGCGTGATGTATTGGATTTCCTATCTCACCAATTTCCTGTTGGTGGTGGTGTTCTTCTATTTCCTTTTCCGGTCCAAGCTGCCGCAGGCATTTCGCGATCGTACGGCCACCATCCAGAAAGGTATCAAGGAAGCGCAGGCGGCCAGCGCGGATGCTGCGCGCCGCTTGAGTGACATCGAAGCGCGTCTGGGGAAGCTGGATACCGAGGTGGCAGAGATTCGGGCCTCGGCAGAGCGCGAGAGTGCCGCGGAAGAGGAGCGCATCCGACAGGCGGCGGAAGAAGACAAGAAGAAGGTGGTTGCGGCTGCCGAGGCTGAGATTGAGGCGATCGCCCGCAACGCTCGCCGCGAACTGAAGGGCTATGCGGCGTCCTTAGCGGTGGACTTGGCTGCGCGCAGGATTCGGGTCGATGAGTCAACCGATCATGGTCTGGTGCGCGAGTTTGTTGAGCAGCTTGGAAAGGATGGCAAGTAATGGCCGCCATCGCCAGCCGTTACGCTCGCGCCCTGGTTGAAGTGGTTCTGGAGCAGAAGCTCGATGCCGATAGCGTGCGGCAGCAGCTGAACACGATTGTTGGAGCTGTACACGAGAGCGTCGAGTTGCGCAAAGTGTGGGAATCGCCGGCGATTTCACCGGAACAGAAGCGCGCGGTGCTGGACGCCATCGTCAAACAGATTGGAGCAGTGAAGGCGGTGCGGAACTTTTTCGCAGTCCTGATCGACCACCGCCGGATCGCGATGCTGGACGACATTGTGCGGCAGTTTGGAGTGGAACTGGATGCGCAGTTGGGATTCGCGCAGGCGGAGATTTCCAGTGCTCGTCCGCTTTCGACCGACGAGCAGCGCGAGGTGGAGACGCAAGTGGAGCGCATCACAGGGAAAAAAGTGCGCGCCCGCTATGTGTCGAATCCTGAGCTGCTGGGCGGAGTGATGGTGAAGGTGGGCAGCACAATTTATGACGGATCGGTGCGCGGGCAATTGGAGCGGATAAGGTTGGAACTAAGCACCGCGTAATTTTTTGCAAGACAGGTGTGCGTTAACGGCGACGGCAGGGAACTGCATTGGACGAGTCTCGTAGGACGACAGAAAGTCCTGACGCGATAGGGGTCCTTCGACTCCGGTGGCCAAAGGCGGGCCGCCTCCGCTCAGGATGACAATTTGCTGGAGTAGGTACGGCGCAGTTAAAGCTGCACGCTTTCAAGACGCGGATCGAGAGCGCGACAATACACGCTCTCTTCAAAACGGAATCTTATGGCGCAGATTAAAGCAGACGAGATCACAAAGCTCATTCGCGAGCAGATCGACAACTACGAATCCAAGATCGCCGTCGACGAAGTCGGCACGGTGATGTCCATCGGCGACGGCATCGCCCGTGTCTATGGCCTGGATAAGGTCATGGCGGGCGAGTTGCTTTCCTTCCCCCACAATGTGGCCGGCATCGCCATGAACCTGGAAGAAGATCAGGTTGGCGTCGTGCTCATGGGCGAATACACCGAGGTGGAAGAGGGCGACGAAGTCAAGCGCACCGGCCGCATCATGAGCGTGCCCGTGGGCGAAGCCATGGTGGGTCGCGTAGTCAATTCGCTGGGCCAGCCTATCGACGACAAAGGGCCGATTAATACCGACCAGTTCATTACGATTGAACGCCTCGCGCCCGGCGTGATCGACCGCCAGCCCGTGAAAGAGCCAATGGCTACCGGGTTGAAGGCCATCGATTCGATGATTCCGATTGGCCGTGGCCAGCGCGAACTCATCATCGGCGACCGCCAGACGGGCAAGACCGCCGTCGCGCTCGACACCATTATCAACAGCAAGGGCCGCGACCTGATCTGCATTTATTGCGCGATCGGGCAGAAGCGCTCGTCGGTAGCGCAAGTGGTAAAGACGCTGGAAGGCTACGGTGCGATGGACTACACCATCGTCGTCTCTGCATCCGCTTCCGATCCCGCGCCCATGCAGTACATTGCGCCTTACGCCGCCTGCGCCATGGGCGAATATTTCCGCGACACCAAACGTCACGCGCTGTGCATCTACGACGATCTTTCCAAGCACGCTGTCGCCTATCGCGAGATTTCACTGCTGCTGCGCCGTCCGCCGGGACGCGAGGCCTATCCGGGCGACGTGTTTTATCTGCATTCGCGTTTGCTGGAGCGCGCCGCCAAGTTGAGCAACGATCTGGGAGCCGGCTCGCTGACCGCGCTGCCGATCATTGAAACCCAGGCGGGCGACGTGTCGGCCTACATTCCGACCAACGTCATTTCCATTACCGACGGCCAGATTTATCTGGAGACGGATTTGTTCAACTCCGGTGTGCGTCCCGCTGTGAACGTGGGACTATCGGTAAGCCGCGTTGGCGGCAACGCGCAGATCAAAGCCATGCGCCAGGTTGCCGGCACGTTGCGACTGGATCTGGCGCAGTATCGCGAACTGGCCGCGTTCTCGCAGTTCGGCAGCGATTTGGACAAGGCCACACAGGCACAGCTTGCCCGCGGCGCGCGCCTTACGGAAATTCTGAAGCAGGGACAGTATCAGCCGCTGCCGTTCTCCAAGCAAATTCTGATCATCTACGCCGGCACGCAGGGGCTGCTCGACGATATGCCGATCGAACAATTGCGCGACTTCGAGAAGGGCCTGTATTCCTATGTCGATACTTCCAATCCCGGAGTGCTCAGATCAATCGAAGAGAAGAAGACGCTGGATGACGATCTGCGCGCCGCACTGACCAAAGTCATCAAGGAATACAAAGATCGTTTTGTCAGCGAACATCAGCCGGTTGCCAAGGCGAGCGCTTAGAGAGCAATGGCGAACATACGCGATATCCGACGACGCATCCGCAGCGTGAAGAACACGCGGCAGATCACCAAGGCCATGAAGATGGTGGCGGCGGCCAAGTTGCGCCGCGCGCAGGAGCGGGCGCTGGCGTCGCGATCGTATGCGCAGATGCTGGCTAACGTTCTGAGCTCGACGGTCAGCCGTACCGAGCTGATGGATCCCAAAACCGGGCGGCCGCTAACCCCGCTGCTGGCCATGCGTCCGGAGAACAACATTCTGCTGGTGCTGGTAACTGGGGACCGCGGACTGGCGGGCGCCTTCAATTCGAATGTCCTGAAAGCGGCAATGAAGTTCCTGGAATACTTCAAGGACAAGAATATCGATGTGCTCGCGGTCGGGCGCAAGGGACGAGATTTTCTGCGCCGGCGTTATCCCGTCGGCAAAGCCGGCGAAGAGCGTAAGGGGCAGATCCAGGTCATCGGCGAGCACCTTAACGTGCTGGCCAAGGTGGAATACGAGCCGGTCTCCGAGATCGCGGACCGCATCGCCAAAGCTTACTGCGACGAGCAGATCGATTCGGTTTACCTGATCTTCAACGAATTCAAGTCGGTAATTTCGCAGCGCGTGATTGCGCAGCGCATTCTTCCGGTGCAGGAGTTGGGCCGGCGCGAGGTCGCGTTGGCCGAAGAATTCGCGATGGAAGAACGGGAGCGCATGGGCGAAGCGGCGCGTAAGGCGGGAATCAGCCTAAAGGAGCCGGAGCCGACGGCGTTTGAGGCGGAGGCCGCCAAGTTTGCGACGGCCCCTGTCGACTACATTTACGAGCAGCCGCCGGAAGAGATTTTTGCCGGCTTGCTGCCGCGCTACCTCGCGTTCGAAATTTTTGAAGGCATGCTGGAGTCTGTAGCGGCCGAGAATGCGGCGCGCATGACGGCGATGGATTCGGCCAGCAACAATGCCAACGAGGTTATCGACAGCTTGACCCTGACCATGAATCGCGCGCGGCAGGCGGCGATCACGAAAGAGATTATTGAAATCGTCAGCGGAGCGGCAGCGTTGTAAAAGAACCCGTCAGCCATCAGCTGTCAGCTTTCACCTAAGGCAGCCGGGATATGTGGTGATCAGAAGTAAAGAATATGTTCGCGATTTCGACGGACACAGCAGGAAGGTTTTTTGGCTGATGGCTGAGTGCTGACGGCTGAAAGCTAAAACGATTTTCGCTGACGGCTGATAGCTGACAGCTGAGAGCTAGGTTTTATGGCTGAGAATATCGGACACATCATACAGATCGCAGGTCCCGCGGTGGACGTGCAATTCTCCGAGGCGGCGCTGCCGCCTATCTACTCGGCGTTGCGCGTCACCAGCGAAGGTTTCACGGTCCCGCAACCCATCGACGTCATCCTGGAAGTGGAGCAGCAGCTCGGCGAAGGCCGCGTGCGCTGCGTCGCCATGGAGCCTACCGAAGGCATGGTGCGCGGTATGAAGGCGCTCGACCTGGGCGGTCCCATCACCGTTCCCGTGGGCCGCGAAACGCTGGGGCGCGTCCTCAACGTCATCGGCAATCCCGTGGACAAGCTTGGGCCGATCAACGCCGCGAAGCGGAATCCCATCCATCGTCAGGCGCCCGCATTCGATGAGCAATCCACCGAAATGGAAATGTTCGAGACCGGCGTGAAGGTCATTGATCTGATCCAGCCGTTCCTGAAGGGCGGAAAGATCGGCTTGTTTGGCGGCGCCGGTGTGGGCAAGACCGTCATCATCATGGAGCTGATCAACAACGTCGCTCTCAAGCACGGCGGATTCTCCGTGTTTGCGGGAGTGGGCGAGCGTACGCGCGAGGGCAACGACTTGTGGCTGGAAATGCAGGAATCGGGCGTCGTCAATATTAAGGAGCCGTCGAAGTCGAAGGCTGCCCTGATCTATGGCCAGATGACCGAGCCGCCGGGAGCGCGCCTGCGTGTGGCGCTGACCGCCCTAACCGTCGCCGAGTACTTCCGCGATGAAGAAGGTTCGGACACGCTGTTGTTCATCGACAACATCTTTCGCTTCACGCAGGCAGGTTCGGAAGTATCGACACTGCTGGGCCGCATGCCTTCGGCCGTGGGATATCAGCCGAACCTGGCGACGGAAATGGGCGAGTTGCAGGAGCGCATCACGTCCACGAAGAAGGGCTCGGTGACGTCGGTGCAGGCGATTTACGTTCCTGCCGACGACTTGACCGATCCCGCACCTGCGACCACCTTCGCTCACCTTGACGCGACGACCGTGCTTTCGCGGCAGATCTCCGAGTTGGGAATTTATCCTGCCGTCGATCCGCTGGCGTCAACCTCGCGCATTCTCGATCCGCGAATCGTCGGTGACGAGCATTACAACTGCGCTCAGGCAGTGAAGCGAGTGTTGCAGAGCTACAAGGACCTGCAGGACATCATCGCGATTCTGGGCATCGACGAGCTCAGCGAAGACCAGAAGCTGACGGTCACGCGCGCCCGCAAGATCCAGAAGTTCCTCTCGCAGCCGTTCTTCGTGGCCGAGCAGTTTACCGGCCTGAAGGGACGCTATGTGAAGATCGCCGACACGGTGCGCAGCTTCCAGGAGATTGTCGACGGCAAGCACGACGACATTCCCGAGCAGGCGTTCTACATGAAGGGCGACATCAACGAGGTGCTGGAAGAGGCCGAGAAGATGAAGGCAAGCGCGTAATCTGCCATGGCTGACACGCTGCATCTACAAATCGTCACGCCGGATAAGCTGCTGGTGCGCGAGGACGCGGACTCCGTACAGATTCCAGGCAAGAAGGGCGATCTCGGCATCCTGCCAGGGCACGCTCCGCTCATCACGGAACTGCGGATTGGCGAGATCAGCTATAGCCACGGCGGCTCGACGAATTATCTCGCCGTGTCGTGGGGCTTTGCCGAAGTGCTGCCCGATAAGGTGACGATTCTCTCCGACACCGCCGAGCGTCCTGAGGATATCGATGTGAAGCGCGCTCAGGAGGCCAAGGCGCGAGCCGAGGAGGCGCTGCGCCAGGCATCAGCCGATCTCGATTATCCGGCAGTGCTCCACGCGTTGCGCCGAGCCGAAGTGCGGCTGGAAGTAGCAAAGCGCGCCGGACAAACCACGGCCGCGCACTAGTTTAGCGACCGATTGAGTCCGGGCTTGGGCGTTTGGTGAGATTTGCTATTCTTATGTCACTAGAGACGTAATGGAAACAGACATGGGCGTTGTAGAGGATGTCCGCTCAGCACTGCAAGATTTTCTCTCGCCTGAGTTGCGCGAGTTGCGTGTTCGAATTGAGGCTCTGGAAAACCAGCAGAAAGACTTTCGTTCCGACGTCGATAAGCGCTTCGAAAAACTCGACAATAAAATCGAAAAGCTCGACGACAAAATCGAAAAGCTAGAGGATAAGTCTGCAGCCCGTCACGAACAGCTGCTAAACGAGATTCGTCGCACTGCGATGCTGCAGGACCTTGCCGAAAGGGTCGCCAAGCTGGAGGCTGAACGCAGGCCCGCGCACTGAGCCATCTCAAGTCTTAATCGAAACTCGCCGCGCCGGAGGCGAATCCGGCGCGGCTTTGTTTTGCGATCAGGCTGACACCGGTTTCGGTTGCGGGGCGGCAAAGCGAATCGCCTTGGCCAGCAGGATGGTCTCGATGCAGCGCAGTGCTTCGAGTACCGGCTCGCCGATCTCGCCGTCCACTTGCACCACCGCGATCGCCGACGCCTCTTGCCCATCCCGGCCACGGCCGAGCGAGAAATTGGCGATGTTGATGTTGTGCTGCCCCAGCACCGTTCCCACGCGACCAATGACGCCCGGCACGTCGAGATTGCGTAGGTAGATAACGTTGCCTTCCAGCGGCGCCTCCACGTGAATGCCGTCGATCTCGCGGAGCCTCAGCAGGCCATCCGGCTGAACCGACGCAGCCACCGTATTCTCTCGCTGACCGCTCTTGAAGGTCATGCGAAGAACGTTGGTGGCGGCAAAGGCAGGATCGCGCGGCTGCTTGCGCTCGGTAACGCGAATGCCGCGCTCTTCAGCGACGGACACCGCATTCACCAGATTCGCCCGCTCGTGCGCGTGGGCCAGTTGGTTCAGCGCTCCGGCAACCGCTGCGTTGCGGATGAGCGCCGTCTTCCACTCGGCAATCTCGCCGCTGTAGCTGAGGCCGATCTCCTCCACGCCGCCTTC
Source organism: Candidatus Korobacteraceae bacterium (assembly GCA_049798495.1). Lineage (GTDB taxonomy): Bacteria > Acidobacteriota > Terriglobia > Terriglobales > Acidobacteriaceae > Bog-257. The sequence continues at coordinate 6,033 of JBARGS010000336.1, read as the reverse complement.
GCAGGACTGCGCCAGGAAAGTGCCCAGACGCTCGCCCAGCGCGATGTAAGGACGCATCTCCTGGTACTCTTCCTCGCTGATGGAAGGCACGTTGACCGCATTCTGAATCACGCCCTTCGTCAGGTACTCGCGCACCTGCAGCGCGATCTGCACGCCGACGGCTTCCTGCGCCTCGTGGGTGGAACCCGCGATATGCGGCGTCAGGATCACGTTTGGCATCGTTGCCAGCGGTGAGTCCTTGAGCGGTTCATGGCTATAGACATCGAGGCCCGCGCCGCCCAGTTGCCCGGACTGCAGAGCCTCGATGACAGCTACTTCATTCAGCAACTCGCCGCGAGCGCAATTCACCAGCTTCACGCCCTTCTTCATCTTACGAATCGTGTCGGCGTTGACGATGCCCTGCGTTTGCGGCGTCAGGCCAACGTGCAACGTGATGTAGTCCGACTGCGCGAACAACTCGTCCAGTGGAACCATGGTCACGTTCAACTGCTGCGCCAGACTGGGTGCAACATAGGGATCGTGGGCCACAACTTTCATGCCGAAAGCAAGCGCGCGGCGCGAGACTTCCACACCCACGCGACCCAAGCCGACGATGCCCAGGGTCTTGCCGCGAAGTTCCGTGCCTTGCAGCGTCTTCTTCTCCCACTTGCCTTCGCGCATGGTTACGTGAGCGCGTACCAGCGAGCGAGCCAGGGACAGCATCAGACCGAAGGTGTGCTCGGCAACGGCCACCGCATTGCCGCCAGGAGTGTTCATCACCACAATGCCGCGTTTGGTGGCGGCATCGAGATCCACGTTATCCACGCCCACGCCTGCGCGCCCGATGACCCGCAGTTTGGGAGCCTTGTCCATCATGGCCGCATCCACGAAAGTTGCGGAGCGCACCACGATAGCGTCGGCATTCGCCAGTTCTCCAGCCAGCGCCTCTTTGTCGGGAGCGACGATGGTCCAGTCGCCCTCGCCAAAGACTTTGAGCGCGGAGGGAGAGATTTTGTCAGCAATGACGACTTTCATACTTTAGCCGCCTCGGCGAATTGGCCGGCAAATACCTCTTGCACGGCGCGCACGCCTGCGCCCAGTTCGAAGTTGTGAGATGGCGCGACTTTCAGCAGTACCTGCTCCAGCGCGCCGATGACGCCCAGTGCGTCCATATAGTCGTAGTACCCAAGGTGGGCGATGCGGAAGAGCTTACCCTTCATCTCGCCTTGTCCATTGGCGACAACCATGGCGAAGCGCTCGCGGAATTCTTTCACGATCGCGCTCGAATCGACGCCCTTGGGAGCCAATACCGCTGTAACCGCCGCCGCTGGAGCCTTGGGCGCGAACAGCCCAAGCCCGAGCGCCTGCACGCCCGCGCGAACCATCGCCGCGGACGTTTCGGCGTTGTGGATCAGAGCGTCGCGTCCATCGGCGAGATTGCCATTGCCGCCACGGCGGATGAAATCCATCGCGGCAGCCAGGCCGCAGATTAGCGCGACTGCCGGGGTGAAGGCCGATTCGCCCTTGGTTTGCGACTTGCGCTCCTTGCGCAGGTCGAAGTAATAGCGTGGCTGCTTGGCGGTTTCCATGCGCTGCCAGGCGCGCTCGCTCACGCAGAGATAGGCGAGGCCGGGAGGAATCATGACCGCCTTTTGCGAACCGCCGATGAGCATGTCGATGCCCCAGTTGTCCACCTCGAAGTGCGTGGTGCCGAGGCCGGTGATCGCATCCACCACCAGCAACGTATCGGTGCCTTTCAGCAGCGAGGCAATCGCCTTCACGTCATGACGCGCGCCGGTGGAAGTTTCCGTGGCTTGCATATAAAGCACGCGCGCACCGCCCACCTTTTCCTTTACTTCCGCAAGGTCGAAGGTTTCGCCGTAAGGTACGCTCACCAGCTCGACCTCGCAGCCGAATGCCTTGACCAGATCGCGCCAGCGCTCACCGAACTTGCCGGCGCTGAGGACGACAACCTTTTCGCCAGGCGAGGTGAGATTCGAAACCGCTGCTTCCATCGCGCCGGTGCCGGAAGAGGCGAGCAGCAGAACATCGTTGTTGGTCCCAATGAAGGTTTTGAGATCGGCCAGAGTGCGGCTGAAAATTTCGCGGAACTCGGCCGTGCGGTGATGCATGTCCGCAGCCGCAATCGCGTTTTGCGCGGCCGGAAGAAGAGGAGTCGGACCGGGAGTAAATAGCCGTGTCTTACGTAGCATAGCAATACCCCTGCTCGTAGATTGCCGGCCAGAAAAGGGCCGACAGATCACTATAGAACTCCGCGGCCCGACAAGCTACCTCAAGTGGGCGGCGTAGCTGTGTTCCTAATCACAGGGCGGGGTGATCTGCTCGCCTATAATTACCCCATGACTCTCACCCAACAAGTGCAAAAAGACATGGTGGATGCCATGCGCAAGAAGGAAGAGCTGCGGCTCTCGACCCTGCGCATGATGAAGGCGGCGCTCCAGAACAAGCGCATTGAGAAGCGTGCTGACCTGGAAGAGAAGGAAGAGCTTCAGGTCTTCAGCACCATGATCAAGCAGCGCAAGGACTCCATCGAGCAATTCGAGAAGGGCAACCGTCACGAGCTGGCACAACGCGAAGCGGAGGAGATCACGATCATCGAAGCGTACATGCCGAAGGCCGTCGGCGAGGAAGAGATCGTGGCCACTGTCCGCTCCGTCGTCGCCGAGATGGGCTCTCCCACAATGAAGGACATGGGCGCGGTGATGAAGAATGTGATGGCAAAGTTCGGCGGCGCGAGAGTCGATGGCAAGATTGTCAGTGAGGCAGTGAAGAAGGAATTAGCAGCGAGCAGTTAGCATTCAGCACTCAGCGCGACCATATGGCAGCTCCTGTACCGATCCTTATTGCTGACAGGCCGCGGTCCATGGCCGCGCGTTTCGGGTTTCTGCTGCTACACGCTCTCGCTGTGTACCTTTGCGCCTTGTTCTTTTCGCCACGGCTGGTGTCCACTTGGTTCAACTGGATTGCACCGATGTTGCACTTGGAAAACGGCGTGCCACCTGCTGATTGGTATTTGCAGCACCTTGTGGTTATCACAATCATTCCAGCTCTGATTGTCGGCTACGTCAACGTCCGCGGATCGTATTCTATGGCGCCCTACGCTTGGGCGATCCCTCTGCTAGTTCTCGCCTATAAGCTCGTTACTTACAGCGCTTCTGGATCAGTGCTGTACGGGACCCATCTGTCAGCTTTTGAGTATTTCTTCGACATTCAACAGGTGATGCCAACGTTTGCAAATCCTTTGGCAAGCGACCCAGGCCGTGTACTTGCACAAATGAATACGACTGCACCTTTCTATGCGGGCATCGCATACAGCCTCGGCGCTATAGCCTCCAAACTGCACGTCTTGAAGATCCTCTTCGCATTTCGGGGTGTCAAAGATTCTGAATGAAAGAGAAGTCATGTATTTATCGCCCAATATTGAGTAAACTTACGCCCTCCGTTTAATTAAAGAGAGGGGCGAATGATACCAGACGACTTCGACTACGCAAAAACGTACTCCGGGATGGAAGATGAGGAATTGCTTGAGGTTGCGCGCGATTCTGCCGATCTCACCGAGCCCGCTAAAGCCGCTCTTGCCAAAGAGCTGGACAAGCGAAAACTCAAGCCTGAGCCTGCGAAACAGAAGGCGGCGGAAGATCCCGAGGCGGCTTATTGCCCTCGTTGCGACCGCGAAGTGGATGATCCTCTCGTATGCGGCGAGTGCTCCTCAGTGATCTGTCGCGTCTGCGGTACGGCGCTCCGGATGCCAGAGGACCTGGAAGGCGACCAGGCTGAGTCCCAGGCTGCCGGGTAAGCTCGGATGGTTCATGCAGACCAATCGGCAGGAACAAATGGAATGGCGCCTGCCCATGTGATATCGCGCCCGCCGAGGAGAGCCTGTGTTCCGCATGAAGCGCGAAGATTTCAGCAACGCCGTGGCAGACGCCCTGGACTCATTGCCGCAAGAGTTTCGTCACCGCATTCGCAATGTGGCTGTCCTGGTAGAAGATCTTCCTCCCGAGCCCGTACCCTCGCAACCCGGCCAGCCCAGGCGCATCCTCTTGGGACTGTTCCATGGTGTGCCACTGACTCAAAAAAGCGTCTTCCATGGGCCGATCGGCAGCCCCGATTACGTGGTCCTTTACAAGAAAAATATCGAGGCGGTCTGCTCAACCGAGGCGGAAGTGCGTCATCAGATCCGGCAGACGGTGATCCACGAAATGGGACATTATTTCGGGATGACCGAAGAGCAACTGAAAGACGTCTAGAGAATTCGTCTGTGTGAGAACCGGCTTAGCATTCGCTAACCAGGCGTGGAGCGAGAAAAGAGAGCGCCGCAGGAACGCAACAATCTATCCCATCGCTTCAGAGTCTGTGCGAGAACGACCTTCGTTTTGCCAGTGGAATACAACGGCCGAAAATCGAGCGCCGTAGGCGCGGAATAACTTAGCCCAGCGCTTCAGCGCTGGGTAGCTCGCGTTGGAGGTTTCCGAGTCCCGTAGGGACGACAGGGTTCTCGTGGCGCCGCATAGCCTGCCTACATACCTGACGGCTGATAGCTGACAGCTGACGGCTTTCAAATGTTGTAATCTGAACTCACTCCGGATGTCCTACCAAGACACAGTAGAGCAGCTTTACGCGCTCGGACACGAGCTGGCCTCGGCGCCTTCCCACAAATTTGACCTGGCCTACGTGCGCGAGATGCTGGAAGCGCTGGATCATCCTGAGCGGCGCTTTGCCAGCGTGCTGATCGCGGGGACCAACGGCAAGGGATCCACGGCGGCGACCCTCGCGTCGATCTTGCGTGTCGCTGGATACAAGACCGCGCTCTACAGCTCGCCCCACCTGATATGCATCAACGAACGCATCCGGGTGAACGGCGAAGCCATCTCCGATGCCGAGTTTGGCATGGTCCACGACCGCGTGGAGCGCACCGCGCAACAGCTTCTGCACTCCGGAAAGTTGCCCTGGCATCCCAGCTTCTTCGAGATGCTGACCGTCATGGCCTTCGAATACTTCGCCATCATCGGCCTGGAGATTGCGGTGCTGGAAGTGGGCATGGGCGGCCGGTTGGACGCGACGAATGTGGTCGAGCCGCTGATCTCGGTAATCGCCGACATATCCCTCGATCACCAGAAATACCTCGGCGACACCATCGCCGAGATCGCACGCGAGAAAGCAGGCATCATCCGGCGGAACGGCATTGTGGTCACGCTGCCGCAGCATCCCCAGGCCAATGATGTGATCGGGCACGCTGTTCTGGACAACGGTGCTCATGCCGTGAGTGCGGTCAAGTATGTGCCGCCGGTATCGCCCGGCGCGGCGGCTTATCTCGCGGGCCGCCCAATCGCTGCGCCGGGACGCAGCCGCTATCCCTTGACGGTGATGGGCAAAGAGATCGAGGTGGACTCGCCTCTGGCGGGCCGGCATCAGCTACGAAATATCGCTTTGGCGATTGCGACTGCGGAGGTACTGGCGCAATTCGGGTTCACGGTAACGCCGCGCCAGGTCGAACAGGGCATTCGCGAGACGCACTGGCCGGGCCGCTTCCAGGTCATCGCACCTTCCGCCGCCACGCATCAGCGGGAGATGGTGTTCGACGTGGCGCACAATCCCGCCGGCGCCTGGGCTCTGCGCTCGGCACTTTCAGAAACTTTTCCCGGCCGTGCCTTGACGGTGGTTTTCGCTGCGATGCGAGACAAAGCCATCCAGGAGATGGCAGAGATTCTGTTTCCCATCGTCGAGCAGGTAGTGGTGACACAAGTCGCCAATCCGCGCGCGGCCACGACGGCAGAGTTGTTGCAGGCTGCCTCGCGCACAGGCGCGCAATTGTACGCTGAAGAGACGGTTCCCGCGGCCTTGGCGCGCGCGCGCGACCTGAGCAAACCCGACGGACTAATTGTCGTGACCGGATCGATTTTTCTCGTGGGCGAAGCCATGAGGGCCATGGGAATCACCACGTAGCAAATTCTGAAGAGGCGCAGCTTTACAGGCTGCGGCGGAAAGAGTCGCTTTCGAAGGGGCGCAGCTTTTAGCTGCGCCGTCGAAAGC
>JBARGS010000335.1:0-14113 GCA_049798495.1 Candidatus Korobacteraceae bacterium | reverse complement strand
AACCTGGGTTGGTACGGTCATATAACCCAGAATCGCTCAATCCGAAACGACTCCGTGTGCTCTAGCCTTACCTCGGCCTACGATGTAAGTCATGAAAGAGCCGAGTGTCACACTTACCTCGAACGGCCAACTTGTAGTCCCGGCGGAGCTGCGGCGCAAGCATCGTTTGACAGCCGGGACCAGGGTGAAGTTCCTGGAAGACCAGTTCGGACGCATCGTGCTACAGCCCGTCACGAGGACTACGCCGACCGTCTCATGGGCTGTCTGGCGGACGGCCCTTATCTGCTGTGCGCCTGGGAAGAAGAACACCACGACGAAGGCAAGCGCAGATTGAAGCTTTAAGCTCCCGCGAAGTTTTTGCCTTTCGCGCCGGTGGCCAACGCTTCCACCTCAATCCTTCTTGCAAAAATCCTGCTTGCGATAGACAATCGCTCCCCTCATGACAACCTGCAAGCTGACGCAGCGCGCGCGACTCACGGGCAGGTTGTCGGCGGTGCTCGTTCTGCTGGGAATCTCCGTCTTCATCAACTACGTCGATCGCGGCAATCTCTCCATTGCCGCTCCCATGCTGAAAGAGGAGCTGGGCATCTCCGCGGTGCGCCTGGGCATTTTGCTGTCGGCATTTTTCTGGACCTATGCCTGCCTGCAACCCGTCTCCGGCTGGCTGGTCGATCGTCTCGACGTGAACTGGGTGATGGCCGCTGGATTCTTCCTCTGGTCGGCCGCAACCGCTGCGACCGGCATCGTGCACACCTTCGCGGCGCTGTTTGTGTTGCGCTTGCTGCTCGGCATCGGCGAGTCGGTCGCCTATCCTTCCTACTCCAAGATCATCGCCCTGCACTTTCCGGAAGAGCATCGCGGATTGGCCAATTCGGTGATCGCGGCAGGTCTGGCTCTGGGCCCGGGATGCGGCATCCTGATTGGCGGCATGCTGATGGCCCGCTTCGGCTGGCGTCCTTTCTTCATTGCGCTGGGACTGATCAGCCTGTTGTGGCTGCTGCCGTGGGTCAAGTGGATGCCCGACGCGCGCGACATTCCACGCCAGGACGCCACCGGTCTCCCCAGCCTTCCTGAATTCCTGCGCCTGCGCTCCGCCTGGGGAACCTGTCTTGGCCTGTTCTGCGGCAACTACGTGAACTATTTCCTGATCACGTGGCTGCCGTTCTACCTGGTGCGCGAGCGGCACTTCACCATGGACAAGATGTCCAGGGTTGGCGCGACCGCCTACCTGCTGGCGGCCTGCGCCGCCTTGTCGGCAGGCTGGCTCTCCGATCGCTGGATCGCTGCCGGCGGAACCCCGACTTTGGTTCGCAAGATATTTGCCGGCGGCGGGGTGGCGCTGGCCGGCATCTTCCTGGGTCTGTCTGCATTCAGCAGCCCTGAAGCCTGCGTGGTCCTGCTGACTCTGGGTGTGATCTTCTTTGGCGTGGGTGCCTCCAATGTCTGGGCGATCACGCAGACGCTCGCTGGGCCGCGCGCCGCCGGACGCTGGTCAGGCTTCCAGAACTTTGTCGGCAATCTCGCAGGGGTGGTCGCGCCGGCGCTCACCGGATTCGTTCTCCAGCGCACCGGCCACTTTCACTGGGCCTTCGTTGCCTTGACCTGCGTTGCACTCACCGGCACTGCCTCCTGGTTCCTCATCGTGGGTCCGGTCGAGCAGGTCACCTGGCACAAGCGCCTCAAAGCCGTTGCAGCCTCGGCGTAGCCTAGCAAGCCAGCGCTTCTTTCACTCGCGTCATCGCCGCGCTCGCCGCAGCGGCGAAGGCTTGCACCGTCGCTGGATCGGTCTCTGCTGCCGCCGTCCAGTTGATCGTCAGGCAGAAGTAGACCCAGCGATCGTCAAACAGCATCCCTCCCGGAACGCACAGGGCGTGAAATCCGGGCACGTCGATGCTGCCGCCTTTCACAAACGCGCTTACACCCAGCGGCATCGGCATCAGCCAGATGGCATCGCCCATCGACAGGATCTGCCGGAACTGGCTTAGCGTCGCTTTGTTCTGAAAGAATTCGCCCTGCAACGCGCGCGAATAATAGGACACAAAATCGTCCGCCGAGCAGGCCATGCTCTCCGCCGTGTTCAGCGGCTTATTGACGATCGCCGAACTGGCCGCCGCCCCCAGCTGCTCCCACGTGAAGCTCTTGTAATCCTTCGCGCCCAGCAGATAGCCGAAGAACGTGCGCGTGCCGTTGGGGATCATGGCGCTCTTCAATCCCATCGACGCCACCAGCTCGCGCACCTTGTCCGGCCCCACGTGCTTCAGGCACATGTCGGTTGCGGTGTTGTCGCTGTGCGAGATCATAGCCTCCAGCGCCGTCCGCTCGGAGACCTTGCCGATCAGGTTGGGCGGATTGAAAACCGCGCTATCCAGCGACCACACACTGGCGTCGAGGTTGAGCTGTTGTGAGGTAATCGTCTTCACGACGTTGGGCTCGGCCTGCCGCAGTGCCTCGCACAGCACAAACGACTTGAAGGCGCTGCCCACGAACAACTGCTTCGACGAGTTGGACTCCACCAGATACTCCGGCTTGCCATTCACCGCGGGCGCGAGAATCTTAATCGCCACATCTCCCGGCATTCCCTTGAAGAGCGAGAGAATCGCCTCCGGAGACGCGTCTTCTTTTGCTCCGTTGATTGCGGGCAACATCTCCGGCATCACGCCGATGGCTGCAACTCCAGCCGCTCCTCGAAGAAACTCCCGTCGCGAATGAGCCACATTCTTCTCCTTGTGCAAGTGGAATCGACGCATAATACCATCGCGTTCAAGAATTACCGCAGCGTCGGGCTCTGGCTGTAACTTCACCGCGGCTTGCGCAGCGTGAAGAGAACAAACGTATACTCCAGTCCGAATTTTTCCCAGCGGATAGGTGTTTGCTCGCACTCCAGATTGATCTCGCCGGTAGCTTCGAAGCCGACAGACCGCGCGAGTTCAACCGCCGCCAGAATCTCGGGCTTGGAGAATATCTTAATCGGCGTACCGTGAGCCTCCTGGCCGCGCGTGTCGACGGGCGTGGGAAAGTAGTCGGTCGAAGTGATCAACAATCCTCCCGGCTTCAGCAGCCGGTACATCTCGCGAAAGTAGCTCTCCAGCGGAACGCCGTGTTCGATGACGCTGAGGCACGTAATCGCGTCGAAGAATCCGTCGGCGAAGGGCGTGCGCGTGAGATCGCCGGGAAGATAGCGGATCAGGCCGCGGCGTGTGGGATCGGTGAAGCTGAGATTGATGCCGTAGAGTTCGCGATATCCGTAGAGAAACAGCGCCGGCAGAATGTTGCTATAGATCTCGGCTCCGGCGTCAAGAACTCGCGCCGAGCGGGAAGTGTTCTCGACAATCGTGGTAATGGCGGCAAGATGGTCCCAATTCTTCTCGTCGCCGCGATGTAGCGGGACGTGCAGCTTCCTGCCATTCTCCAGCGCCGCCTCCCACTCCGCGCGGCTCTGCAGGGTGGCATTCATCAGGCGCGGGCCAGGCGCTTGCGACAGAGCGGCAGCTCCAAACTCGTGCTTGAGGTAGAAGCGGTAAATCGCGGAGGGCCGCAGCACCCATCCCTTCACCCACCGGAAAAAGCGGCGTGAGATAGGAATTTTGCGTATAGCAACCTGCGATGAAGAAGAGGTCTGCTCGCTCAAACAAGCAAGATATCCCGCACAAAGCCGCTCTTGCAACCTAAGCGATAGCGAATTCCTCGAACTGAATTGTCTGCCGGCGCCGTTCCAGCAAAGATGCAGTATTCTGGTTAGTAACGCCCTTCGGGTTTCGAATGCCGCCAGCCGATCTTCCAACCGAGCTGCCAGCGCCGATGAGCGACCGTGCGCCTCATGAATCGCTGCGATCGCTCGTCGAGGAGGAGCTGCAGGAATTCGCTCCGCCCGCCTCGCACGATTCACGCCTTGCGCTGGCGGTGCGCGCGCTGCGTCATCGCAACTTCCAACTCTTCTTCGCTGGCCAGCTCATTTCGCTCATCGGCACCTGGATGCAGACGGTCGCGCAATCGTGGCTCGTCTATCGCCTGACCGGCTCGGCACTTCTGCTGGGAGCCGTCGGATTCGCCAGTCAGATACCGGTCTTCATCATGGCGCCCATCGGCGGCATCGTTGCCGACCGCAACAACCGTCAGCGCGTCGTCATTGCAACCCAAACCGTCTCCATGATTCTGGCGGCAATCCTTGCAGCGCTGACCCTGACCCATCGCGTCCAGGTGTGGCAGATCATGGTGCTCGCCGCCGGACTCGGCGTAGTGAATGCTTTCGACATTCCTGCGCGGCAAGCCTTTCTCATCGACATGGTCGGACGCGAAGATCTGATGAACGCCATCGCCCTGAACTCCTCCATGTTCAACGGAGCGCGCATAATCGGACCCGCGATAGCCGGTATCCTGGTCGCTTCCATCGGCGAGGGTTGGTGCTTCTTCGCCAATGCGGTCAGCTACATTGCGGTCATCGCCGGTCTGCTGCTGATGCGTGTCGAGCATCCTGCCAACCTGGCGAACCAGGGCTCGCCGCTGGAGAACATCCTGGAGGGCTTCGCCTTCGCTCGCAACACCGGACCGATTCGCGCCATCCTGCTGCTGCTCGGGCTGGTAAGTTTTGTCGGGATGCCGTATGCCGTGCTGATGCCCGTGTTCGCCGACCAGATCTTGCACGGCGGCGCCAGAGGACTCGGCATCCTGATGGGCGCAACTGGCGTCGGCGCGTTGCTCGGCGCAGCCAGCCTGGCCGCGCGCGTCGGCGTGAAAGGGCTGGGTAAGCTGATCGCGCTTTGTGCCGCCGGCTTCGGCTTCAGCCTGATCTTTTTCTCCTTCTCTCGAATCTTTTGGCTCTCGACGCTGCTGTTGCTGCCCGTCGGCTTCTTCATGATGGTGCAGATGGCGTCGTCCAACACGCTCATCCAGGCAATGGTTCCTGATCAGCTGCGCGGCAGGATCCTGGCCGTGTACTCCATGATGTTCATGGGAATGGCGCCCTTCGGAGCGCTTTCCGCGGGAGCGGTCGCGCATCACTTGGGCGCGCCGTGGACGGTCGCATTAGGCGGCATCGCTTGCATTGCCGGAGGCATTTTTTTCGGAGCGCACATGCCCAAGATCCGGCGCGAAGCGCGAGAACTCGTCCTTGCGCAGGGCATGACCAGCGGCACTCCCGCGGAAGGCGCCACCAGTCGCGGACTGTCTTAGTGACGGGATCGCCGGCGAATCGGCGTAGTGAAGTGGAGCGTAATCAATTCCAGGTCCGGCGAAGAGGATGCTCAAGTATTCAGTACCCACCAGGCAGGACTTAGTGTAAAGTTACCCATCGCTTCAACAGCATCTGTGAAATCCCTGTAAGGCAATGACTGACGCCTGGCTTTGGCGCGCTTTCAGTCCCTAGAGAACGCGATGAGATCCTGGAAAAACCTGTTGCTTCTTGCGCTGGCCATTGGCGTCAGCATCGCCGGTGCCGGGTGCGGAGGTTCTGCGTCTCAGCCTGCTCCGCCGCCGGTTACGAAACTCAGTATTTCCGGCGCAGCTTCCTTACCCGGCGGCAACGTGGGGACTGCCTACAGCGCGGCTTTGGGCGCCAGCGGCGGCACTGCTCCTTACAACTGGAGTGTCGCGTCGGGTAGTCTGCCGGCTGGCTTAACGCTGAGCAGCGCGGGAATCATCTCGGGCACTCCGACGACGAACGGCTCCTCCAGCTTCACCGTGCAGGCTGCCGATACGGAAACGACGCCGCAAACGGCGGTCGCACAGATGAGCATCACAATTCTGGCGACTCTGGGTGGCCTAACCACTTCGTTGCCAAACGGAATCGCCAGTCAGGCCTATGCGGCCAGTCTTGCTGCTGCTGGAGGACTACCTCCCTACAGCTGGACCATCGTCTCCGGCGTCCTGCCGGCCGGACTGAGCTTGAGAGCGGGCGGAATTAAGGGCACGCCGACCGCCGCTGGAAGCGCAAGTTTCACCGTGCAGGTTGCAGATTCCCAGACGAAACCGCAGACTGCGACGCAGCAGTTGTCCGTTACCATAGTCAACCAACTGAGCGCCACGACGACATCTTTGCCGAACGGTGTGACCGGCCAGCCCTATTCCCAATCGCTCGCCGCCAGCGGCGGACTTAGTCCGTACAGCTGGACCATTACTGCAGGCGAACTACCGGCAGGGTTAAGCTTGGATGCCGCGGGCGCGATTACGGGAACACCTACTTCTGTCGGCCTGTCCAGTTTCACGGTCCAGGTTGCCGATGCTGAATTACCCGCGGTTGTAGCTAGCGCACAACTAAGCATCTCCATTGTCGTCCCCGCTCCAGTGCTTACTCAGCAGTACGACAACTCGCGGACCGGCCAGGACCTTAACGAAGTTCTCTTAACTCCATCCAACGTCGCTTCCGGAAATTTCGGCAAATTGTTCTCGGTTGCGGTCGATGGCAAGGTTTACGCGCAGCCGCTTTATGTGTCTAACGTCGCGATTCCCGGCAAAGGCATCCACAATGTCTTTTACGTTGTCAGCGAACACGACAGCGTCTACGCACTGGATGCTGACAGCAACACGGGCGGCAACTCCAGCCCGCTCTGGCAGGACAGCTTCATTGATCCCTCGAACGGCATCACCACGGTTCCCAGCACGGATGTGAATTGCAACAATCTGGTACCCGAAATTGGCATAACCAGTACTCCCGTCATCGATCCCGATACCAACACGCTTTACGTTGTGGCCGAAACTAAAGAATCAGGTCAGTATTTCCAACGCTTGCATGCTCTCGACATTGCCAGTGGCGCCGAGAAGTTTGGCGGTCCCATCGTCATTCAGGCCACGTATCCCGGAACCGGCGACGGCAGTTCCGGCGGGATGATACCCTTCGATCCCTTGCTTCACCTCAATCGCCCTGCGCTGCTATTGGCCAATGGCACGGTCTATATTGGTTGGGGAACGAACTGTGATGAGCGCCCTGCACATGGCTGGATCATGGCTTTCGATAAAGCTACCTTGCAACAGCAGGCATCCTGGGTTACTACTCCGAACGGCCAGATCGGTGGCGTATGGATGAGCGGCGCCGGATTGTCGGCCGATGCAGCAGGTAACATATTCTTCTCGACCGGCAATGGGACGTTCGACACTTCCGGAACCCCGGTCGATTTCGGGGATAGCATTGTCAAGCTGACTCAGAATGGAAACCAGTTCGTTGTTTCCGACTACTTCACTCCTTATGATGAAGGCAATCTCGAGGACGGCGACGTTGACGTCGGATCCGGCGGAGTTCTGTTGCTGCCCGATCAGCCTGGCGCACATCTTCATGAGGCGATCGAAGAGGGAAAGGGTAAAAGTATCTACGTCGTCGACCGCGATCAGATGGGTCACTACAATCCCGACAATAATTCGCAGATAGTCCAGAATCTGGTGGATGTAACTAGTGGGATGTTTGCCGTTCCGGCTTACTGGGGCGGTAACGTGTACTTCGGCAGCGGGGGGTATCCGCTCCAGGCATTTAGCTTGACCAGCGGATTATTATCCAGCGCGCCGACTTCTCAGTCTTCCGACAATCCGGGATATCCAGGCGCCACCCCCGTAGTGTCTTCCAATGGCGCGAACAACGGCATCCTTTGGGCGCTACAGACCTCGTCCCGCCTTAACGGTGGCGACGAAGTTTTGCACGCCTATGACGCGACCGATTTGACCCATGAACTTTATAACAGCACACAGAACGAGTCGCGCGACGATCCCGGTCCTCTGGTGAAGTTTGCCGTGCCGACCGTCGCCAACGGGAAGGTGTACGTCGGTTCTGCAACCCAGGTCAGCGTCTACGGCCTTCTTACGCAGCACTAGGATCGACACAGTGCCGGTATGCAGGCCTGGCGCAGAGTGGCATTCTTAATGTGGCCATTGGCGGCGGCCAGCGCCTGGAGGGGTATCTCTTCGCTTGCCGTGAACGTAACGAAAGGAACCGTTCGAATAGCCATGGGCGCTGGCCCGGTAGCCGCGGCCTGCAAAGCGTCGCAGTGAGGCTACCAGTCGCGGATTGTCCTGGTTGCCCAACAGCTTCCTCTTCCATTCTCCTCGCCGGAAAGTGCCGATAACTAATCCGCAATCGTCAACTCCAAATATTCAGTACCCCCGAAGCACTGCTTGGTGTAAAGTTACCCTCGTTCCCGCAACATCAGAGAAGCCGCTGAAAAGCGAAGTTGACACCTGAATCTTGCGCCCAGGATTCCTGGCGTTGATAGAAAACACCATGCAACTACCAAGAAATTTGTTTTTTCTGACAGTGGCGCTCTTGCTTGTTATTGCAGAGGCGGGGTGCGGCGGCTCGCCCCAGCCGGTTGTTTCCCAGCCAGTCGTCTCCCAGCTCAATATCTCCGCTGGCGCCTCATTGCCCACGGCAAAAGTAAATACTGCCTACAGCGCCACGCTGAGCGCCATGGGTGGAACGGCTCCTTACTCTTGGACTCTTGCTGCAGGTAGCCTGCCTGCGGGCTTGATCCTGAGTTCTATAGGGACGATCTCCGGAACACCTGCCACGAATGGCGCTTCCACCTTCACGGTACAGGTTTCAGACGCAGCCAAAACCCCGCAGACAGCCACGGCGCAAATGAGCATCACCGTCCTTTCTCCTCTCAGCATCACCACCGCTTCGCTGCCCAACGGAATAATGAATGAAGCTTATTTCGCCGCTCTTTTAGTGACTGGCGGAAAAAGTCCTTATGCCTGGACAATCTCTTCCGGGGAACTGCCGCCGGGACTAAGCTTAAGCGCAGCAGGCGGAATCACTGGGACACCCACTGCCGCTGGCGCCTCGGCGGTTACGCTGCAGGTTGCGGACGCTGAATCTCCCGCTGGTAAAACGACTGTGCAGCTTGAGATCACGATCGCATCTCCTTTGCAGATCACTACCTCTACCCTGGGTGGCGGGAAGGTGAACTCCCCTTACAGTGCCCAGTTGGCAGTAATGGGTGGGATTAATCCGTACAGCTGGAGTATGGTCTCAGGCGAGTTGCCCACGGGCTTGGTTTTGGCTGCGGACGGATCAATTACCGGGACACCAACCAACCATGGCATATTTACCTTTACCGTCCAGGCTACGGATGGTGAGCCCGTGCCGCAGATAGCCACTGCGCAACTCAGCATCACCGTTACGTCGCTGACGATCACGACCACCTCCCTGGCGGTAGGAACCCCAAGCGTTCTTTATGTCGACAGCCTAACGGCAGTCAGGGGAATATTACCGCTGACGTGGAGCATCCAATCCGGCGAGTTGCCTCCTGGCTTAAGCTTGAGCAGTGTAGGTGTCATTAGCGGTACTCCCACCGCGTCGGGCACGTCCAGCTTTACAGTGCAGGTTGCGGATGCCGAATCGCCACCCCAGGTCGTCAATGCAGAACTAAGCATCGCCATTAACTCGAGCATGCAGGTCACCACGCAGCATTATGATATTTTCAGCACGGGACAGGATCCTGCAGAAACTCTTCTCACCCCCGCCAATGTTAATTCCACTCAGTTTGGCAAGCTATTCTCTTATAGCGTTGACGGATTCGTTTACGCGCAACCGCTTTATCTGGCAAATGTGAATATTCCAGGTAAGGGAAGTCACAATGTAGTTTATGTGGCTACCGAGCATGATAGTGTCTACGCGCTGGACGCCGATAGCAATAGTGGTGAGAATTCAAATCCTCTCTGGCAAGTGAGTTTTATCGATCCTGCGCATGGAATTACTCCGTTATCAAGCGAGGATGTCAACTGCGACGACCTTGTGCCGGAAATTGGAATTACCAGCACTCCGGTGATCGACACCGCAACCGGGACGATCTACATATTAGTCAGGACAAAGGAGAACGGCACTTTCGTTCAACGTTTGCACGCCCTTGATGTCGCGACCGGCGCAGAGAAACTTGGCGGCCCGACCGTCATTGCCGCCGCCTATCCTGGTAACGGGGCAGGTAGTTCAGGAGGCATGATCTATTTTGATAGTTTGGAGAATAACAATAGGGCGGGGCTTATACTCAGCAACAATAATATCTACATTACCTGGGCTTCGCACTGCGATCTGGGAGCGTATCATGGTTGGGTCCTGGCCTATGACAGAACTACGTTGCAATCAAACGGGGTTTGGGCGGTAACGCCCAACGGCCAGCAAGGTGGAATATGGATGAGCGGCGCCGGGGTCTCTGCCGATGTGGCAGGCACGCTTTTTCTAGCCACTGGCAATGGAACCTTCGATACCTCGGGTACTCTTACCGATTTTGGCGACAGCATCGTCAAACTGTTACAGAATGGCGCCCAGTTGTCGGTGGGCGATTACTTCACCCCCTTCGATGAAGATTGGCTGTATCAGCTCGATGGGGATGTTGGGGCCGGCGGAGTTCTGGTTCTACCCGATCAACCCGGCGACCATGTGCATGAGTTGGTGCAGTCCGGTAAGGAGGGTACCATCTATGTTGTCGATCGCGACCAGATGGGTCATTACAATCCTGTCGATAATTCGCAGATCGTTCAGAACATTCCCCACCAGATTGTCTCGGAGCTTAGCGTGCCTGCCTATTGGAACAACAATGTTTACTTTGGCGGAGCAAGCGATCACCTCAAGGCGTTCAGTTTGACCAACGGTTTGCTATCGGCGACGCCAACCTCGCAGTCGCCAACTGGGCTGGGTTTTCCAGGGGCTACTCCGATCGTCTCTTCCAATGGCGGGGTTGACGGCATTGTGTGGGCATTACAAACTTCGGCGCGCTTGAACAATGGAAACGAGGTCTTGCATGCCTATGACGCCACCGATCTCAGTAACGAGTTATATAATAGCGCGCAAAATGACACCCGGGATGATCCGGGACCGGTTGTCAAGTTCGCAGTCCCAATCGTGGCCAATGGCAAGGTATATACCGGCGCAGTGCAACAAGTCAGCGTGTACGGCATCATCTCGCAACATTAAAACCAGGATTTCCCCCTGAGCTTTTATTTGGAGTAAGCATGTCCTGCCTCATATCTCGTCGCTCTCAGAGTCTCTTTAGGAAGACCAAGGCTTTCCACGGCTCTTGCTTCTGGGGCCTTCGAAGGCTGGGATCGGCTTTTGGCCGCACGTCCGAGGAACCGGGTCTCTGCGGCAGGAGCAGGCAGCAATGGAGCAGCCAAACCAGCGGCCAGTCGTCGATTTTGGGGTTCTACGCACCAATGGAATGATGCTGCCGACCCGTCACGACCAAGGCTGGATACTATACTCCGAGTCTCAGCCCGCATCGTCGACCCTGACTCTGGACTCAACATTCTTCCCGCCTCCAGCTGAAGTCTTCTGCCAAAGCGGAACAACTGCGTCGTCGGTCAAACCACAACTGCAGGCGAAATCGTGGACCTTCCAGCCGATTGCGAACTGCACTAGCTATCGCTGGTAACCGAGAACACTGAGGCGGAACGCTCTACAACCGAAATCGCGACGATCTCCCAAATGATCGATCGTCTCACATCGCCGGGGCGGGCGCGGGTCCGGAGTCGGCGGTGTTCTGCTCGCTGCTTACTTCCTCGAAGCTGAATTGCTTGCCGATCGCCTCGTAGGTCTTGCCATCGATTTCGACGTAGGGATAAACGAAGTAGTTCAGCGCGGGACCATCCTGCTTGGGGGAAAGCGTAATGTCGCGTCCGGTGGAAAACTGGACGCGATTGGCGTCGACGCTGCCAAAGAAATAATCCTCTTTCTCTTTCGCCTTCCACGCCTCGGAGATGTCGACTGGAATCCATCCGATATTGCGCGCGAAAAATTCCGCCCAGCAGTGGTAGCCGGCGATGTCGCCCTTATCTTTATTCTCCGGCAGCGGGAAGCCGATATCGAAGCGGGCGGGAATGTCGTCGGCGCGCAGCATACCGATGAAGGGCGAATGGAAATCGGTACAGTTGCCGTGCTTGGCGTCGCAGGCCCAGACAGCGTCGCCGCGTCCCCAGCCCGTACCAGTCTTGTCATAGCGCATGGTGGTGAAGAGGTAGTCGTAGGCGGCTTTGGCTTTCGCGACCGTGCCGGTCTGGCTGCCCGTCACCTTATCGGCGAGTGCCTTGATCGTGCCGTCGGTGGGGATGAGCTTGTCAGGCTGAACGTAGCGCTGCATCGACGCCAGAACCAGGCCGGGCTTAGTGTCTTTGAGTTCCAGCTGAGCATAGTCTCCGCGCGAGTACTCGCGGCGCGTGACCTCAAACTCCAAGGTGAACTCTGCCGTAGCCTGGGCCGGGTTGTGGATCTCGGCGTAGAGAATGTGATTGCCGTACTCCGGCTCTTCCGTCATGCGGGTTTGCACCGGAGCTTTCACGTCGAGCAGCTTCACCGTCTGATGCTCGTCCGTGTGCGCCACCGGAACCCACACGCGGACCAGTTTCGTTCCGCCGGGAATGTCCTTCACGGTGAACGAATACGTGAAGCGAAACTTGCGCGCCGGCGGGCTGAACTTCTTTTCAGGAGCCGTGGTTTGCGCAACCGAAAACGATACGACGATACAGGCCAGCAGCAGCAACGAAAGAGCGCGAAGCTTCATGGCAAAACCTCTGCGAACCTTAGATGTGGCAGGATGCGAAGTCGGTCGCAATTTTACCGAAACGGGATGCCGGCGCGGATTTTGATCCTTAAGTCCTTTACACGCGGCGAACTGCAAGTCCACGATAGAAGGTTTGGCATAACCCGGTTCGTCTCAGCCCAGTCCGGGAATTCCCATTTCGGAGGCACTATTATGATAAGCATTCCTAAGTATGTCCAAGACTTTTTGCCCGGTAAGCTGGCCTGGGTGGCGACCGTTTCCGCTGACGGCGAGCCCAACGTCACCCCCAAAGGCTCGTTGAAAGTGATCGACGAGAATCATGTCATGTTCGCCGACCTGTTCTCGCTGAAGACGCGCAAGAACCTGCTTGAGAATAACAAGGTTGCGGTCACGGTCGCCGATCCAGCAACCGCAAAGGGCTATCAACTTAAAGGGACGGCAGAGGTAGTCGATTCCGGGCCGCTGTTCGAGAATACCGGAAAGCAAATCGAGGCTTTACAGAAAGGGCTGCCGCCCGTCCATCACGTGGTGAAGATCACGGTGGAGTCGGTGTTCGATCAGTCGGTCGGCCCAGAGGCCGGCAAACAGATCGCGTAGCCCGCAGGCACCCTGATACAAGATAGCCGCTGAGTTTCGTTACGCCCGCGCCACAGCCGACGGCACGAAGCGGCCCGCGATAAAAAATCCGGCTGCGATTGCCGCGAAGGCCACGCCAATGCCAAACGTGATCAGGGGGGCGGCGAAGAACCGCCGATTCCAGGTCGCGCCGATGCGGGCGTCAGGGGGATTGTTCGGGTTGTAGCGGATGGCGCGGCGGCTGCCGACAGGGAACTCGGCTGCCCGGCGCGCCGTCTCCTCGTAGTTGCTGCTCTGAAAACTGGTTAGTTCGGCGGTCACAGGCTGGCCATCGACGACGTAGACAATCTCCAGCTTAGCGGCGTAAAGCTGATCATGCTTCGACGCTGGCTGCGTGACGACTTCACTGCGGATGATCTGCGCCTGCCGCACCGGCCACCAGCGCAGAACCTGGTACTGCCCCCAGAAGAAGGGGGCGCTTATAACGACGAAAAGCGCGGCGACGATGAGACAGGCGACGCCGATGAATTGGAGAACGCCGCGTCCTTCGTTGGTCACGGAGCAACTCCAAAATCGTAATTACCACCGAGCCACGGAGGCACAGAGAAGATCAGTATCGAACGGACAAGAACAAATGGACCTAGACACCGTCCTGTGCTTTGCTGTTCCTCCGTCTTCAAATCCAATGCTTCCTCGGTGGCTTGGGTCTCTGTGGTGAAATTCTTCCTTATTGCGAAGTGGAATCGTTGCGCCGGAAATCCCTCGTCTCTTCTTCCACCTTTTTCATGCGCAGCAGAATTCGCCCGAGGTATCCCAAGTAAATGACCCACGCCACAATGTACGCGGCTTTCAGGAATGCAATCGCATTCATTGCGCCACCCCCCTCAACGCTGCCTGCGCGTGCGCCGATTCTAGTCCCTGCTCCGCTATCTGCAACTTGTAACGCAGCCACACGAACAAAATTCCCAGCAGCGTGAACGCCGTTAAGTTGATCAGGAAGACGTGCAGCATTGCCGGGTCAAGTCCCGAATTTTCTCCGCCGCCCATCACCGGCGAAGGATGCT
>JBARGS010000334.1:0-4165 GCA_049798495.1 Candidatus Korobacteraceae bacterium | reverse complement strand
CCCAAAACTTACCTCCAGATTACCTCCCAAGTATTGATCGACTGACCGAAGCGGCGCACTGTGCCCTCACGACAGCGGAAATCGAGGCACAACCAGCCGGCCGCTTTCGTAAGGGTAATCCCGGGCGGGCAAACCATCCCGCCCCTGGGAAGCCGAAAAGGGCCCACGGTGAAACGGCGCATTCCCGATTGCGCCGGGCGCGGATGCAAGCAGAAGAAGGAGGCCGCCATGAAAGCACAGGTAGTTCTAGGCAGGGCGATCAGTTTCGGAAAGTTCCTGGTCTCGATGCTGTTGTCGCGCGAAGCCAACCCCGACCAAGGTTCGCGGCCGGCGAGCGGGGATGCGACGGCTCAGTCGGGCGCGGTCGTCGGCAGCCCAGCCCAGGGGTTCGAAGCGAACTCCCGCCAGCCGTCGACGGCCAATCTGGGGCTGACGCTGCGAATGATGTTCCCCCGACGCTCGCGGCGCAATCGCAAGCGTTGGCAGGGTCCAAGTTTGCCGCCGGGATGCGTGATGCTCGTGCGCTACAGCTCGCGGTGAAGATTCGTAGGTCGGGCAGCGTTCTGCCTTGCAAAGAATGCTCCCAGGCGAGAAGCGGCTACGCGGTGAAGTTGCTCCTCACCTTCTGAGATTCCATCGCTGCCACAACCCGTGACCACAAGGAGGTCGCCATGAGAACCCAGAGCAGTAAACAACGCATCAACCCAGTCGCAGTTCAACCCCAAACCACGTCCCGCAAGGGAGACTGCGTGAACAAGCGCAACTCCACCACTCTGCAACTCGCTATCGTAGTCGCAATGGTCATCGCCATGGCGCTGTCGGCAGGGGCGCAGACGGTCTACATGGTGACGCAAGACAATATCTGTGAAAACAACCCAGCCTGCGACACCAACACTCTGGTGTCTTTCACCCTGCCAGCCACAGGCGGCCAATTTACCGCGACACCAATCGGACTAACTGCTGAAATCCGCGGACTGGTTTTTGATAACTATAACGGCACGTTGTATGGGATTACAGCGCAAGGTATTTTCGTCAGCGTGAATAAATCTTCGGGTGTAACTACCCCGCTGCTCACACTACCCTACTGGCCGCAGGGTTCTCCGCAGAATGAATGGAGCGGCATGGCTTCCAACGGGCAGAACGATCTCTACGTGGTGAATGCTTTCGGAAATAATGAACTGGTTGACATCAATATTTCCAACAGTGGATCGCCGACGCAGACGCTCATCGGCAGCACGGTTTTCACTACCAGCGGCGGGCTTAGGGAGCCACAACAGATTTTGGGCCTGGCCTATTCCGCCAGTGGCGTCCTTTATGGAAGCGATCGCACGATTGACAATGTCGTGACCATTAGCACCCAGGACGCGAGCGTCAGTTTGCCGTATCCCTATACCGCCGGCATCAACAATCTGCAGGAGATTGGCTTCGATCCGTCGGGCAAGCTTTATACGGTCTATGACCACGTTGCCACCAGTAATAACGCCGGCTTCGCAAGCTATAACTTCACGACGGGCTCGGCGACCGAACTGGGCGAGCTTCCCTTTCAGATCGATTTCAACGGCTGTTGCGGGAATGCTACTTATGGCGCGGGCGGCTTCGCCTTCCTGTCGGCGTGTATTGCGCCGCCGAGCAATATGGTTGCGTGGTATCCGCTGGATCCTCCCGGCAACGTCACCAATACGGCTCAACCTGACCTAGCCAACAACAATACTGGCACGTCGTTTGGGAACCCGGCGGCTTTGAGCATCGCCGGCAAAGTATCGGGCGGGTTGTCCTTCAATGGAACCAACGATTACGTGAAGGCCCCGGACCAGGCAGCGCTGGACATCGTCGCCAGCCAGGATTTGTCCTTCGACGCCTGGGTGAAGCTCAGCAGCACGACCTCCGGCGTAGTCTCGCTGGTAGATAAGCGCCAGGGCAGTCCGCTCCGGGGATATCAGTTCTTCCTGTACAACGGGAAGCTGGGAGTGCAATTGGCCGACGGCCTGGGCAGCAACGGCTACGACAATTACGTATCGACTACCGCTGTGCCGGCGAACAATCAATGGCATCTGGTAGCCATGACGGTGCAGCGCAGCTCCACCACTTGCGGCAGCTCTTGCGGAACCTGGTATTTGGACGGGAATTCTGTAGGGAACTTTGATCCTACCGCTCACCCCGGCTCGCTGAGTTCGCCTGGCATCCCGCTCATGATCGGAGCGCAGGGTCCTAGCGTGGGACTCGGCGAATTTTTCAGCGGCGGCCTGGATGAAGTGGAACTCTTCAACCGCGCGCTGAATCCGACGGAAGTATCGGCGCTCTATCAGGCCGGCTCGGCGGGAAAGTGCAAGTGATAGCTGCGAGGGAAATCGCCGAAGGCGAGTATCCAGGTTAGTTCGGCGCCGATCGGCTGCGACCTTAGCCACCTTGCGAACCCACCCTTCGATTGAACCAAAGGGTGGGTTTTTGTCACTGCCAGCGAACCAACCTTCGACCCATGCAAAAATCAGCCGCCATTTTCTGCCACAACCTTGCTGTAAGGAAGCTCTGATTAAGTGCACTTGGTGGAAGCGATGGCCTTCAGAGCCTGTGTCGCAACCGGAAAACGATTGTTGGGGTGGAACAAACGGCTTGAACCATCGGTGAAGTGGGAAAAATACCCGAGCCGCGCAGCGGCGGCATTTGTGTTAGCCGCGGGCGTAAGCCCGCGGGCAAGTGGGATAAACAGGGAGCCGCGGAGCGGCGACACGGGGTTGCGACACGGTCTCTTCAGGCCATCCCTAAGGGCCAATAAAAAGGGCGGCCGTAGCCGCGGAGCGACTTCGACTTAACTTGATCAGAGGCTCCCTAAGCCTTGCCGAATCCGCTTAATAAAGGATGAAAAGTCCGCTTTATCCCTTTAAAGAGGATATAATTTCTCCTCGCCAGCCAAAGATGTGGCGGCAACACTCCATCGCTCTTCAGAGCGCTCTATGCACCGGGCTCAACAACAGAATTTTGCCGCTCTCTTGTGCCTGATCCTCAGCCTTGCGCTTGTGCTCGCCGCCGCTCCCGCTGCGCTCGCGGCCAATGCCGTCGTCGCCCCGCCCATTGATTCCATCGATCTCGCCGGCAAGCAAGTCAATCCGCTGCACGCTCATCCCGGCGAGCCGGTTGTCCTCATCTTTATTCGTACCGATTGTCCGGTCTCCAATCGCTACGCGCCCACGCTGCAAAAGCTCAGCGCCGAATACGCCGGCAAGGTGGCATTCTGGCTGGTCTACCCTGACAAAGCAGAATCCGCCGCCGCCATCGAGCGTCATCTGCACGACTACAACTACAAAATTCCCGCTCTGCGCGATCCGCGTTACTCGCTGGTCAAGTTGAGCGAGGTGCAGATCACGCCCGAAGCTGCCGTCTTCAATCCCAGCGGCCAGCTCGTCTATCACGGCCGCATCGACAACTGGTATCAGGATTTCGGCCGCGCCCGCCCCGCGCCCACCACGCACGAACTCGATGACGCCATTCGTGCCGTGCTGGACGGCAAGAAACCCGCAGTCGCCACCGCCGCCGCCGTCGGCTGCTACATCTCGGACCTCGAATGATCTCTCGCGCCATTACCGTGCTTCTCGCCTCCGCTCTCGCGGCGGCCGCCAACGGCAACCCTGCTGCCACCACTCACTCGACGACTACCGCGCCGCATCATGCTCAGTTGCCGTCCTCCGGCGTCACCTTCAATCGCGATATCGCTCCTATCGTCTTCAGCCATTGCTCGGCCTGTCACCGCCCGGGCGAAGCCGGACCGTTCTCGCTGCTGACCTACGATGACGTGAAGAAACATGGCCGCCAAATCGTCGCTGTCACCGGAACCCGCTTCATGCCGCCGTGGCCGCCCGATCCGCAGGCGCCGGCTTTGAAGTTTGCCGAGGAGCGCCGCCTCACCGATCATCAGATTGCGCTCATCGCCAAGTGGGTTGACGAAGGCATGCAGCAGGGCAATCCCGCCGACCTGCCGCCGCAGCCGCACTTCGTCGAAGGTTGGGCGCTGGGCCAGCCCGACCTGGTCGTGAAAGCGCGCAGGCCCTTCCAGCTTCCCGCCACCGGCAGCGATGTCTACTGGAATTTCATCCTCCCGCTGCCGCTCACCGATGATCGTTGGGTCAAGGGCATCGAGATTCGCCCCGGCGACAAGCGTCTCATCCATCAC
>JBARGS010000333.1:0-5945 GCA_049798495.1 Candidatus Korobacteraceae bacterium | reverse complement strand
ATTCGATCTCGCCAATAACTTTGCTCTGCGTCACCACAATCCAAATCAAAACGCGAAATACGACCGAGCAATCTGGTATTCATGGATGTTTCATTTTTACCTAGCCACGTATCACGCAGTAATTCGGTTACTAATTAAGCACGATCACAAGAGGTCGACGACCTAGGCCGTGGTGCCCCGTCCAAACCGACTTTGCTTGGGGGGACTTTCGTTGATATGACGAAATGCAGGTTTCCTCATACGAGTTTCGCAGAGGCTCTACCGAATCCCTACCTGCCCACGGACGCTCTCGATGATCTTTGCTGAGTCGTAGCCGACTCCGTCCTTGAAGACGGTCTCGACATTTTCGATGTCGTCAATTTTCTTCGAGGGATCGCCCTTGATGAGGACAAGGTCTGCCTGCTTGCCAGGCGCTATTGAGCCGATGTGGTCCTGCTGGCCCTCAAAGGTTGCGCCGTTCAGCGTTGCGATCTGGATGGCTTCGGCCGGCGTGAATCCCGCTTCCACCAGCAACTCGACCTCGCGCTGATCTCCGAAGCCTGGAAGCACGCCGCCGTTGCCCGTGGGGTCGGGACCTGCCAGCAACAGGCCTCCCCCTTTGGCGAAGGCGAACTCGAATTCCAGCTCCTTCTTGTACAAATTCGCGAAGGGCGACTCCATCGGGACCATGGCGCGCGCCGTCAGATAACTCTTGGACGCCTCTGGCGACATGGCATCGAGAACCCGGTCTTGCAGTTTCGGGCGTCCGGGCAGACCGGCCTCGAACACCGGCAAGGTCGAAGTGACGGCAACGTGATGGGAGACCAGGTCATGGATAAGCGCCTGCACCTGCGGGCCGCTGATCTCCAGGTTCAGCCAACTCTTCGAAGCTCCAGCTGGGCAGATGTCGGGCTTCTTATCGGCAACAAATTCGGTGTCAGTGAAGACCGGCCCGTGCTCAAAGTCGTCAATGCCCAGCGCGATGGCCTCGTGCCACGTGACCGAGCACAGATGGCCGGTGAGCTTGAAGTAGCGCGCATGCGCCTGCTGAATCGCTGCGCCCAGCTCGTCGCGCGTGATGTGCATGTAGGCTTTGTACGAGGTCATGCCCTCGTCGGCCCAGTAATCCACCATGCGCCTGGCGTCGTCGGGGCCGGTCAGTTCATGCATCTGGGCGAAGAAAGTGGGCTTGCCTTCGAGGTAGGGAGCGGTCAGATCGATTTTGGGGCCGGGCATCTGACCGGCGTCGATGCGTTGCTTGACTTTGATATCGGTGTACGGCTCCAGGCTTCCGGTGGTGCGCATGGTGGTAACGCCCGCGGCCAGGTACAGCCGGGGCGCGGTGTACGGAACCTCCTGAATCACGAGTCCGGGCTCGTCGATGCCGTGGCTGGACCGCTGCATGGAGATCGAGTCGGTGTAGTAAAGGTGATTGTGCATTCCAACCAGGCCGGGAATGACAGTGTAGCCAGTGCGATCCAGTTGCTCGGCATTGGCGGGAATGGTGACCGCACCAAACGATCCCACGGCCTGAATCTTGCCGTCGGCGATCACGATGGTCTGGTCTTCCTTCGCGGGAGCGCCGGTGCCGTCGATGACGCGCACGTGGTTCAGCGCGACGACCGGGGCGTGCACGCTGATGAAGGGAGTTACGTCGTTGGGAGGTGGAGTTTGTGCGACGGCAGCGCTCAGACCAAGGGACAGCATTGCCGCAATCAGCCATCGAGCCATTCGTTGGACCTCGCAGTGGTGATTGGAAACTATATGACGAGGCGGTCCCGAGGGCAACCCTGCCGGCCAGGCGCGAGAATTTGTTGCCTGCGAGCACTCGGCTTGCAATTGACACTCGATCAGATGTTACGGCAAAATCACTGACACCTCGACGCAGTTCAATCGCGCATCTCAGGGGAAATTCCTTTTCAACTCAGGGTGCGAACGGAACGGCTGGAGCACGTTTGACGTACAACCGAATTTGAGAACAGCGAGACGACAATCTAAACGGAGGGGCGAATGAAGAAGGTTACGGTGACCGCGGCAGTGGCCGTGGGATTGTGTCTGGCGATCGTTAGCAGCGGGATGGCGGCTTCGGGCGGCAGCAGCAAAGCACAGATCGCGCGCGGCGAGTATCTGGTGAAGTCGATCGGCCAGTGCGGTGATTGCCACACGCCAATGAACGATCACGGCGAATACGTTATGGACAAATGGCTGCAAGGCACGAAGCTGGATTTCGCGCCATTGGCGCCCGTGCCGAACTGGGCCGACGCGTCTCCCAACATCGCCGGACTTATCGGCTGGGACCAGGAGAAGGCGATCCAGTTCTTCATGACCGGCCTTGCGCCCAATGGACAGCCGGCGCGGCCACCCATGCCCGAATACAAGATGAACCGCGCCGACGCCGAAGCCGTGGTGGCGTACTTGAGGTCGCTGAAGCAGTAAGCAGGGGTTAGGGGCTAGGGGTTAGTGAAGTTTCAAGTTTCAAGTTTCGAGTCGCGCCAGAGTGTCTCCTGCCGACCAACCCTGGGGCGCAGGAAATGCGAAAATCCCCGCCCAAGCAAAACCGGCTTGGACGGGGCACCCGATGGATCCCTAACACAACCGCAGCGGAACTCAACTTGAAACTCGAACCCGAAACTGGAAACTGCCTTTCACACATCCAACCCAATCGAGCGCATCAACTGAAGCGCATTGCTGGTCTGCACAATGCCGGGACACAGGCGGTAATCGAAGCGCAGTTCGCCATGATCGAGATGATCTTCGAAGTGGTAGTTCGCGGCGCGGCTACCCAGCGTGTCGGCTATCTGAGTTAGCGCAAGATCATGCGTTGTGACCATCCCTACGGCGCCGCGATCGACCAGGCTGCGCACCATCGATTCGGTGCCAATGCGGCGGTCGTGCGAGTTGGTCCCGGAGAACAGTTCATCCAGCAGGAATAGCACCGGTGTCTGGCTGTGCGCGAGGTCGGCAATCTGCTTCAGGCGCGTGATCTCGGCGTAGAAGCGCGAGACGCCGCCCTGCAACGAATCGAGCACGCAGATGGAGGCGCTCACCGCTAGCGGTGACATCGCCAACCGCTGCGCGCGCACCGGCGCGCCGCATTGCGCCAGCACGGCATTCACTCCCACGGCGCGAACGAAGGTGCTTTTGCCCGCCATGTTCGGTCCGCTGATGATGATGAGCTGCAACTCGCGGCTGAGGCACAGATCGTTGCGCACCGCATCCTTGCGCGGCAGCAGCGGATGGGTGAAAGCCCGCGCGTCGAAGAACGGGGCGTGCTCGACGAACTCCGGAAAGACGTCGCTGGGATTCTCGTACGCGTAGCTCGCCAGCGACGACAACGTCTCGATTTCGCCGAGCGCCGCCAGCCAGCCGCCGATCGCGGGGCCGAAACGCTTGCGCCAGGCCTCGATCGCAAAGCTGAACTGCATGCTCCAGAAAACGAACGGATCGATGGCGCGGACGATCCAGTTGTGTCCCGAGTCGAGATAGTCCATCAGGCGGCTCAGCCGGGCGATGGCGCGCGAGGGCGCAACGCCGCTGGCCGTGAGATCGCGCTGAAGCTCTTGCAGCCTGGAAGCGGAGAAGCTCTGGCCCTCGATACGCGCCAGCACGGCGGCGACCAGTTTGAGATCGCCGGCGGCTTCGCCGGTGGAAGCGGCACTGCGTTCGCCTTTGGCAAAAAAGAGTGCGGCAGCGCGTTCGGCGCGAGCTCGATAAAGATAGGTGACGCCAAGGTTGACGAAGCTGACCAGCAGGGCAAAGTCTCCCCATCCCCACAATCCCCATGCCAGCAGACTCGCCAGCCACAGTCCCGCCAGCGCCGGGGCGGCGATCCGCAGAATGCCTGGCCGCATTGTGGACTCCGCTTTGCCCCAAGCGCTAAGTGCTTCGGGGCGAATCGAGCGGATGTCCTCGCCGGCGACGGCCAGGTCTTCGCGAAAATTCAAGCCATCACGCAGCTCGCTCACTGCGGCTTGCCGCGCGTGCACCTCCGCCGGAGCGGCCGGAGCCAGCAGCCACGTGGCCAGGGTCTGTTCGCCAGAAGGCGTGACCGCCGTACACAACAGCTCGAAGAGCGAACCGCTGCCGAAGAGATCGAGGTCGCGCGCATAGGGATGGGAGATCTGCAGGTATTGCTCGCCGGTCGTGCCCATGCCTTGCCAGCGATCCTCCAGTCGCGCCAATCCATGCTCGTAAAATCCGATGATCCGCGAACCGTGCCGGCGGCTGCGCATCACGCGCTCGTGCAGAATCGCGAGCAAAGCGAACCCCGCAGCCGGCACAAGAAAGAATGCGATGTAAACGGGGTGATACTTCAGCAGCCAGACCGCGACCACCAGCGTGCCAAAACCCACGATCAGCTTGGCGTAGCCGATGGTGCGGTGGCGCCGGTCCAGCCGTGCCAAATTGGCGCGCGCTGCGCCAAGGCGGTCTGAGTACTCGATGTGGGGATCGGTGGAGGGCATCAGTGACTGTGTCGCACCCCAGTGTCGCCGCTCCGCAGCTCTCTGTTTATCCCACTTGCCCGCGGGCTTACGCCCGCGGCTAACACAAATGTCGCCGCTGCGCGGCTGGTTGCCTTGCGATTCATACCGTTTGTCCCACTGAGAAATCCGTGTTTCGGTTGCGACACAGTCTCATCAGGTCTGAATAGCTATTCTAAAGGCAGGGATTAGGGATCAGGGGCTAGGGGTTAGAGATTAGGAATAGCTTAATGAACCACAAGTTCTTGTCTGACCCCTAGCCCCTAACCCCTGATCCCTAGCCTACTGCGGCTGCGGTTGGTTGGCGGGATTGAGTTGCTGTTGATACTGCTGCTGCTGTTGCTGCATCTGTTGCAGCTCCTGCATCAGTTGCTCCGGAGTCTTCGTGCCGTTGCTCTGATCGTCGCCCCCGTTGTTGCCATTGTTGAATCCCGGCGGTTGGCCTGGCTGGCCTCCGGGGAAACCCGGCCGGCGAAATCCGCCCGGCGGGACCTGCGGCTGCTGCTCCGGAGTGGTGTTCTCAGGCTCCGGCTCATTGACCGCAATCCCCTCGTCAGGAGAGGCGTCGTCGTCCGGCGGCGGTTCCTGGTTCTGGTTGTTCTGCGCCACGTTCACGTTATTCGCCGGAGAATTTTGCCGGGGGGTAAGAATGACGCGCTGCACGGCGCCGGGATCTCCGGTCACGCCCAGGATGATGTAGTCGAACTTGGTGCCATTGAGCAGCGTGTTCAGGACATCGTGGGGTGCGCCCGGCCCGAGTTGCATGACCACGCGCTCATTGGCGGCGCTGGCCGGGATCTCCATGGCGGCGCCGGTTTGCTGTTGCACCGCGCGCAGTGTCTGCGACAGCGTGGCGTTATGCGCATTGATGCTCAGCTGGCCATTCTGATAGGTAACCTGAGGCGG
Source organism: Candidatus Korobacteraceae bacterium (assembly GCA_049798495.1). Taxonomy (GTDB): domain Bacteria; phylum Acidobacteriota; class Terriglobia; order Terriglobales; family Acidobacteriaceae; genus Bog-257. Next base: position 579 of record JBARGS010000333.1, on the reverse strand, counting down.
GGTTGGAGGCGACTCCGCCAGTGTGGGAGGCGGAGCTGGTTCTTGCGGCGTCTGCTCCTCCGCCATTGCCTTCTTCTTGCTATGGTGCGCTCGAACCGTGCTCGCCGATGTCGCGGGCACACTGTTTGCCGGGGCAGGGGCCACGCTCGCCGTCTGCGGCGCAGGCGCTTGTGCCGGGAGAAACGGCGCCGCCAGGAGAAATCCCGTCGCCAGCAACAGCGCTAATCCCAAATGTCTTGGCAGGCGTACCATAGTGAGTTGGACGGCCGCGCGCGATTATCGTTACGGAAGCCGTCCTGCTTATTCTAAACCCGGTGAGCGGATATCAGTTGCTGAATTACCTCTGCAGTGTTTTCTTGCGCGCAGAGTAGCTGAACATCTCTCGACCCGTAAGGCAGCATCGCAGAGGTAGGCTGCTCAATCGAGGCGGAAATCGCCTTGGAAGTTAACCCTAAGACTATGATTCAAGTGCCACATTGTCGTACCTCTCGTTTCGAATTGTCTCCCGTTGCGGCGTTATGTCTGCTCTTGGTGCTGGTAGCTCCATGCTTGCGGGCGCAGACGTGCTCGTCCGGAGAC
>JBARGS010000332.1:0-5664 GCA_049798495.1 Candidatus Korobacteraceae bacterium | reverse complement strand
TATAGAGATTGATCAGAATGAACAGCTCGCCCTGGGGCGCCATCACGCGGAACACCTCGGCCAGCGCGGCATCCTGATCGCCGTAGTAATAAAACGATTCCACCGACAGCACCTTGTCGAAGAAGTTTTCTTCCCAGGGAATCTGCTGCGCCGAGCCGACCACGAACATCACGTTGTCGTACTGGGTGGAGTTGGCGCGCGCGCGGCGGATCATCTCGTCCGCAACATCCAGCCCAATGACCTGTCCCGGCCGCTCGCCGCCACCGACCATCTGTGCCAGCAGCCGGCTCGCCCAGCCCGCGCCGCATCCCAGGTCGAGCACGCGCTGCCCCGGCCCGAGCCCCATCAGCGCCAGCGTCTGCTGTGTGATGCTGATGTGGTGCTGCTCCATCTCTTCGCCGCGGCCGGCTTCGGCCCACTGGTTGAACTCGCGCCGCATCTGCTCGTCGGTGGAAATTGTCCTGTAGTCGCTCATCCTCTCCTCGCTCACAGCTCTTAGCTCTTAGCCCTTAGCTCTCAGCTTTTGGCTCTTAGCTCTCAGCCTTTAGCCTTTAGCTCTAACAACAGCGTCAGTTGTTCTCCGGATCCAAGCTGCCCTGGTTCACAGTACAGTTTTCACGCCCAACAATCCCAGTCCCGTAACGCGGGACGGCTCAGTTTAGCCCAGGACGAAGTCCTGGGTGGACGGCGTAAATAGGCCCCGAGTCCCGGCAGGGATACCAGGGGAAGTCAACAGAGCCAAGCTATCTCACAAAAGCCCACGTCTCCCGCGCCTACGCGGCGTATCGCATGGATGCCGCCAGCCGATCTATGGTACAGTCGCGGGAACTTATGGCTCAAACTCCTCGAACCCCTACCAACGGCGAGAAGCGTCCATCGCTCTACTGCCCCAACTGCGGATGCGAAATCGACGACCCTTTGACCTGCGGCGACTGCTCGGCCGTGATCTGCCGCACCTGCGGCACGCCGCTGGAGATGCCCGAGGACTTGGGTATCGGCTGATGGCACGGGCTCGCCCGGCCGAAAGTTTGGGATGATGGCGGCGATTCTGGGTCGGCAGTGAGAAATTCCCGAACCGGAGACCGATCAAGGGCGAGATTGTTTGTTATCAGGTGGTTAGGATTAAATAACACTTTAGTGATAATTATTTTGCGCTATTACTACCACCATATTGCCAATAACACTATGTCGCAAGGTGCTATTTAATCGCTCTAGAAAGCTCGAGGAGCGACGATCAGGGCATCGAACGACCCCAAGTGCATCCGGGCACCGCGAGGCCCGCCAGAAGGCATTCAAGCGCGAATTCCCAATTTGGAATGACCGATTGAGTTCGACATCTGCCGCTCGACCCTAAAAACGCGCCAAGGACGTTCAACGCCACACAGCCCTACCGGAATAGATTTCGTTCTTGCGGAGGCGTATCCCCGCGCTCGACCAGAAAGTCGTCCGGGACCTCAAAGTTCTCCAGCAAATCGAAGAGCTCCTGCCAACCGCAGCGAGCTGCTTTGCCTTTACGTTCCAACTTAGGGCTTTCATGCTTCATCCTGACCTCTCGCAAAACAGGAGCGCCGTAGGCGCGATAGAGGTTAGCCCAGCGCTTCAGCGCTGGGGTGGATCGCCGCAAAGAAATCCGAGCGCCGTAGGCACGGTAGGCCTTGGCGCCACCTCCGCGTTCCTTCTGTCGTCCCCGAAGGGACTCGGATCTTCCATCCACGCTTACCCAGCGCTGAAGCGCTGGGCTATCTTCTTCCGTCCCGCGGAGCGGGACTCGGTGCTACGCGCCGTGGCGGCAAAGCTGGCGTTCGCTGGTTGCTAATTGCTAGTTGCTTCTTCACTTCACCGCAATATTCACCAATCTTCCCTTCACCACCAGCACCTTCACGATCTCCTTGCCCGCGATGGCGGCGTTGACCTTCTCATCCGCCAACGCCAGCTCGCGCACCTGATCGTCCGTCGCATCGGCTAGCACAACAATCCGGCTGCGGATCTTGCCGTTCACCTGAATCCCGATCTCGACTTCCTCTTCCTTCGCCAGCGCCGGATCGTACTTGGGCCACGGCGCGCGCAGCAGGTCGGAGCTCTCGCCCAGCATCTCCCACAGCTCATGCGCCAGATACGGCGCGAACGGCGCCAGCATCAACACCAGCCGGCGTTGCACATCCGCCATCAGCGGCATCGGGGTGGGTGCCCCATCCAAGCCGCTTTTGCTTGGAGCCTGCCCTGAGCTTGTCGAAGGGTGGGGGGTTTCGCCGCGCTGCACGCTGTCTTCATAGGCGTACAGTTCGTTCACCAACTCCATCAGCGCGGCGATGGAAGTATTGAAGTGCCAGCGTCCGCCGAAATCTTCGGTGATGCGCTGCATGGTCTGGTGCAGTTTGCGCTGCATCTTGCGCGCCGCCGGCGCGAGTTTTCCTTCCCCATCGCCATTCCAATCGGGATGATCCGGCTTGGCGTTGCGCGCTATAAATCGGTAGACCCGCGACAAGAAGCCGCTGATTCCCTTGACCCCGTCGTCCTGCCAATCGAGGTCCCGATCCGGCGGCGCGGCGAACAGCGTATACATGCGCGTGGAATCGGCGCCGTAGCGCGACACCATATCGTCAGGCGAGACCACATTGCCCAGGCTCTTCGACATCTTGGCCCCGCCCTTGATCACCATGCCCTGGGTGAACAGGCGCTCCGCCGGCTCCGAGTTGCGCACGATTCCCATGTCGCGCATGACTTTGGTCCAGAAGCGCGAATAGATCAGGTGCAGGATGGCATGCTCCACCCCGCCAATATACTGGTCGATTGGGAACCAATATCCCACAGTGTCAGAGTCAAGCGCCTTGTCCGACAATGTGGGATCGGTATAGCGGTAGAAGTACCAGGACGAATCGACGAAGGTGTCCATGGTGTCCGTCTCGCGCCGCGCCGCACTCCCGCACTTGGGGCAGGTGACGTTCACGAACTCCGGCACGCTCCCCAGGGGCGATCCCCCGGCCAGCGTGATCTCGACATTCTCCGGCAACAGCACCGGCAGGTCTTTTTCCGGAACCGGCACGATGCCGCACGCGGCGCAATAGATGATGGGAATCGGCGTGCCCCAATACCGCTGCCGGCTGATGCCCCAGTCTTTCAAACGGTAAGTCACCGTTGCCTTGCCGAAACCATGCTCTTCGGCAAACTTCGACATCTTCGTAATGGCTTCCTGGCACGGCAGGCCATCGTACTCGCCCGAGTTGATCAGCAGGCTATCCGTCGCGCTGAAGGGCAGCACCGGTTCGTCCGGCTGGCCATCCTCCGGCCTCTCCCTTTCCCGCCGCGGCAGAATCACTACGCGGATGTCGAGATCGTATTTCTTGGCGAACTCGTAGTCGCGCTCGTCGTGCGCCGGGACCGACATGATGGCGCCCGTGCCGTAGTCGAGCAGCACGTAGTTCGCAACCCAGATGGGAATCGGCTCGCCGTTGAAAGGATTGGCCGCGAAGCGCTCGGTGAAAACGCCGTGCTTCTCGATCGCGCCGATGTCGCCCGCCTCTTTCGCTTTGTGTTGCTCCGCGATCAGGTCCTCGACTTTCGAGAGCAACTCGGGGTTGTTGGCGATCAGGTCGGTGACCAGCGGATGCTCGGGCGCCAACTGAATCGAGGTCGCGCCGTAAATGGTGTCCACCCGCGTGGTGAAGACGGAGATCTTGTCGCCCGCCGGGCCGGCCGCGCCCGCCAGCTTGAAGTCCACCAGCGTGCCCGCGCTGCGTCCGATCCAGTTGCGCTGCATGGTGCGCACCTTCTCCGGCCAGCCCGGCAAGGTTTCCAAACCTTGCAACAGTTCCTCGGCGTAGTCGGTGATGCGCAGGAACCACTGCTCCAATTCGCGCTGCTCCACCAGCGTGTCTTCGTGCCGCCAGCAGCAGCCGTTGGGCAGTACCTGCTCGTTGGCCAGCACGGTGGCACACTTGGGACACCAGTTCACCTTGCTCTGCTTGCGATAGGCCAGGCCGCGCTCGAAGAACTTCAGGAAGAACCACTGGTTCCAGCGGTAGTACTCGGGCAGACAGGTGGTGACTTCCTTCGACCAGTCGTAGCCAAAGCCAAGGCGCTTCATCTGCGCCTTCATCTTGGCGATGTTGCCCAGCGTCCATTGCCGGGGCGGAGTCTGATTGGCGATGGCCGCGTTCTCCGCCGGCAGCCCGAACGAATCCCAGCCCATTGGATGCAGCACGTTGTGGCCCTGCATCCACATGTAACGCGCCAGCGCGTCGCCAATGGCGTAGTTGCGCACGTGTCCCATGTGCAGCGCGCCCGAAGGATAAGGCAGCATCTCCAGCACGTAATACTTCTTGCGCGCGCTGCTGGAAGGTTCCGAACGGTAGAGATCAGGATTCTGCGCCCAGCGTTCCAGCCACTTCTGCTCGATGGTCTGGGGGTCGTAACGATCGGGACGGACGCCGGTCTCGCCATTTGCAACTTGCGTTTCCGCGCCTGCGGTGACCTTCTGTGAACCGGGTTCTTGCCTTTTGGAGTCAGACATATCTGCTTTTCAAAATCGTTTAGGGATAAACTTTGATTCTACAACCCGGAGCAGGATTCAACCCTTGGCCCGCTTGCTCACCAATTTCTTGAGCGCATTCACATTCGTCAAATCGTCCAACGGCTCGTCGATCGGCGTCTCCGCGATAAAGGCCGCATGCGCCAGCCGAGGATCGTTCAGCAATCGCCGAAATGGCTTCAGCCCGATGCGTCCTTTCCCGATGTGCTCATGGCGGTCGAGCTTCGAGCCGCGGTCCGCCTTGGCATCGTTGCAGTGCCAGACGTGGACATGCTTCAGACCAACGCTGCGGTCGAGCTGATCGAGGGTATCGGCGAAGCCCTCATCGCTGACGATGTCGTATCCCGAGACATGCGTGTGACAGGTATCGATGCAAGCGCCCGACGGCACGAAGTTGGTCAACAAGTACAGCAACTCTGCAACCTGCTCGAAATTGCCGCCGAGGGAGAACTCCGAGCCGGCGGTGTTCTCGATGAGGACTCGTAACCCACCGCCTTGTAGGTCTAGCCCGTCCACTGCCTGCTCGATCGCCAGCGCAACCCGCTGCAAGCCTTCTTCCCTGCTACTGCCGCGAAACGATCCGGGATGCAGCACCAGGAACTCGGCGCACAACGCCAGCGCGCGCTCCACCTCTCCGCAAAATGCCGCAATCGATTTCGCATGAAATTCGGCGTTGCCGCCCGCCAGGTTGACCAGGTAATTGGCGTGAATCGCCAGCGGCCGAAGATCGTACTTCTTGCGCAGCCGCGACATCTTCTCGCATTGCGACAGCACCAGCTCATACGGCTTCCATTGTCGTGGGCTGGAGGAGAAAATCTGGAAGGTGTTACAGCCGAGCCGATAGGCACGTTCGGCCGCGAGTTCCACTCCGCCCGCAGTCGAGGTATGTATGCCGATGCGCCGCGAAGTCAGCTTGGGCGGCCGCTTCGGCGCAGGCAGCAGCTTGAGGATATCCTTGTCCTTCTTCTCCGAAGCTTCCACCTCGACATTCTAGAGCCCATTTCACAAATGCCGGAGCACCGACAACCGAAGTCCCGCAGGGCCTAAAGGCCAGTCTTGGAGGAAGTCGCTACGGCACAGCTGAACAGGCTGCGGAAAAAGTCGATGCCAGCCGGTTATGAAGGGGCGCAGCGTCA
>JBARGS010000331.1:0-43414 GCA_049798495.1 Candidatus Korobacteraceae bacterium | reverse complement strand
TGCCGACGCTAAGGGCAAGCAGCTGCTGTGGCGCGGATCGGCGACCAACACCATCACCGACAACAGTAACAAGAACATTAACAACCTGGACAAGTCTCTCAACAAGCTATTCCAGAACTTCCCGCCTAAGCAGCAGGAGAAGAAGTAGAAGAGGTGCCCTGCGCCGGTTTATGCGGGAAGTCTAGAAATACCTTTGGCTTTTCTTGCGGGAGTATGGCGCGGTGAACGGACGGCCCTCAGGCCGTCCGCTTCCGCGAGCGCACTTTGTTGACGACTATTACGTCCACGTTGCATGAGGGATGGCATGAAGATACGGCAGTGGTTGTTGGCGTCAGTTGTTATGGTGAGCTTGTTCACCACCGTTGCTGCCCAGGCGCAGTGGGTGATGGTTGCGCGCGCCGTGTCGGGTCAGGTGCAGCGCATGACCAACAAGTCGTCCAACGGATCCGGCTACGATGTCGCCACCGTGGTGCTGATGGCCAATGCCGACAAGGTTTATGAGACGGCGCTGAAGGGCATACAGTCGCATGCGGACGTCACCATCAACAGCAACGACGCCAAGAATCGCGAAATTAAGTTCTCCAAGGGTGATCAGATCGCCAGCATGCAGGCGACTCCTTTGGGCGACAAGATCACGCAACTGGTGATCGCCTCCAATCTGACGGGCGCGCAACCCGACGCCACCTCGGTCGTCGTGGAAGGCGTCATGAAGGTTTGCAAGGAGATGAACGTCGTCTGCACCATGTCGCAGAATTGACCGGGTTCAGGCACTCTGCGTCGTAGCTTTCCGGTTCACCTAAACCGAAGCGGCGAGAACGGCTGTAGATCGAAGTCGGACGCGCGACCGCCCAGCAGTTGCGCCATCGCAAGCGCGGTCACTGCCGCAAGCATAATGCCGTCGCGGTAGTGTCCTGTTGCCGCGTAGTATCCCGCCAGCGACGTTGCACCGAGAATCGGCAGCCCGTCGGGTGTCCCCGGACGCAGTCCCGCCCACGCCTCATGAATGCGCATCTCGCCCAGTGCGGGAGCAACTTGAGTGGCGGCCTGGCGAAAGCGCTGCACCGTATCGGGGTCTACGCGCTTGTCGAATCCTGCCTCTTCCACCGTCGCTCCCAGCAGGACGCGTCCGTCACCGCGCGGAATGATGTACACCTCAGGCGTGCGGATCACGTGCCGGATCGGAGGGGTGTGTATGCCCGGTTGCGGAACCAGGCATACAATCTGCCCTTTCACCGGATGAGTCGGGATCGCCAGCGGCTTGATCTGTGATGCCCACGCCCCGGCGCAATTCACTACCGCCCCTGCCGCATAGAAGGACTTCGTTGTACGCACGCCGCTCGTGCGTCCCCCCAGCACAGCAACCTCGGTGACTGGGGAGCCGGTAACGAAATCCACGCCACGCGTTCTAGCTGCTTTCTCCAGCACGCTGCCAAGCTTGCGGGGATCGACGCTGTACTCCGGCAGAAAATAAGCGCGGCCACGAAGCGCAATCCCCGGCTCCAGCTGCGCCAGCTCGGCGTCATCCAGAGTTCGCGCTCCAGCGCACGCCGGCAACTCGAGGTCTTCGACGAAAGCGATCGTTCCCACATCACGCAGGTCTGGCGATTCAAAGGCCTCAGCGCGTAACTCGTCGACAAAGGCGCGATACATGCGCGCGCTGGCGGACACCATCGCAGATAATTCCGGAGGGTTACCGCCGTCACAGTGCGCGATCATTCCTCCGGCGGCATGCGTGGCTTCGCGCCCCGGCTCGCCCTTTTCGACGACCAGAACATCCGCTCCCCCTTGCCGCAAGCGCCACGCCAGCGACAGGCCAATCACGCCTCCACCAATGATCACGACATCCCAAGTCTTCACGTTTCGATTGTAGTGGAGGAGGGCATGGCATTCGCGCGAGGTGTCTTTGCCGGCTTCGAGAAAAGCCTGCCCAAGCAGGCGTGGACCTGGGCAGGCATGAAATTGGCGGGCCGATCAGCAAAGGCGCCTATTCAGGTGAAATCTCGAAGACGACGCCGGGACCGTACGTTCCGCCCCACACTGTTGTACCGAAGATGTTTCCGTTGGCGTCAACCGCAACGCCGCCTCGCGATTCGCAGCCCATGCCGGGCTCGGAAAAATCATACAACGTGGTATAAGCCCAGCCATATTGCCCCGGACTCAGCCTGAAGACCAGACCGCAACCACCGCCAATGTTATACACGGTGCCATAGAGATTACCGGCGGCGTCGCGCGCCACGCCCGCGATCGGGGAATTGTCCAGAGGCGCGAAGCTGTAAAGCGTATTCAGCTGCCAATTGCCTCCGTAGTTTGTCATTTCGAAAACCGTAGGACTCGGGTAGGGATAATTGCCTCCGGAAGTAGTGCTAAAGAGATTGCCGGCTGGGTCAAGGATGAGACCGCCCATGGGAAATCCGCCGTCACCCTGGCTCTCGAAGTAATGGAGAACATCTTCTGTCCACTTGCCCCCTGACGAAGTAAGTTCGAAAACTGTTCCAGCACCCCACCCACTGTAGAGGGCCGTACCGTAGATATTGCCCGATGCGTCCAACGTGACGCCGCTCACGGGAGAACTTCCATCGCCCCCCATGCTGTACATCATGGTCTCGGACCAACCTCCATTCGAAGGCTTCATCTGGATGACCGTTCCGCCGCCCGGACCGTTCTCCCCGCCCATGTAGGTAGTCAGATACAGAGCACCGTGCGCGTCAAACGTTACCGTACTGTGATAGGGCTGGTTTCCGTCGGTGGGATAACCCTGGAAATGGTGAAGAACGGTGTGCGTCCAACCCGACATGGCATTCGGGGAAGGATGAGCGGGAGGCGTGAGCTTGTAAACGGTGCCGCAAGGATATCCGCCCGAGCAAGTATTGTCTGCAGGTTGTAACGCCTTGGACGCGGGTGAACCTCCCGGTGATCCGTCTGTGGTCGTACCGTAAACGCCTCCATCGGGACCCAGCGTCGGAGGAGCTTCCGGACACCATCCGTCATCGTCGCCTCGGAAATTGTAAAGCGAAGTGAAAACCCAATCGGAGCCGTGCCTAGATAGTTTGAACACCGTGCCGCAACCGCCCGGGCTACAGCTACCTCCTGTATAACCGCCGCCGCCTGTCGTGCCGTAGAGATTTCCGGCGTTGTCGATCGTCAGACCGGCATCCGGACCTGCGCCATCGATCCCGCCGCTGAAGCTGTAGATCACTCGATAGGTTTGCCCCTGCGCCGGCTGCGCCGTGATGAAGACAAACAGGAATACGAATATGAGGAACAGCAGCATAATTGTGATCGCGAGCACTGCGCTCTCCGGCTGCAGGCTGCCACGAAACATTGCATTTGGAAATCGCCCCTTGTTGTGCATTGGCTTGTCCTCCTCGCCAAATGGCTTTCAAATTTGACCTGAGAGTAACGGCGCACGGGACGTCTCGGGAGAAGGATGGTCGAGGGTCTCGTGTCTCACCACGCAGGAGCGGTGGCTGTGGGTCGGAAAAGGCCGGGGAATCTTCTCCCGAGATGCCCAACAGAATTTCACTCCAGCGCCCGGGTCATTGTCAGTGATGCTCAACGCTTTGGAGGGTGATAAGCGCAAATGCGGTACTCCCCACAGATTGGTAACCAACGGCGCCGGCCATCGTCCAAGGTTCGTCTGTTGCTTGCGAGGTCCTTTCCATGTCACTGCGAGTAAGTTATCGCTTGGTCATCTGTCTGATGTTGCTATTGCTGCCTGTTCCCTCTTTGCTCGCCCAAGATCACAGCGTCCCGATGGAGATCCGCCACAACCTGCCGTTCGTGCAGGTGATGGTGAACGGCAAAGGGCCCTTCACCTTCGGCATCGACACCGGCACCGGCGGGCAGGCGCTGCTTTCCCCGGACCTGATTGAACAGTTGAATCTGACCGTGGTTGGCCAAGCCGAGGTGGGCGATCCCAGTGGAGTTAATCCTCGCAAGGTAGCAGTCGTCGGGATCGATTCGCTAAAAGTCGCCGGGATCGAATTCGAAGATCTTCAGGCGGTGCAGTTTCAGCCCAGTCAGCGCGAGGGACGCTGCGACGGCATCCTGGGTTTTGTGCTGTTTCGCGATTACCTGCTGACATTGGACTACCCGGGAAAGAAGCTGACGCTGGGATCGGGCAGCCTCAAGCCGGATGGAGGAAACAAGGTGATTCCCTTCACTATGCCGAATAACGTCCCGGTCATTGAGCTCAGCGTTGGCTCACAGACGATCGACGCCCACCTCGATTCTCGCGGACGCGGCCTCAGCTTCCCCGAGACCTTTGCCAACGGACAAAAGTTCGCCGCTGCGCCGGTTGTGATCGGTCGCGGGCACACGGTCTCGAACGATTTTGAGATCAAGGGTGCGCAACTGGCGGGCGACGTTCGCATTGGCGGTTATACCTTTCCGCAACCCTTCGTGGAAATCAATTCGGTTCTGCCCGTGGCAAATTTCGGCGCTATACCGCTGCAGCACTTCGCCGTCACCTTCGATCAGAAGGATCGGTTACGGCGGCTTGAATCGCCGGAGAAGACGATCGTTCTTCCGCCTCCGCCTCCCCGTCCCGCTTCTCCTTCCGCGGTGCAACCGCCTTCCGCGCTACATTAATTTCTCGCTTCCCGCTCCTGTTTTCGTGTTCGAACATATGTTCGAAATTCGAACCATCTTTGCAAATCCCGGGCCTTTTCAACCTCCCAGCCTTGGCCCCCCGCGCCTCTCTCAGCAGCGATGAAACCCTTATAAACAGCGGCCTCCCGACGTTGTCTTGAATGGGCGGAGTCCTGGTGATTCGGCTCACGGCCGGAGGTGACAAACATAATTCCATGTGACCCGTGTCACACCCGCCCGTGAGTACACTCACTGCCCCTTGGCAGCCCTCTCAGCGATGGTTGTGTGTTGCCCGGCGTGCGGGGTGCGCCGGAGGAAAGTGAGGGTTCTGTGAAGCGCTGCGGTCTGGTTTTACTTACTGCCTTGCTGCTGGTGGCGGCACTGGCAGCTCAACCTCCCCAACCTGGCGCCAAGAAGCACGCCGCCGCAAGTCCGAAGATGACCAACGAGGAGTGCCTGGCCTGCCATAGTGACGCCACACTCATCAAGGAAGAGAACGGCAAGCAGATCAGCCTCCACGTAGACGACACTAAATTCAAAGGCTCGGTCCACAGCATCTTCGGCTGCACCGACTGCCACAGCGACGTCAAGGCATTTCCGCACGATCCCGCGCCGGCCAAGCCAGTCTGCGCCACCTGCCACGCCGATCAGCAAGCCGCCTACGATCACGGCATTCACGCGCAGGCCGCCAGGGCAGGAAACACCAACGTTGCCAAGTGCCAGGACTGCCACGGCAGCGTGCACGAAATTCTTCCTCCGACCGACCCGAAGTCCAAGGTCGCGCGCGCCAACATCCCGCAGACCTGCGGCGCCTGCCACGGACAGAAGTTCGTGATGGCCTCGGGCGGCATGACCTCCGCTCCCTTCACCTCGTATCAGGAAAGCGTGCACGGCAAGGCCGTAGCTGCTGGTTCCGACAAAGCCGCGGTGTGCACCGATTGCCACGGCGAGCATGACATCCTGAGCGCCGTCGATCCCAAATCGCCGATCAACAAGTACAACGTCCCCAACACCTGCGCCAAGTGCCACAACAATGTGAAGGAAGAGTACGTGCGCAGCATTCACGGACAGGCGATCGCTCGCGGCAACTGGCAGGCCCCGGTCTGCACCGACTGTCACGGCATCCATACCATCAAGGCTCCAAAGGACGCCAGCTCGTCGGTGGCAGCGGCGAACGTGCAGAATACCTGCGCTCAATGCCACGCCAGCGTTCGACTCTCCAGCGAGTTCGGGATGCCCGGCGGACGCGTCGCTTCGTACTTGTCCAGCTATCACGGCATGGCGCAGAAGGTTGGTTCCAGCACCGTAGCCAACTGCGCCAGCTGCCATGGAGTGCACAACATTCTGCCTTCGAGCGATCCGCTCTCCACCATCAACCATGCCAACCTGGCCAAGACCTGCGGTCAATGCCACCCGGGTGCGAATGAGAAGTTCATCGCTTTCCAGGTTCACCAGGACGGCACCGCCAAGGCGAGCTTCGGCGACAAGGTCATCGGCATGATCAGCAGGTTTTACATCTGGATGATCGTCTGCGTGATTGGTGGCATGGTGTTGCACAACCTGATCGTCTTCCGCAAGAAGCTGATCCTGCACCGTATCGGACAACCGCGGATTCTCTTCCGCATGACTTTGGGGCAGCGCATCCAGCACCTGGCATTGCTGATCAGTTTCTTCACCCTGGTGCTGACCGGCTTTGCCTTGCGCTATCCCTCTTCATGGCTGGCTGCGATTTTCGTCCACGAACTGGTGCGCAGCTACATCCACCGCATCGCGGGAGTGGTGCTGATTGCGGTCAGCATGTTCCATCTGTGGTACGTCGTCAGGAAGCCCAATGGACGCCAGTTGATCAAGGACATGTTGCCTGACTGGAAGGACGTCACAGACGCCCGTGACGCATTCCGCTACTACCTGGGTTATAGCGATCAGCGCCCGATGTTCAGCCGCTTCACGTATGCCGAGAAGATGGAATACTGGGCGCTGGTGTGGGGCATGTTTGTAATGGCCAGCACCGGGTTAATGGCCTGGTTCAAGGTTGCCGTGGGCCGGCACGTGCCAGGCTGGTGGGTCGATGCAGCCATCACCATCCACTGGTACGAAGCGGTGCTGGCGACACTGGCCATCATCGTCTGGCACTTGTACGGTGTCATGTTCGATCCCGATGCTTATCCCATGAACTGGTCCTGGTACGATGGCAAGATGTCGATCGAACACTACGAACATGAGCATCCCCTGGATTTCGGGGCCCTCGAGAAGGCCGGCGGCTCCTCCGAGGAAGAAACAGAAGCCGAGCCGGTCGAGGAACACGCCGGGACGTCCGGCGCGAAGAAATAAGCGGAGGTGCGGGACAGTCATTGTCCCGCACCCGACGCAGCAAGACCTACATTTTTGGATTTTGGTTGCAAGACGACTTTACTGTGGTAATTTTTGCAACACTGGTGCAGCTTTGCACTGGGGTGAGGCTAAGAAGGGATTTCAAAATGAGTGAGGACACACAAGCGGTGAATCCTCAGGGTCCAGAACTGTCCGTTTCGCGAAAACTTATCAAGAACCCGATCAGCCTGATTGGTATCGCGCTGGCCGCGGTCGCTTTCATCAACATCGTCTTCCTGTTTCTGATTGACGTTCTGTCGGCTCAACCCAGTCCCTATATCGGGATCCTCGCCTACATGGTGGCGCCGGGATTTCTGGTAGCCGGACTGGTCCTCATCCCGATCGGCATCGCGCTTGAGCGGCGCAGGAGGATCAAGGCCGCCGGGGCGTCCCGTCACCTGCCCAGTCTCGATCTGAACAATCCGGCGCAGCGCAGTACGGTTGCGTTCGTGCTGGCCTTCGTGGTGATCTTTGCCGTGATGAGCGCCGTGGGCAGCTACAAGGCCTACGAGTTTACCGACTCGGTACAGTTCTGCGGCCAGTTGTGCCACTCCGTGATGCACCCGGAATTCACCGCGTATCAGGCTTCGCCGCACGCGCGTGTTGCCTGCGTGGATTGCCACGTGGGTTCGGGCGCAAGCTGGTATGTCAAGTCCAAGTTATCGGGCGCGCGCCAGGTGTATTACACCGCGATGGGAACCTATCCGCGTCCCATTCCCACGCCGGTAGCAAATCTGCGGCCTGCGCCGCAAACCTGCGAGCAGTGTCACTGGCCGAAAAAGTTCTGGGGAGCGCAGCTCAAGACCTTCACCCACTACGGAAGCGACGAGCAGAACACGCCGCGCGTGATCCGCATGCTGATCAAGACGGGGGGCGGCGACCCGTCGCTGGGCCAGGCAGGTGAAGGCATCCACTGGCACATGAACATCGCCAACAAGATTACCTATTTCGCTAGCGACGAGCAGCGGCAGATCATTCCCTGGGTCCGTTTGGAAGACGCGCAAGGGCGTGTCACCGAGTATGCGGCGAAGGACAATCCGCCGACGCAGGCGCAGATCGACCAGGCCGGCAAGCGCCGCATGGATTGCATCGACTGCCATAACCGGCCATCGCATATCTACACGCCGCCCGACCTCTCGGTCGATCGCGGCCTTACGGGACGCAGCATTGACGCCAGTTTGCCGTACATCAAGCAACAGGGCGTACAGGTGCTGACCGCCGATTACAAGACTTCCGACGAAGCCGAGAAGGCAATCGAGCAGAACATTACCAAGTTCTACCAGGACAAATATCCGCAGATCGCCTCCAGCAAGGCGGACAGCATTAAGACCTCCATCGCCGAACTGCAGCGCATCTATCGCACTACCTTCTTTCCTTACATGAAGGTGAACTGGAAGACTCACCCGAACAATATCGGCCACTTCTACTTCCAGGGCTGCTTCCGCTGCCACGACGGCAACCACGTCAGCAAAGATGGCAAGGTGATCAGCAAGGATTGCAACTCCTGCCATACGGTGCTCGAACAGGTGGAAGGCGGAACGCAGATTGCGCAACTTCCGGTGCAGACCTTCAAGCACCCGATCGATCTGGGGGACCTGACAGCGGTGAACTGCTCCGACTGCCATAGCGGAGGAGTGGGACCGTAGGGGGCAGTGAATAGTGGATAGTGGTTAGTAAGAGCAGTCGAGGGAAGAAGTTTGAGTGTGGCGCCAGGCTATCGGCAAAAGGAATGCCGGATCGCCGGTTGAGGTATTAAACTCTATTTCCAAGCTAAAGCGATGGCACGCCTGACGACGACACCGGAATTCCGAAATCTACTCTGGTCCGCAACCGAGAAGAGAGTGGCGCGCGAGGTTTTTCAGCGAGCCTATGGCAAACAATGCGCAGCCATCCGGGCGAAGCTGCGGAAGATGATCTCTCAGGCTTCGGAACCATCTGACATCTGGTCCATTCACGATTTTCTTTCCGAGGAACGAAAGCGTACCGACGAAGTCTTCGACTTCCGCTACTCGGTGCTGATCCAGGTATTCGGCACTTTGCTACGAGAGGGTTGGCTGAACAAGCACGACCTCGCGGGTCTTTCCGAGGACAAGATCACGAAAATACAGCAGATCGCCAACCTTCGTTAACCTTCTGCGCAATGCGACTTGAGGCTGCCTCTTGAATCGCTGGTAGGAAGGTCGCATCGCTTGAGATCAGTTAGCTGACGGCCGACAGCTGCCTTTCCCCGAGTGACGTACATCACAGACCCACGTGATGCCACTCACGGCCCTTTGGGTCGCCGAAATCCTATCGTTAAACCATACCAATGAGCCGTAGTTCCGCAGAGCGGGGGAGGAAATCAAGATGACACAGGGCAACGGCAGCACCCATCCGGCAGCAGTGAAGGAATACAAGCCGCGCCTCATCTTCTGGGAAGTGACCAAGGGTTGCAATTTGCGCTGCATCCACTGCCGCGCCACGGCGACCGAACTGATGTCGCCCAACGACCTGCCGACGGAAAAAGCGCTGAACATCATCTCCCAGATTGCCGACTTCTCCAATCCCATCCTCGTCCTCAGCGGTGGTGAGCCGCTTTACCGGCACGACATTTTCCAACTAGCCGAGTACGCGACCAGCCGCGGCCTGCGCACCGCATTGGCGACCAACGGAACGCTGGTAACGAAAGATATCGCCGAGAAAATCAAGAATTCAGGTATCAAGCGCGTTTCCATCTCGCTGGACGGAGTCGACGCCACCACGCACGATACCTTCCGTGGCATTCCCGGTGCATTCGACGCGGCGATCTATGGCATGAGAAATCTGCAGCAGCTGGGTATCTCGGTGCAGATCAACACCACCATCGCGCGCCACAATGCGCACCAGTTGCCGGCGGTGCTCGATCTGGCGCGCACGCTCGGCGCCGACGCGCTACACACTTTCCTGCTGGTTCCGGTAGGCTGCGGCGTCGATATCGCTGCCGAACAGATGGTTCCCCCGGAAGAGTACGAGCGGATGCTGAACTGGTTTTACGATCAGTCATTGAACGGCGACATCGAACTGAAGGCCACGTGCGCCCCACATTATTTCCGCGTCCAGCGTCAGCGACGCGCAGCCGATCGCATGGCCGGACGCGAGCAGCCTGCGCCGCAACCCGTATCTCATCCTCATGGAATCGGTCCCACGGATATGACGATGCCGGGGTCAACCGGAATCTCCCTGAAACCGGGCGGTGGCCCGCCAGTCGGACACACGGGACACCCCGGAGGCCATCCCAGCGACATGAACGCCTCAACCAAGGGCTGCCTGGCCGGCACCGGCGTCTGCTTCATCTCGCACGAAGGCGAGGTCTTCCCTTGCGGGTACCTGCCCGCTCTGGCAGGCGATCTGCGCAAGCAGAGCTTCGCAGAAGTTTGGAACGACTCTGCGGTATTCGCGCAACTCCGTGATGACGACAACCTCAAGGGCAAATGCGGATGCTGCGAGTTCCGCCACGTCTGCATGGGATGCCGGGCGCGCGCCTTCGCCGCCACCGGAGATTTCCTGGCGGAAGAGCCGTTCTGCGTGTACGAGCCAGGAACGTCGAATCAGATGATTCGCTCGATTGCCGAGGCCAAGCGGGCGGGCTGAGACTTAAGTCATATCGGCCACGCCGGATCCGCACTACGATCGCATCATGGCAGCTCACATCGGCACCGTACCCAACTCCCGATTAAGAACGATGGCCATCCCCCGCGAGCATGGAGCGTGGGGGATGTTGCTTGTGCCCCTGGCCTGCGGCGCAGCCGTCGCATTGCGCGCAGGCATCAATGGCGGGGCGCTCACGCTCTTCGCCGTCGCGGCCATGTCGCTGTTCTGGCTGCGCACTCCGGTCGAAGCGTGGCTCGGTACGTCGGCCATCAAGGCCCATAGCGAGGAGGAGCGATCGCTCGTCCTCAAGATGATCCTGGGAATTGGCCTGTTAGCGACCGCCAGCATCACCGCCTTGCTATGGAACGGAGCTAACCGTGGCCTTCTGGTAATCGGGGCGGTTGCGGCATTTTCCTTTGCCGTCCAGGCTGGCGTGAAGAGACTCGGGCGCAGAGGCAGGATGCCGGCGCAGGTGATCGGCGCGATCGGTCTGACCTCGACCGCGGCCGGCGCTTACTACGTTGCCACCGGCCGGCTCGACCGTACTGCTATTGCGCTATGGCTGGCCAACTGGCTCTTCGCCGGCGATCAAATTCACTACGTGCAGCTGCGCATTCGCTCCAGCCGCGCCACAACCTTCGCTGAGAAAATGCGGCAAGGACTTCCCTTCTTCCTGGGACAGATCGCGCTTCTTGGTGTGGTACTTGCTGTCATTCGCTCCGGGCTCTTTCCCGCAGCCGCAGCCCTGGCGTTCCTGCCTATCCTACTGCGTGGGACACTGTGGTTCACCCGCGGCCGGCAACCGCTCGAGGTGCACAAGCTTGGCTTCAGCGAACTATCACAGGCCTTGATCTTCGGCGCCCTGCTCTGCGCTGCCTTTCTGATGTAAACTCCCCACCGGCATCCGAAAAATCCTTTTGCCTAACAAGCAATATGCTGCAAATGTCGCGGGGAGCTAAATCAGGGGTGCTGCAATCTGGCCGTCCTGGTACCCAACGGCAACAAGCGTTCCGCAGCGACTCAGTAGTAGTATGAAAAGCCGATGATCTCTGCCACCAATGCATCGGCAATTTCTCTCCTCAAGAAAGTTCAGATTTTCTCCAGTCTCACCGAGCCAGAGTTCGTTTTTCTTACCGAAAGAGTCGTGCAGCGCAAGTTTAGTGCCGGCGAGCTGATCTTCGGCGAGGCAGAACCTTGCATGGGACTTTACGTGATTGAGTCCGGCAACGTCCGCATCTTCAAGAGCTCGGCGGGCGGACGCGAGCAGGTGCTGTCAATCGACGGGCCGGGCGGCTCGATTGCCGAACTGCCGGTCTTCGATGGGGGCAGCTATCCCGCATCCGCGCAGGCAATCAACGATTGCAGCCTGCTGTTCTTCAGCAAGAAAGATTTCCAGTCGCTCTGCACGCAGCATCCCGATGTGGCCTTGAAAGTCTTGCGTGTGGTGGGGGCGCGGCTGCGGCGACTGGTGGGTATCATCGAAGAGTTGTCGTTCACCACCGTTCGCCATCGGCTGGCGGCGATGCTGGTGCGGCTGGCAAAATCCGCTGGCCCGCGGGCAGCGGGCTCCATTACCATCACGCTGCCGGCCAACAACAACGAACTGGCGGCGCAGATAGGGACGGTCCGCGAACTGGTGTCGCGCAACATGAGCCGGTTGCAAGCCGAAGGGCTCATTCAGATCGATGGACGCACGGTAACCATTCTCGACATGAAACGGCTGGAAGCGGAATTGGATGGCGCACAGTAAGAGTAAGAAAGGTGCACCGCCTATGCGACGAATCGTCTCCATAATATTTCTGCTGGCGGTCGGCGTTCGTTCAGCTGCGGCGCAACAGACGGCTCCCAATCTGGCGGGAACACTTGCACTAACCAGCCCGGCATTCGGCGCGGGATCGGAAATCCCCAAGCAGGATAGCTGCAAGGGAGCGGACATCTCTCCAACCCTGGCATGGAGCGGCGCTCCTTCGCGAACCGTCAGCTTTGCCCTCATCGTGGACGATCCCGATGCTCCTCACGGCACCTGGGTACATTGGGTGTTATGGAACTTACCCGCTGCCACGCATGCTTTGCCTGAAGCCGAACCGAAACGCGCTCAACTGGACGACGGTTCACAACAAGGGCAAAACAGCTTCCACAAGATCGGCTACAACGGACCCTGTCCTCCGGGAGGACAAACCCATCGCTACTTTTTCCGCCTTTACGCTCTCGACGTCAAACTGAACTTGCCTGCGGGCACTGATCGCGCCGCGCTGGATGGCGCGACGAAAGGCCATGTTCTGGCGCAGACGGAATACATGGGGACCTTTCACCAGTAAGAGGCTCCGCCGAGCCAACCTCCCCCGGCCGCGTGCCACGTTAAGCCAGCAGCGGCTTCTTCAGCCTTGCCACTGCGGCACGCCGGATAGAATGGCTATTTTGGAAATCACCACATGCACTCGAACTGGATCTTCTGGGTGGTCTTCAACCTGTTTGTGCTGGCGATGCTGGCGCTCGATCTGGGCGTCTTTCATCGCCAGCAACACGTGGTCGGTTTCCGCGAAGCCATTGGGTGGACGGGCGTGTGGATGGGCCTGGCGGGTCTGTTCGCTCTTCTCATTTACTTTTTCGGGCACACCCTGGTGGGCGAGAACGTGCGGCCCAATTCAGAGCTCTCGCTGGAGTTCGTTACCGGATACCTAATCGAGCAATCGCTCAGCATCGACAATCTGTTCGTATTTCTCCTCATCTTTCGCTACTTCAATGTGCCGCGAAAATTTCAGCATGACGTGTTGTTCTGGGGCGTGCTGGGCGCGCTGATTATGCGCGCTATCTTTATCGTGACCGGGGTCACGCTGCTGAACCGGTTTCACTGGATCGTCTATGTCTTCGGCGGAATCCTGATCTACAGCGGCGTCAAATTGCTGCGTGAGCACGGCGCCAAGATTCATCCCGAATCCAATCCGCTGCTGCGCGGTTTTCGCAAATTTTTTCCCGTCACCAAGGATTATGAGGGCGGCAACTTCTTTGTCCGCCGCGGGGCCATGACCTATGCGACGCCGCTGGCGCTGGTCTTGATCGTCGTGGAGACGACCGACATTTTATTTGCGGTGGACTCCATCCCCGCGGTGCTGGCCGTGACGCGCGAGCCCTTTATCGTCTACACGTCCAATGTATTTGCGATCCTGGGGTTGCGCTCCCTCTATTTCGCGTTGGCGGGGATGATTGAAGTCTTCCACTTCCTGCACTACGGCTTGTCGGTCATCCTGATCTTCATTGGATTGAAGATGCTGGCATCAAACTATATCGACATGCCGATTGGCGTTGCGTTAGGGGTGGTGGCAGGAGTGCTGGTGATCTCAATTGCGCTGTCACTGCTGTATCCGCAGAAGAAAAAGCTGCCAAAGTAACTTATTGAAAGCGGATGTTGTCGCCGCTGATGATGGAGTGTTTGCGGTATTTCGCGTCGTCCTTGAGGGGATGGTCCAGGCGGTAGTGCGCTCCACGGCTTTCTTCGCGGGCCAGCGCCGCACGCGCAATCAGCAATCCGGCTTGCAGAATATTGGCCGCCTCATGGGAGCGGCGATCGCCGACCGACGGAGCCTGCAAACTCCGCAGTTCGGCGACGACCTGTCGCAAGGCTTTGCCATCGCGGACCACGCCCACGTTCTGCCACATCAGCGATTGCACCTTCTTGATGAACTTCTCTGTTTCCGCCGACTGTCCGTTGCTGCCGGTGATGCCGCTCATGGCGCCAGACGCGGAGGAATGCTTGGGCTCAGAACTGAGGTTCTCACTCATCTTCTGCGCGGCGCGGGCTCCATAGACCAAGCCTTCGAGCAGCGAGTTGCTGGCCAGTCGATTGGCGCCATGAACTCCGGTGCAGGCTACTTCGCCGGCAGCGTAGAGCCCGGGCAGCGAAGTTTGCCCGAAAAGATCGGTGCGCACACCGCCCATGGCGTAATGCGCGGCCGGGCGGATGGGCACCAACTCGGTGGCAATGTCGATGTTGTACTGCATGCAGGTGGAATAGATCATCGGGAAGCGCTTGCGCACGCGCTCCGCATTGAGATGAGTGAGGTCGAGATAAACCGCGGCATCGGGCCGCTTCACCAGTTCCAACTCGTGCGCGATGGCGCGCGCCACCACGTCGCGCGGCGCCAATTCCCCCGCTTCGTGATACTTCAACATGAAGCGCTTCAGCTCCAGATTGCGCAGGTAAGCGCCTTCGCCGCGCAGCGCCTCCGACAGCAGGAAGCGCGGAGCATTTTTCAGGAATAGCGCCGTCGGGTGAAACTGCACGAACTCCATGTCGCTGATTTCCGCGCCGGCGCGATAGGCCATGGCCACGCCATCGCCGGTCGCAACCGCGGGATTGGTCGTGTCGCTGTACACCTGACCCAGCCCGCCGGTCGCCAGCAGCACGGAACTGGCGTAAATCTCATGAACCTGTCCCGACTGGTCGAGAACGCGAACCCCAACCACCCGTCCGTCGCGCGCCAGCAGGTCGGTGGTGAATTCAAATTCGTAGAAGCTGATGGGAGTGAGAGCCGCAGCCTTGAGATACAAGGAGCGCCCGATCTCCCGTCCGGTGGAGTCACCGTGAGCGTGTAACACGCGGCTGCGGCTGTGCGCGCCTTCGCGGGTGAAGGCAATCTTGGTTCCCGCCCGATCGAACTCCGTGCCCCACTCGATCAGCTCTTCGATGCGCGGCGGACCTTCTTCCACCAGGATGCGCGCCGCCTCTTCGTTGCAGAGGCCGTCGCCGGCCTTGAGCGTGTCCTCAAGATGCAGCCGAACTTCATCGTCATCGCTGAGCGCGGCGGCGATGCCGCCCTGGGCGTATTGCGTGTTCGATTCCGTGACCTCGCGCTTGGCGAGGCAAAGCACACGCCCCGCAGCGGAAAGCTCCACCGAAGCGCGCAGGCCGGCGATGCCCGCGCCCACTACGATGAAGTCGGTCTCGGATGGTAGAGCCTTCATTACAGGGTCATAGTAGCACGCAGTTTGGGCGTGGGAGAGGGTATATCAAGCGTCCAGACCGAATAGGGAATGGGCACTGATCACGCAGGCGATTCGCTTCTATTACACTAGAAACTTGATTCGCATCCCTGTACAAACTCCGTCCCGCTCGTATGAAGTGCTGGTGCAACGCGGTTTGCTCAACTCCGCGGGACCAGCGCTGCGCAAGCTTATTCCCCCGGGATCTCGCGTCTTCGCGCTTACCGCACCGCCAATTCGCACGCACTACGGGGATGCCCTGCGCCAGACCATGAGCCAGGCGGGCTACAGGCTTGAACTCCTGGACATGCCCGACGGCGAGCGCTCCAAGACGCTGGAGCAGTTGGAAAAAACTGCGGGGAAACTGGTGCGGCGCGGCGCGGACCGGCAATCGGTACTGCTGACGCTAGGCGGCGGAGTAGTGGGCGACGTTGGCGCCTTTCTGGCTTCCATATTTATGCGTGGTATTCCCGTGGTGCAGATTCCCACCACCCTGCTGGCCCAAGTGGATTCGGCGATTGGCGGTAAGACCGGGGTGAATTTGAGGGCCGGCAAGAATCTGCTGGGGACGTTCCATCAACCGCTGGCAGTACTGGCCGATCCCGACGTGCTGGCGACGCTGCCGGAGCGCGAGTATCGCTCCGGGCTATTCGAGGCGATGAAGTACGGCGTCATCCGCAATCCCAAAATCTTCGATCTCATGGAGTCGAACAGCAAGGGCTTCCTGCGCCGTGACGGCACGCTGCTGGAGAAGTTGATCTCGCTGTGCATCCGGGTGAAGGCGGAAGTGGTCAGCGCTGACGAACGCGAGAGCGGCGAGCGCCGCATTTTGAACTTCGGACACACCATCGGCCACGCGCTGGAGGCGGAAACCCGATATCAGCGCTTCCTGCATGGCGAAGCCGTCGGCTGGGGGATGATCGCGGCAAGCCTGATCGGGGCGACGATGCAGGTGACGGATGCGGCGACGGTGCAGCGCATCCTCGCGCTGGTGCTTGCCTATGGACCGCTGCCGAGGGTCAATGTCGATAGCACCCTGATCATGAAGAGACTGGCGTCCGACAAGAAAACAATCGGCGGCGTGCCGCACTTTGTGCTGCCCACCGCCATCGGCAAGGTCGAAGTATTCGACAATGTTCCGCCGCGGGTTGTCGTTCAGGCCGTGAAACAGATTCGGTATCTGTCCAAACCTCAATCGTGAACAACGAGCACAAATCTGAGGGGCAGTCCCCGGGCAAACGCATTGTAGGCGCGGCTCCCGCAGGCGCACGTGACGAAGCGGCCGCCGCCGATGCGGTGCGCCAGATGTTTACCTCGATCGCACCGCGCTACGATCTGCTGAACCATGTGCTCTCGATGAACATCGATCGCGTGTGGTGGAACCGCACCGCGGGCGTGTTCTCCGAGGTGCTGCGCCGTCCTGATGCGCAGGTGCTCGATCTGTGCTGCGGCACCGGCGACATGACGTTCGCGCTGCATCGCCGCATGAACGGCGCATCGGGCAGGCTGATTGGCGCGGACTTTTCGCACGCCATGCTCGTACGCGCGGAGCAGAAGTCCGGCAAGCGCGGGATACGCTGGATTGAAGCCGATGCCTTGAATCTGCCATTCGCGCCGGGACAATTTCAGTTGGTTACGTCGGCCTTTGGATTTCGGAATCTCGCCAACTATGACCGCGGGCTGGCGGAGATTTATCGAGTGCTCGCACCCGGCGGCGAAGTTGGCATCCTCGATTTCGGCGAACCCAAGGGAGTGATTGGCAAACTCTATCGCGTGTACTTCCGCCGGGTGCTGCCGGCGATTGGCACGCTGATCTCGGGCGTGAGCGGACCGTATTCGTATTTGCCGGCCTCGGTGTCGCGCTTCCCTTCTCCGGAGGAGATGCTCGAGCGGATGCGAGCGGCCGGATTTCACGAGGTTTCGTGGACGCCGTATACGTTGGGGATCGCGGGGCTGTATCGGGGGAGGAAGTAGTGGATGGTGGCTTGCACTTACTATCCACCATCCACTATCCACTGGTTTTGAAGCTGTCCTTCAACGCGTCCTCCACGCTGTACTGAATCACACGTGGATATTCTGGCCCCAGGAATTGCTGTAAGCGCGTTGTGTCCATCGTGTAAGAGCCGATCAGGTATGGCAGAGCATCCGGCGGGATCGTCGAGATTCCAAATCGCCACAGAAAACGCAGCACAGCGCGGAAGGCAGCGCGGGTAGGCACGTTCTTGATCGTCGCCTGCGCAATCTCCGCGCAGCGCTGCACGGTGATTGCCTCGCCACGGCCGGCGACGTTCAAGATGGTGATCGGTGGATCGGTCTCAGGGCGTTTCAGCAGCATGGCCAACAGCCGCGCCATGTCGTCGACGTGCAGGAACTGGAGGCGTTTCTCCAGATACTTGCTGCCGCGGGGAAGCATCATCGGGAGCCGCCTGCCTTCGGCGCGCATGCGGGCGGCGCGCTTGCTCTTGCCCAACGGAGTTCCGCGCAACGCACCCATCATGTAGTTTTCCATGGTGGCACCGGTAAAGATGTGCGGACGCAGGATGTAGCAACGGCAGTCGCCCAGGCTTTCGGCGCGGTAACGGACCACCTCATCGCTCTCGCGCTTGTGAATGGCATAAGCCAGAGTATGGGCGCGCAACGGAGCGTCTTCCTTTACCGGCCCCGGGGTCTCAGGCCCGTAGGCGGCAACGCTGCTGGGAAAGATGAATTGCTGGATGTTGCCGCCAGTGCGGTTTACCACGCTGATGGCTTCCATCAAACGCGCGGTTCCAGCCACATTGATCTGCCACATGCGTTCGACGTCGAGAATGCCGGTGCGCTGGGGATCGAGTACGAAGGCGAGATGAATGATGGACTGCGCGCCGGTCTCGCGCAAGAGATCGATCAATTGCCGGCACGAGGCCTCGTAGCCCAGGTCCATCTCTTCGAAGCGGGCCATCGAGGAGTGTTCGGGTGGGCGCAGATCTACGCCCACCACGCGAACATCAGAGAGCAACGGAAGCAGCCTGGTTCCCAGATTTCCGGAGATTCCCGTAACCAGCACGGTCCGTTGCGTCGGCATGACTACTTTGGCGGCGCGCCGTTACCCGGCGCCGGCGGTGTTCCCGGGCCCGGAGGTGGCGGCGCACCTGCGCCTGGGGGCATCCTTCCCGGAGGCATGCCAGGGTGAATCATGTTGGTCGGAATGTTCGCCGGAGGCTCCGGGCCAAAGTAGGCGTCATTCAACACCGGCGTTACCGCGCTTTGGATCTGCTGCATCTTCTCGTTGTATTGCTGCCGCTGCAAGGTCGAAGTGATGGTGGTCTTCACTTCACTGAGTGGAACCTGACGCACCGTGATGACCTTGTAAATATAGTATGCAGCGGGATCGCTGAACGGCGTCGAAATCTCGTTCACTTTCATCTCGAAGACCGCCTCATGCGCCTCCGGCAGCGAACCAGGACGACGGGCTCCGACATTCACGTCCGGAGCCGAACTGGTGTTGCCGCTGTGCTCCATGGATTCCTTTTCCAGCTTGGCCGGGTCCTCCCCTGCGACCCAGCGCTCGCGGATCTTGTCCACGAAGACTTTCTCAGCAGCCTCATCGGGCTTGGGCTTGTCGGCCGTGGCCTGAACTTTTGGAACAATGATCCGCTGGAGGGTGACTTCGGTGTACTTCTTCTGATTCTGGTTGTAATAGTCCTGGATCTGCTGATCGGTGGGGTGCGCGTACTCTTCCATGAAGTGCTGGTTGAGCGACTCAGACAGGATCTGGTTCTTGGCGAAGGTAAAGATTTGCTGGACCTTGGGATCGTTCTCCAAACCCAGCTGGCGGGCAACATCGGCGAGGATGAGCAACTTGGCATACTGCGTGGCGAACTTGCGTTTGATCTCGGGTGGAACCGGACCGCGATCGCCGGGTTGCAGAGCGGTAGTGAGTTGCTCAAACTGCTCACGGGTCAGGCTGCTGACGCAACCCTGGGGCGGTGTGCTGCCCGCCTTGGGTTCGCAAGCGCCCTTCAGCGTGAGGACGGGCTCGTTCATGGGTACGTTGCTGGCCGCCGGCGCGGGATTCGCTGCGGGCTCGGCTGCGGGTGGATTCTGGCCACTGGCGCCGGCCGCGGGTGGAGGTGTCGGTTGTGAAGCGGGCTGCTGGGCATAGCCAGCGCAGGTAACGGCGCACGACATTGCGAGCGCCAGCAGTGTGGAACGTAACATGAAGTGGTATTCCTCCGGAATAGTGCCGCCTGGGGCGGTAGCAGATGGATGTCAAAAATCGTACCACATTGCGGCATAACGCAGGAAAGCGGGACAGATGCCGCAACCGGAGGGATAGCGAGATAGCACCAATTCGACATGGGCCCGGGTTGGCGGATTCCCGCCGGAACGTGAATAATCGAACGATATGACGGTTGCCGTGAGCACGGCCGACATGCAGCGGGAGAAGAAGGCTGTCGCCTTGAATTCCATTGTCGCTGCCGTCGCGGTCACGGTGCTGAAGGTGATTGTCGGCGCCACGACTGGTAGCTTGGGAATTCTCTCCGAGGCTGCGCACTCCGGCCTCGACCTGGTGGCGGCGACCATTACCTATTTCTCGGTTCGCGTCTCCGACCGGCCCGCCGACGCCACACACCAGTACGGTCATGGGAAGATCGAGAGCTTCTCCGCTTTCCTGGAAACCGGCCTGCTGCTGCTCACCTGCGTCTGGATCGTGTACGAAGCGGGAAAACGGCTCTTCTTTCATTCCGTCGACATCGAGCCTACGGTGTGGGCTTTCGCAGTGATGGGCTTCTCCATGGCAGTGGACTACTGGCGCTCGCGGCGGCTGCAGCGTATCGCCGACAAGTATGACAGCCAGGCCCTGCAGGCCGACGCGCTGCACTTCAGCACCGACATCTGGTCCAGCGGGGTAGTTATCCTGGGGCTGGGGCTGGTGCTGGCGAGCCGGCAATATCAACTTCACTGGCTGGGTAAAGCCGATCCGATCGCAGCTCTCTGTGTTGCCGGCATCGTGGTCTATGTCAGTTCGCGGCTGGCGCGGCAGACGATCGATACGCTGCTCGATGCCGCTCCCACCGGTATCCGTAGCCGCATCATCGAAGAGGTGTATCGCGTAAACGGCGTTCTGGAAGTTGACCGGGTACGGATTCGCCGCTCCGGCAGCCGCTACTTTGCCGATGTGCGTATCGCGATGCCGCGCAACGTCACCTTTCAGAAGTCAGAGCAGGTTTCCAATGAAGTCGCTTCGCGCATTCGGGCGCTGCTGCCCGACGCTGACGTCGTGGTCAATGCGCTGGCGCGCGCCAGCCGGCAGGAGAGCCTATTCGACCGCATCCGCGCCGTCGCCACCCGTAACAATCTCAACGTGCATGACATCAGCGTGCAGGACCTCGGCGGCAAGCTGCATGTGGAACAACATGTGGAACTGGACGAGCGGCTGAGCCTGAAGGAGGCTCACGATCGCGTCACCCGGCTGGAAGCTGAGATGAAACACGACGTGCGCGAAATCTCCAGTATCCTGACCCACATCGAAAGCGAGCCGGCGACAATCGAACCCAGCGATGGCCCGATGCCAGCAACAAACTTCGAGGAACGCCTGCAGGCGGTCACCGAATCGTTCCCCGAGGTCGTCGATATGCACGACCTGATGTTCAAGCGAGTGCGCGGGCGGCTCTACGTTTCGCTCCATATCACCATGCAGGACGATCTACCGCTGTCGCGCGTGCACGATATCCAGACTGCCGTGGAAGGGCGCTTCCGGCAGGAGGTGCCGGAGCTGTTTCGCGTGCTGATTCACCCCGAACCACAGACCGACAACCGGCGGTAATTTCGCTTTCGCGACAGCCTCCTGGCCTGTGCGCGAGCACCGCCGGTTTCGTTCCAGGTTCACAAAGCTGGAGACTAACGCGGGAGAATCTCACGATCGACCAGGTCGCGGGGGAACTCAATCTCGTTCCACCATCCATCGATTGGCCCTAAGGAAACTCCGAATAACTTGCCGAACTTGTCGCAGGGGCTAAAGCCCCGTTGATTTTGCGATGCTTGCGGCACGGCTGAAGCCGTGCCCTTTCAAAACCGTGACTTAATCAGAGGTTCCCTAACGAACTTCATGCGGTACGATAGTTATCAAAGCGGCGTGAACCGCAGATCCCTCGCTCGCGCTGAAGCCCTCGGTCGGGACGCAGAATCAGAGGACTTCCAAATGGCGCAGCTAGAACTGCGCCTTCAATGCTGACATTGAACTAGCTCGGCTTACTGTGTCCATGAAACGCATCGCCATCCTCGGTTCAACCGGCTCCATCGGCAAGAGTACCCTCAACATTGTCGAGAGCTTTCCTGATCGCTTTTCCGTCGTAAGCATGGCGGCGGGCAGCAACATCGATCTCGCCTTCGAGCAGGCGCGGCGCTGGCGGCCGCAGGTACTGTCGATGGCGACCCCCGAAGCGGCGGATGAACTCCATAGCGAGCTGAAGCAAGCCGGACTCGCCAGCGAAATCGAAGTCACTAGCGGCTCGGCCGGTACGGTGAAGGTCGCGACTCATCCCGACGCCGACTTCGTGGTCAGCGCTATCGTGGGTGTCGCGGGACTCGAAGCTACCTACGAAGCGGTGAAAGCCGGCAAGTCCGTAGGTCTCGCCAACAAGGAATGCCTGGTGGCGGCGGGCGATCTGATCACTGCCGAAGCGCGACGGCAGGGCAAGCCGCTGCTGCCTATCGACAGCGAACATAACGCGATTCACCAATGCATGCGCGGCGGGCGCCGTGAGGAGGTTCACCGGATATGGCTGACCGCCTCGGGCGGTCCATTTTTTCATATGCCGCAGAACGAATTCTCCAACATTACGGTCGAACAGGCGCTCAATCATCCCACATGGAAGATGGGCAAGCGCATTACGATCGATTCGGCGACGCTAATGAACAAGGGTTTCGAGGTGATCGAGGCCTGCCGTCTCTTCGACATACCGCCTGATCACGTCAGCGTGCTGGTTCATCCCCAGAGCACCATTCACTCCATGGTCGAGTTCGTCGATGGCAGCCTGCTTGCTCAACTTTCCGTGACCGACATGCGGCTGCCCATTCTGTACGCCCTAACGTATCCCGAGCGGATCGAATCCGAGCTGCGATTCCCTGTGCAGGAACTGCGCCGGCTGGACTTCAGCCCGCCCGACCTGGAAAAGTTTCCTTGCTTACGTTTGGCTTACGAGGCAGTCGAAGCGGGAGGCGCCAAGACCATCGCCCTCAATGCGGCGGACGAAGTGGCGGTGGCGGCATTCCTCGAAGGTACTATTGGGTTCTTGGACATTCCGGCTACAATAGAAGCGATAGTAGATGAAACGTCGAACCGGGCGCCGGAAACTATAAAACAGGTATTGAGCGTGGATGCCGATGCGCGCCGCCGTGCGCAAAATTGGATCCAGCATCGAACCGGCGAAAAAGTCTCTGCGCCTTCCGCGACTCGGCACTAGCAACTCCCCAAGGTTGAAGAGGTATATGGAATCGTTTTTGATTGCGGTGGTTTCAATGGCTGTCGTGCTCGGCATCATGATTCTGGTGCACGAGTTTGGTCATTACGCCGCCGCCAGGTTTTTTGCCGTCCGCGTGGACGTCTTCTCGATCGGCTTCGGCAAGCGCCTGGCCGGGTTCAAGCGCGGCGACACCGACTACCGCATCAGCGCCTTGCCCCTTGGCGGATACGTCAAGATGGCGGGCGAGAATCCCATGGAATCGCGCACCGGCGCGCCCGATGAGTTCATGTCGCATCCGCGCTGGCAGCGCTTTGTGATCACGGTAGCCGGCCCGGCGATGAACATCCTGCTGGCTATCGCTCTCCTCACTGGCGTCTTCATGGTGCACTACGAACATCCGCTTTACATGGATGAATCGGCTACGGTTGGCTGGGTGATGGATAGCTCCCCCGCGGCCAAGGCTGGCATCGAGCGCGGCGACCGCATCGTGCGCATCGATGGCGAGCAGAATCCCACATGGGAAGACGTGATGCTCAAGGTCATGATCAGTCCCAAGCAGCCCATCGATGTTGCTGTGCAGCGCGGCCCCAACGTTCTGGAGAAGAAGATACTCCCGGACGCCGAGGGCACGGAGCAGTATGGCAATGTCGGATGGCTGCCGGAGCAGCCGGTCATCGTGACCGAGCTTGAGCCCGATATGCCTGCTGCCAAGGCGGGGATCAAGTTGGGCGACGATCTGGTCTCCGTCAACGGAACGCCGGTACGCTCGGTTTTCATGATGATCCACTTCCTTCAGCAGAACGGCGACCAGCCCGTGGAAGTGATCGCGCTGCGAGGTGGACAGCCGCTCCACTTCAAAATGAACCCTGTCCAGACCGATGACGGCGGCCAGAAAGCTTATCGCCTGGGATTCCGCGCCGAACCGGTGCGCGTCGACAAGCTGCCGTTCGCCAAAGCACTAAATCGCTCGCTGGAGGAGAATAAGAAGTTTTCGCTGCTGATTGTCGACCTGGTTCATAAGATGCTGGAGCGCAAGGTTTCCATCAAACAGATGGAAGGCCCCATCGCCATCGCGCGGGCTTCCGGCGATGCGGCGCAGCAGCCAGGCTGGACGCCGCTTCTCGGACTGATGGCGATGATCAGCCTCAACCTCGGCATCCTCAATCTGCTGCCAATTCCGATCCTTGACGGCGGTAGAGTTCTGGAACTGGCTGTCGAAGCCATTCTGCGTCGCGACATCAGCGTGCGCATCAAGGAGCGGATCTACCAGACCGCTTTCGTCTTCCTTCTGCTTTTCTTTGTGGTGGTGATCTACAACGACTTGATGAAGGCTCTGCCGGGACTGGCGCAGCGATTGCCGTAAGGACAGTTCCTGCTGACTCGTATCAGGGCACGGCTTCAGCCGTGCCGTTGCGAGTCATTCGTTCTTGTCATCCCGAGGAGGCCTTTTAGGCCAACGAGGAGCCTGCCCTGAGCTTGCCGAAGGGATCTGCTTTTCGACTTTTTCAGCAGCCTCTGGAAGTCGTATCCTAAATACAAAGCGGAATAATTTATCGCGTGAGTTCTAGGATCGAGTAGATGAACCCGCTCGCGTCGGCATCGTTTCAGCGCGCTTTGCGTTGGGCAGCCGTTGCCGTCTCCGTCTCCGGCGTCTTGTCGGGCTCCAGCAACTCACGACATCTCTTGAGCATGGTATCCGCGCCCGGCTCTTTTGACGCGGCCGCCTGTTGCAGGAGCTTGTACGCCGCCGCATAGTCGCGCTCAATCTGTTTGCCTTCCATATACAAAACTGCTTGATTCATGAGGGCGCGTGACATTCCTTGCGCCGCTGCTTTCTGGAACCAATGTAGGGCCTCGGCCTCGTCGGCCCGCACACCCTGGCCGATCGCGTACAGCACCCCGAGATTTCTCTGCGCGATGCTAAACCCCTGCTCCGCCGCCTTGCGATACCAGAACACCGCCTGCTGATCGTCACGGACGACGCCTTGTCCGTGTTCATAGACATAACCCAAATTCGTTTCCGCCTGAGCATCGCCCTGTCGCGCCGCTACTTCGTACCATTTCGCAGCCTGCTCCAGATCGCGCGGAATTCCCTTGCCGGCCTGATATAGATTGCCTAGATTACATTGCGCAGGCGCATAGCCGAGGGTCGCCGCTTTCTGATACCACCGTGCTGCCTCGACGAAGTCCTGCAACACGCCGCGACCTTCTTCGTACATCAAGCCCAGGTGGTGTTGCACCTCGGCATTGTCGCTTTGCGCCGCCTTGCGATACCACTCGATCGCCGCGGCAACATCCTTCTGGACGTGAATCCCCTCTTCGTAGGCCACCCCCAGCGCTGCCTGGGCATTCGAGTCCCCGTGTCGGGCTTTGTTCTGCAACTCGCGGAATTCGTTTTCCGTTAACCTGCCCAACTGCTCCTTGGCGCTGGTGCCGGCGTCCGCTGCCATCGCTGTCAAGATCAGAAAACCGCAGATAATCACAATCCAATGCAATCCGCCCCTTCGAATGGCCACTTTGCCCCTCCAGCGACCTTGGCTTGCTGAATTGGCGGCAGTCTAGTCCTGGATTGGGACAAATGCCAGAAAAATGTACCGTGATTTGACCAGAATCGTAAGCCAACGGCTTGCGGCGCCGATCGGCAAACAAATCAAAAGGCTCCCGGCACCCGGAAGCCCTGACCTTCTGCTATAGGTGGGAAATTACTGGTAGGACTGAAAACTGGAGCCATCGTTCCGCTTGAGTGTCGGGCGATCATCGTCGGGCTGGCTGCCGGTGGTGTTGCCGCTTCCATTGCCCTGCGGATTATCGGCGGTCGCACGCCGCAGCGTCGGACGATCTTTGTTGTCCTTGTCGTTCTGCAGCTTGTGACGATTTTCGAGCGAAGACAGCCGAGACTTCACGTCGTCGAACTCCGACGTATTCACAATGTACTCGTCACGCGCCGGAAGCACTGTTTTCATCTCGTTTTGCGCGGATGCAACGCGATCCGGCGTCATGGGATGCGAAGCGAAGGCCTTGGCTAACGTTCCGGGCTTCTTCTTCTCCTGCGCTTCAATCTTCTCAAAGAACGAGATGAACGACTGCGGATCGTATCCCGCCTTGTACATGTACTCCATGCCAAGGAAGTCGGCTTCCGCTTCGAAGCCGCGCGAGAACTTCATAAACGTCAGCGGCACGCCGATGCTCAGCGCCGCCTGCGAAGCCTCATACACTCCCCAGCCGCCAGGCACGAAAATCAGCGGAATACTCGCCAGGTTTACGATGTTGCCGCGCGTCTGCTCGCGCGCCACGTGACAGGCGGCAACGTGTCCAATCTCGTGCGCCATTACGCCGGCCAGCTCGGCCTCGTTATCGGCCGCCAGAATCAAGCCGGAATTCACATAGAAAAATCCGCCGGGCAGTGCAAAAGCATTGATTTCGTCGGTATCGATCACCTTAATCGTGAACGGGACCTTCGCGTCCGAGTTGCGCACCAGGTTCTGACCGATACGGTTCACGTATTCGGTGACGACCGGATCGCTGACCATCTTGGCGCCGTGCTCGACCTGCTGCGAGTAGCTGCGGCCCATCGCGACCTGCTTGTCGAGCGAGTACCAGTTGCCCAAGCCCTTGTTGCAACCGACATTGCGGTTGCCGATGGCGTCGATGTTGTCCATCGTATCTTTAGGCGGGGCGTTCTTCTCCGGCTTCTCGGGGAGGTATTGGCCGTCGGAACCGGACGAGGATCCTTGGGAAGTGGTCGGTTGACTGGAGGGGCCCTGAGACGATCCTTGTGCCGGTGTCGACGAGCCTTGGGTTTGAGCCAAGCCCAGTGAAACCAACATCAGCGCCAAAGCGCCAACACCGAGAGAACGTAATGCGAAACGCATGGTGTACACCTTTTTGGGTTTCCCTGAAGTCGAGATACACCTCGATCGGCAAACCCCGCTCGAACATAAACCCCGATCAGACCGCGTTGTTGCCCGGCCTGCTGACACTATTCTCGTCCCCTTCAGGGGCAAAGTCCAATTCATTCCTCGATATAGGGACGAGCTACATAATTCAGATGTCACGTCTACATTTAGGTTTCCCGATATTTCGACAGGCAGTTTCAATTTCTTTGCAGAGGTCTAACCCAAGGGTGCCCCATTCTAGGCCCTCTTTTGGCCTAGGGTGGGGCATTCGATGTCAGTCGCAGCTGCATCCGCCGAGTGACTGGCCCGCCCTAGCCCGACTGCAGGGCTAGAACGGGGCACCCGGGTCCTAACCGGGAACTTCGATCGCCCGTGATACACTTTTCTATAGTCCTGTATGGCTCAAATTCAGCGTAGAAAGACTTACACCGCCGTCGTGGGCGGAGTCCGCGTCGGCAGTGATGCACCAATCGTGGTGCAGTCGATGACCAATACCGACACTGCCGACATCGATGGCACCATCCGTCAGTGCATGGCGCTGGCCCGCGCCGGTTCGGAGATTGTGCGCGTCACCGTCAACAACGATGCCGCTGCCGATGCCGTGCCTTACATCGTCGACGGACTCGACCGCCTGGGCGTGCCGGTGCCGATCATCGGCGACTTCCACTACAACGGCCATATCCTGCTGAAGAAGTATCCCGCGTGTGCGCGGACGCTGGCCAAGTACCGCATCAATCCGGGCAATGTCTCCATCGGCAAGAAGGACGACAACAACTTCCGCGCCATGATCGACGTCGCCATCGAAAACGACAAGCCGGTGCGCATCGGCGTCAACTGGGGCTCGCTCGACCAGTCGCTACTGACGCGCCTGATGAATGAGAACTCCAGGCTCGACGACCCGAAAGACGCCCGCGATGTCACCATGGAAGCCATGGTGCAAAGCGCGTTGCGTTCGGCCGACCTCGCCGTCAGCTACGGCATGAAGCGCGAGCAGATCATCCTCAGCGCGAAAGTCAGCGGCGTGCAGGACCTCATCGATGTCTATCGCGAGCTGGCTCGGCGCTGCGAATATCCGCTGCATCTC
Organism: Candidatus Korobacteraceae bacterium; assembly: GCA_049798495.1. GTDB lineage: Bacteria > Acidobacteriota > Terriglobia > Terriglobales > Acidobacteriaceae > Bog-257. The sequence continues at coordinate 15,440 of JBARGS010000331.1, read as the reverse complement.
GGGCTCACCGAGGCCGGCATGGGCTCGAAAGGAATCGTCGGCAGCACTGCTGCTCTCGGCGTCCTGATGCAGGAAGGCATCGGCGACACCATTCGCGTTTCGTTGACTCCGGCGCCCAACGGCGACCGCACCGAAGAAGTGACGGTCGCGCAGCAGATTTTGCAGTCAATGGGCATCCGCAGCTTCACCCCGCAGGTTACCGCCTGTCCCGGCTGCGGCCGCACCACCAGCACCTTCTTTCAGGAGATGGCGGAGCAGATCCAGGCCTACCTGCGCGAGCAGATGCCGGTGTGGAAGACGCGCTACTCCGGCGTGGAAGAGATGAAGGTCGCGGTGATGGGCTGCATTGTCAACGGCCCTGGCGAGTCGAAGCACTCCAACATCGGCATCTCGCTGCCGGGGACTTTCGAGGAGCCGAAGGCGCCCGTCTACGTCGACGGCCGCCTGATGCTGACGCTCAAGGGCGATCACATCGTCGCCGAGTTCATCAAGATCCTCGACGACTACGTGGACTCGCACTATGCCGCGAAGGAAGGGCAGCAGTTAGCAGTTAGCAATTAGCAGTTGGCGATTGGCAGTAAGCAATTAGCTACTGGGCGTTTCGCTTTAGCTCGCGGCTTCCTCGAAGGACGATCCCTCTTAAAAAGTGTCATCCCGACCAAGGGCTTGAAGGCCGCCCCCTTCAAAACGCGCCGAACAATTCACAAATCTCTAGCTCTTCAAACTCGGCGGAGGCGGCGCGGTGAACTGGCTCAGGTCGGCGAAACCCAGGGTGGTCTCGATGGCGCCGATCTTCTCTACCGCGTCGTCGAAGCCGTCCTTGCCGAACATCTTCTTCTCGATGTCCTCAAACTGATCGGACAACTCGTCCAGTTGCTTATTGGTGAAGTGCGTCTTCCATGCCGGGAAGACGATGGTGTCCTCGCGCGCGGCGTGATTGCGATACATCAGTACGAAGGCCTCGAGTGAACGCGCCAACGGCTCGGCATTGGCAGTCGCGATCTTGCCGTTCTTCGTGACCGCCAGCAGATAGCTGGTGATCTCGCGGCCACGCGCGTGCTGCGCCAGCAGGACGTCGGTGAGCGTGGCCAGCCTCCCTCCACTTTTGCTTACGACGGGAAAGATATGCTGTTCTTCCAGCATCTTCTCGTGATAGTTCTCGCCGAAGTCGCGAAACAGGACTCCGGTGCGATAGAGCGCGCCGGCGTCGAGGGAGCCGGAGTTGGCGCGAATCTTGGGAATGGTCTCGGTGTAGACCAGCAGCGCACGCCGCAGAACACCGTGCTCGCGCATCAGGTCTTCGGTCGCGGTGACCTCGGGTTCTTTGGATTCGGGCGCTGCGCTGAGAAGGCTGGGGACGATGAGGGTTGCGGTGGTGACGGTGGCAGCTTTGGCGATCAGTTCACGGCGGGTGAGCGGTTGGGCGCTGGCGGACATACGTACCTCCAGCAACCATGATAATCGGGGGCGCCGTCCGTCGTACCTTTAGTCGAAAAGTCCCACTCAAGGCCAAAGGACGGCCTTGAATGGGGTACCCGCGACGCCAAGAAAAACCCCCACCCAAGCAAACCCGGCTTGGGTGGGGCACCCACTTCATGCCCGTTCCATCGGACTTGACGCGGAGCGGGCACTTGAAACTCGAAACCTGAAACTCGAAACGGCTTTTCTATTTGGTCGCGATCATTACATTCGCAGGTCCGGGGATTCGGACGCGCTTGGTCTCTGCGAATCCCGCGTTCTTCATCCAGAAATCGTATTCCGGCTCGCTGTAGCTGGAGCCGGCGCGCGTCGCTACGAGCATGTTCAACGCGAAAATCGCGCCGAAGCGCGGTGCAGTCTTGTCGCCATCCAGGATGAAGTCCGAAACCACCAGACGGCCGTTCGGCGCCAACGCCGCGTAGGCGCGGTCGAACAGTTGCTGATTCTCTTCCGGGGAGAACATGTGGCAGACCGCCGACAGCAGCACCAGATCGTACTTGCCCGCCTCCAGCGGCACCGTCAGCATGTCGCCTTCGCGGGTTGCGATGCGGTCCGCGAGACCGGCCTTGCGCACATAGTCGTTCGCCAGCGGCAGCACCTCGGGCATATCGACGATCTCGGAGTGCAGCTCGGGAGCGGCTTTGGCAAAGGCGATGGAGTAGGCGCCCGAGCCTCCGCCGAGATCGAGCATGTGCCTGGCGCCGTTCACTTCCACGGCCTGCACCACGGCCCGGGCCCGTCCTCGCGCGTTGTGGTCCATCGCAGCGATGAAGGGCGTCACGCCGTCATCTACGCGTGGCGCAACGGTTGTTCCCGCGCGCACCGCCTCGGTTAGAGTCGACCAGCGCTTCCACATGTTCGCCATGTGCAGCTGCGCCATGCGAGCGCTGTCCGGCGTTCCCTCCACGAAGAAGCGCGCCGCCAGCGGCGTGTTGCTGTAGATGCTGTCGCTCTTCTCCAGCAACTTCAGGCTGACCAGCGCGTTCAGCAGCATCTCGGTGGCGCGCACCGCGCACTGAATTCTGCCGGCGATCTGCATGGCATTGCCGCCCTTGCCGACAGCGGTAAACACGTCCAGCTCGAGCGCAGTGAGGACGATGCGTGCCGGCATGAAGCCGCGAATGGTCTCGATGAGTTCGTCGGGCAGCACGCCTGCCGCATCCTTGCCCTTCAACATTGCCAGATATTTGTTGCGATGATCGAGCATCTCGACCTTCATGGCTTCGGAGTCGGTGCGCTCGAAGCGCGCGATCTTTTCCCCGTCGCGGAAGTGCGACGAGACAATCTCCGGTACATCATTGGGCGTGAGCTTGGTGTACCAGGCGCCTTCGGGATAGACGACCATCACCGGGCCGCTGTCGCAGATGCCGAGACAGCCGCAGCTCGACACCTGTACTTCGTCGGACAGACCTTGTGCGCCCAGTTCACGGTGCAGCGCATCCAGCACACGAAACGAGCCTGCCACCGAGCAGCAAGGGACGCCCTCAGATTTTTCCTGCGTACAAACGAATGCGTGATAACGAAACGGTTCCACAAAAGCCTCCAGAAGCAGTTGTCAGCTGTCAGCTATCAGCTGTCAGTTCTCAGATTACCTTTCATCATCCGGCGTTGCCGACCAACCTGGTAGGACGTGGCTCACACCGGGACGTGACGCAACCGCGATTCGCAACTTTTGTTAAGCCGCGATTGCAGTCCGATGAATTCTTCGAATGTTGATCCCCGCAGGTGCTCCTTTGGTCAATAATTTCATCTTGACAGCCGGCAACTCTGCACTATGATGTTTGAAACATTTCCCTTGGGAATTGTTTTGGCGCCCAGATGATGCAGCAGACGTTCACATCCAGAGAAGTGGTACAGCGGACCGGGATCAGCCCGCGCCAGCTGCAGTGGTGGGATGAGCGCCGCATCGTGGTTCCGGCGCGCGAAGGGCATAAGCGTATTTACTCGCTCGACGACCTGGCGGAAGTAGCCATCCTGTGCGACCTGCGCGCCCGCGGATTCTCGCTGCAGAAGATCCGCCGGGTGATTCGTTTCCTGCAAAAGGAGCTGGGCAAGCGGCTGGTGGAGACCGTCGCCGCTGCCTCCGAATATCACCTGCTGACCGACGGCCGCCATATTTACCTGGAAGATTCCGCCCGCGGGGTGGTGGACCTGCTGAAAAACGCGCGCCAGCCGATGTTATCGGTGTGCCTCAGCGACGCCATCCAGCGCGTCCTTGATCCTCTGGCGCGAGTTGGCGGTGCGAGGCCACGGCCGCGGAAGCCTGCTTTGAGCGAGCGCAAGTCCAGCCTGCGCGCCGAGGCAGGCGCGGCCAAAAAACGTAATGGTTCCGTTCGTCATCTTATAGATCGGCGCGGTAGGGCTTCTTGAACGATCCTAAGGAGGGCACATGATCGGAGAACTCAGTGTGTTGGGCGAGTGGATTCCCGAGCAGATGGAGCCTGGAACCATTTTCGTGCTGGAAAATGCCGGCGACGTCGGCGAGAAGGACGATCCCTATTGGGCGGTGCTGTCGTGCCCCTCGTGCGGCCAACTCGGGCTGGTCACGCGCAAGCAGATTGGCGGCCTGCTGCCTATTATTTGCGGCTCGGCGCTGTGCTCGGCGCAGTTCTTCATCCGCGATGAGCAGATTATGCCAAGAAAGCCGAATTGAAGAAGCTGTCAGCCGTCAGTTGTCAGCCGTCAGCTTTTCACGTGGATGCCCCGTCCGAGCATCGTTTGCTTGGAGCGGGGGTTTTTCCGGCTTCATGGAGTGATTGCCCGCCTCGGAGAGAGAAAGCTGCGGGGCACTCTTTCGATTCCAATCAAGAGAGTCGAGGACGGCGTGTATTTTGTAGCGAGTTATGGCTTAAGGTACAACCTCGAATACCGCGCCATAGAGATGAACTCCCCCGTAGGATGCCGTCCCATATAAATTTCCGTTGCTGTCCCAGATGAGTGTTGTCTCCGGGTTTTGCCCGTCTCTTCCATCGCCGAAATGATGCAAGACGCGTTCGCCGGAGCCGCCATCCATTGCGGGCGTCAACACAAACACGGTGCCATAGCCATGAGAGCCGCCATACAAAGTCGTGCCGTAAAGATGGCCGGCATCGTCCCAGACCAGACCGGCCCAGGGATCTTGTCCATCATCGGCATACCCGAAGTGGTGCAATACACGTTCCGTCGAGCCTCCACCCGGTTTGGGCGTCAAGCGGAACGCGACGCCGCGATTGAACGAACCACCATGAGCCGTGGTGCCGTAGAAGTTGCCGGCGGCATCCCGAACCAGACCGCCTTCAGGACTTTGACCGTCGTCCTCGAATCCGAAGTTATGGATCACCTCTTCAGTCCACCGGCCGTTCGCGTTGGCCGTCAATTTGAATACGGTTCCGCAATTCGGGTGAGAACCGCCTGACTCGGTCGTGCCAAACAGATTGCCCGAGCTGTCCCACGTCATACGGGCGACAGGATAATAGCCGTCGTGACCATTGCCGAAGTTGTGCAGTATCTTATGCGTCCAGGTGCCGTTGCCGTCAGCCTCCAATTCATAAGCGGTGCCATTATCATTCGACCCGCCCATGATGGTCGTTCCGTAGAGATTACCGGCGGCATCCCGGATCAGGCCATTTGGACATGCGCCCTGGCCCGACTGAGCGAAGTCGTACAGGATCTGTTCCGTCCAGTTTCCATCTCCGTCAGGACTAAGCAGGAACACCGTACCGTTACCACCCGAGCCTCCCGAGCAGGTCGTACCATAAAGATTGCCCGCATCATCCAGAATGACGCCGCCCAGAGGGCTGCTCCCGCCGGAGCCAGGGGCAAAGCTGTACAAGACTTGTTCCGTCCATCCGCCCAAGCCATCGGGCGTCAATTGGTAAACCGTGCCGTGGTGATACTGTCCTCCAAGACTGGTCGTACCGAAGAGATTTCCCGCAGCATCTCGCGCCAGGTCGCCATCGGGAGGATGCCCATCATTGGGGGTGAAGCTGTATAGCATTTTCTCTTCCCCCGCAGCGATCGCCACCGCAAGTAGAACCAGAGAGAAGATCGCCAAACCTACCTTGAAGAGATGAAATGTTCTCTCTTGCATAAGACCCCGCCGTTTGCACGAAGGAAGTTGTTTGTAAACCGATTAGGGACGATGCTCCCAATTCACCAAGCCGTCAAGAGAAAAGAAGGACATCATTGGTGACGGAATGGATGGGACATGTGGTGATGGACAACAACGGCAATCTCTGTCACATGACATTCACCGACGGGACGGGAATGGCTTGCGCGAAGGGGTGATACTTGAGATTTCGCCGAATTAGAAACCGGGCCGCTGCTGACAGGGCCCCGCTCCGGTTGAAACCGAACCGCGGAGGGGCAACTCCAAAATTTGCCTGCGCTGGCTGAACCTTGCCAAGTCACCGCTTCGGACCAACTGCGGCACTGATCCGCTACTTAGCGACAACCTCGACTCTCGCCGCAGCCTCGATCTCGGCGACGATCTCGGCCGCAGCTTTGGCTGGATCGGCGGCTTCCAGGATGGGCCGGCCGACGACGAGGTGGGTTGCGCCGGCGGCGATGGCGTCGTGCGGGGTGACGACTCGGGCCTGATCTCCGGCGGCGGATCCCGCGGGACGAACCCCCGGGGTGACGATGGCGAAGCCTTCGCCCAGCTGGCGGCGCAACTCGCCGGCTTCTTTTGCGGAGGAGACGAGCCCGCCACAGCCGGCAGACCGAGCTAGCGCTCCGAGGCGCAATACCTGGCTCAGCACCGTGCCGGAGACACCAACTTCCTGAAGGTCGGCATCGGAGAGGCTGGTGAGCACCGTAACCGCCATCACCATGGGCTTGGCGGCGGACTGAGCCGCAGCTTCGACAGCTGCTTTCAGCATTTTGCTGCCGCCCGAGGCGTGGACGGTCAGCATGCTGACGCCGAGCTCGGCGGCAGCACGAACGGCCGCTGCCACCGTGTTAGGGATGTCGTGAAACTTCAGGTCGAGAAACACCTTCCGGCCGGAGGCGACGAGATCGCGCACGATCCCCGGCCCCTCGGCCGTGAAGAGCTGTTTCCCTACCTTATATGTAGTTGCGGCCTCGCCAATGGATTGGACGATTTGGCGGGCCTGGGCGGCGCTGGGGACATCCAGCGCCACGATGAGCCGATCTTGTGCAAGCATCGGCTCCCAGTTTAACCCATGGCATCGAATTATTTATTGCGCTAGAGCTGCGGCGATGATGGGAGTCTGGAGAACTTCCAGACGAACCTGGTCTACTCCCCTCATGGCCAACATCTTAGCCGCACCGTAGGACAGGTCGATGATCCGGCCGCGAGCTACGGGCCCGCGATCGTTGATGCGAACAACGACCGACCGGTCGTTCTTCAAATCTGTGACCTTGACCCAGGAACCGAGCGGCAATGTGCGGTGCGCCGCGGTAAATTGAAACATGTCGTACGGCTCGCCGCTGGCAGTCTTCTTGCTCTGAAAGATGCGACCGTACCACGAAGCCCTCCCGACCAGCGCCTTGCTGGTCCGTGCTGGCTTCTTTTGTTCCTGGATCTGTCCTGGGGTCCCTTGTCGCGATTCCGGTGTGCTATTACCGGGTGCCGCACCCAGGGCGGAGGCGAGAAGCAATGTCGCCGCCACTGGGCTGAGTACTCGTAACATTAAACACCTCTCATCGTTTAAAGTTGGTCCTCCTGACAGGATGTTCAAAGTCTATTGACCGGCGGAAGGCGGCGTCAACCCCCCAAAGTGGGACGAGGGCATTTAGGCTTGCCATTCTAGGAATGACGTGGTAGGCGCTCGCCGACCCTCACCAGCCCATTTCCCGGACAATCGACCTCCATTTTCTCGCTTTCGGACCCGACGAATCGCTGGCGACTGTCAACTTCGATGACTTTGCCGGGTGACGGGTTGGCAGCCGATCTTAAGGTAAGTCTCACGATTGCAGAGCCTTGCAAAATATCCTGCAACCGGTCGTTCAGGATACCGGTTCGCCCACGTGGCCGTGGTTTGAAGGTTGAGTCAGGCCCGGGGGCGGTGCATGCGGGGATGGCGCGAGGGTTTCTGAGCGCCGGAAGCGGTGCTGGGGGCGGCCGAAAAGGTCGGAGAAGCAGGTTCCTCGCGGGCCGAAGCCCGGTCAGAATAATAAAAATAAATGGCTTAGCGGCACGACTGCAAGAGTCTGCGTGAGAACCTCTGGCGTCCCTACGGGACTCGGATCAATTTTCCACCTGACCCAGGACTCCGCCATCCCACCCCAATTCGCGCAAAGGCGGCGCGAATTGGGGGCCCCGGTTCGGCTACGTCCTGGGCTGAACTGAGTCGTCCTTCCGGACGGGATTTTGGATCGTCTATCCTACCCACAAATCCAAAAGTTAGTTCTCACGCAGACTCTGAAAGTCGTGCCCGGATACAAAGCAGTTGATACCAGAGTTTTTCAGCAGCCTGTTGGGGCGGCATGTTTCGTTATGTCACGGAAGATTCTTCCGGCTCGAGGACGCCTCTCGGCTCGCCTGCCGCTTCCGTTTCGGATAAAGTCGTTCCATGCCAGCAGCCCCGCCCGTGATTCTCAGCATCGCCGGCTACGACCCATCCTCCGGAGCGGGCATCACCGCCGACGTGAAGACGGCGGCTGCCCAGGGATGCTTCGCCGCCACCTGCATCACGGCGCTGACCGTCCAGTCCACGGAAGGGGTGTTTGCCGTCCGGCCGCTGGAGCCGGAGCTGGTCGCTCGCACGCTGAACACCCTGGCCGACGACCTGGACATTGCCGCGGTCCGGATCGGCATGCTCGGCTCGGGCTCGGTGGCAGGAGTGGTGACCGGCTTCCTAACGTCAAGAAGACTGCCGAACATTGTCCTGGACCCGGTGATCCGCTCGTCGTCGGGCACCGCCTTGCTGGACGAGATCGGGGTGGAGATGCTGCGAGCCCTCCTTCCTCTTTGCACCGTCGTGACTCCCAACGTCGACGAGGCGGCCGAGCTGGCGGTAACCGAGCCACTCCCGGCAGACGCCTGCAGGGACGAAGCCGTTTCCTGGCTGCGATCCACCGCCCGACGCCTGCACGATCTGGGCGCTCGGAACGTGGTCATCACCGGCGGCCATCTGCCCGAGGCCAACGACTACCTCAGTTACGAGCAGGTAAAAGTGCTGACCGAGGAGGTCATTCCCGGCGAGCGGCTGGAATCGCGCTCGACCCATGGAACCGGCTGCGCCTTCGCCACGGCCATCGCCTGCCAGCTTGCGTTTGGCAAGCGTCTGCCGGAGGCCGTCCGCGCCGCCAAGGACTATGTCCGGCGGACGATCCTCACTGCATACCCGCTTGGGAGGGGGACCGGACCGGTCAACCATCTAGGATGAGGCGCTCTCGAAAAGCGGCCTGGGGACATTCTTGTACTCATGCACCACTGGCCGTCCACCAAAGCGACGCTGCCGGGGTGCGTCGGTGCTATAGACAAGGCCCGGCGCGAAGTCTATATATTTTTTGCTCAACAATTTAGATATGGGAGGGGACGTATGCGCCGTAGCGTCATAAGTGTGCTTGTTTTTGCATTGCTGGTATCGGCCTTGCCGCTGTTCGCCGAATCGAATGCCGACGTGGAGAAGGCCCTGCAGGCGAAGGAGCAGTCTGGCTGGCAAGCCTGGAAGGACCATGACCAGAAGACGTTTGAAGGGATCATCCCGGACGAGGCCATCAACATTACCGGCGGGACCATGGACAAAGGCAAGCAACAGATCATGAAAAGTGCGTTCGAGCCGGGATGCCAGGTAGCAAGCTTCTCGCTATCGAACTTTTCTTATATGTGGCTGGATAAGGATACTGTGCTGATGACCTACGAAGCCATGCAGGATGCAACCTGCAGCGGCAATAAGGTACCCGGCAAGGTGTATGCCAGCTCGATCTGGCAGAAGAAGGGCGGCAAGTGGATGTCGCCGTTCCACCAGGAGACAGCGGCGGCGGGAGGGATGTAGGATTCGCCCAACCGTGACGCCGGCTAAAGCCGGCTCGGAGATCGATTCAAGGCACGCTAGCCCAGCGCTTCCGCGCTGGGCTAACTACTTTCGGTCTCGTATTTGCCCGAAGTTTCGACGTCTGAGATGACGGCGGCCGAGCCTGGCACCGCACACGCGCTGGGAGGAAGCATTACCCTGGCTGCGATCCACGGCGGGCGAGGCTGCACGATCTCGGAGCCGGCAACGTCGTCATCACCGGCGGGCACCAACGACTACCTTAGTTATAGGGCGTCGGGCGGGCGGATGCAGGAGGAGATCTTTGCCGCCGAACGACTGGCGTCGCGTTCGACGCACGGGACGGGCTGCGCAACGTATCCGTGGGCGCGTCCGACCATCATTAAAGTTAAGACGCTACCAGAATCTCCGTTTTCGGCGGAAGGTGGCGATTGCCCCGCACAATCCCAAGCCAGCCAAACTCGACGATTGGATAGCGACTGCCCCTACACCCAAGAGACCCGGGGCAAGTACAGCGATCGTCGGCGGCTCAGGAATGGGCATGGCCCCGGCGCAATTGTCGATGTCGACAGTATTGGTGTCCATGGTGACGGCGCCATTCAAGGCTATCGCTCTACCGCAGTTAATGGTGGTCCCGGTCACCAGCGTGATGCTCGTGTTCGCAATAATGGTACCTTGAAACGCGGTAGCGGAACCGAGGGTTGCCGAGCTTCCAACTTGCCAATAGATGTTGTCATTGTTGCCGGGATTGGTTACCAGGACCGACGAGGCGCTTCCCGTGGTTAACGTGCTGCCCATTTGGAAAACGATGTTCTGATTACTTAGGCCCTGAAAATTAATGGTCAGCGCCCCATTCAGCAATGCCGACGAATTGAATGTGTAAACCCCGGGCGTAAGGGTAAGTCCGCCCAGATTCATCCCCGTCAGGTTCGCGGTGGACGACAGTCCGGCGAGAACGTTGTACGCAGTCAGAGCATCCGCCTGGGCCTGCATTGCGACTGCGTCGGTTAAGTGGGTAGTCCCGTTGACGATTCCCGGGGGAAAGCCAGTGATGGAAGTACCGGGATAAAGACCCAGGTCCCCGTTAATCACACTTGGACCAGTATTGGTTACGGTGGAAGCGCCCAGAACGCCAAAACTAGTTGCAGTTCCGAGATTAATGGGCCCGGCGAGGGCGTCGATTGCCAACAGCGGCAGAACGAGGAGCGAAAAGATCAGAGCCTTCATAAAGGCCCCCTGCATTCTTCCAATACCCAAAATATGAGAATCGTTGTCGCTGGAAGGAGTAGCGAAGGACGACAGCGCGGTAAATAAGAGTGCATTCCAAGGGCCGCACCTGATTTGCGGCAAACAATAGGAATGGCTGAGCTCAGGGAAGGGGATCGGACGCTTTAATCGCCAGGAAACAGAAATGTTGGTGTTAAATAAATTATTTCACCTTGGCCGGCCTGTAGTATGCCCCACGCACTCTTGCTGGCTTTCTTTGAAGGTGTCCAATTCTATAGATCGAGAAGTGTGCAATATTGCACAGACGGCCCTCGCCCAGCGGCCTAAACTCGCTGGAACGCAAAGTTGACGGTATCCCGTGGAGTCGCACCTTAAAGGGTATTTCCCGATAGCTTCCTCGTCTCCAATGCCGCACAGTCCACCCCCGCCCAAGACAGATAGCCTTTGCCGCTTATCTAGTCCCATCGGTCGTCAGAGACCCTCCACGGGTTATTTTGTCCCGGCCTGATGGAACGGAATTCTTGTAACAGACACAGGTTTTCTGAAAGACGGGGGTGGCTGCTGGGGCACAATCTACAGGAAGACCGGGCCAAAAAACCGTACAGAACGAGGCTACTCCTTCCGAGAGGGGTCCGTCGCGGTTGGATTCCGCCCTCGATCCTAGCCACCCTAAGTTCAAGTCCGCTGTCAGTCAATCGGCTCAGGAGGGGAGAGGCTGAGGTCCCAGCCGAGGGTACGGATGGCAAATGAGGCGCGACCCATGTAGCCATGTTTTCGCCTGAAGCCGTACATTGTCCCCTGCCCAAAAGTTAAGAATCTGAAAGACGGAGCGTGCCGAGCCCTCTAATCTTGGAGGTGGCCGGGTGCGAATCCTCGAGACGAATACATCGTCCAGCATCTCCACAAATTCACGATTGAAGAAGGTGTCAGGTGCGGAACTGTTTACCACGCTTCATCGCCGCGATCGCGTTTTCAACGGTCCTGGCGCCATCGCTATCAGCGGCTACGACCGCTGCAAGCCAGCAGGCAACACAAACCGCCACGCCAGTTAAATACGTGGTTGTGATCTTCGATGAGAACGTTTCGTTCGATCACTACTTCGGTTCCTACCCCAACGCAGCGAATCCGGCAGGCGAGCCGCCCTTCTATCCCAGGCCCAACACGCCGGCAGTCAACGGACTGAACCGCACCATGCTGGAGAACAATCCCAACGGCATCGCGCCCTTTCGCCTCGATCGCAGCCAGAACGTTACCTGCGATAACGACAATGCCTACACCGCGGAACAGATGGCCTACCACGGCGGTCTGATGAACATGTTCGCGCTGTTGAGCGCCACCGGCAGCGGATGCACGATGAATCTGAACTTCGGCTACTACGATGGCAACACCGTGACCGCGATATGGAACTATGCCCAGTACTTCACGTTGAACGACAACTTCTTCGCCCCGGTGTTCGGCACAACCGTGATGGGACATCTCAACCTGACCGCCGGGCAGACGCATGGCGCCACTCCACAGAACGTCGCCGGCAAGGTAGTCAACGGAACGGTAATCGGCGAAATCAATCCCACCAACGACGACTGCACATCGGGCACTACGATCGTGATGAGCGGTCCCAGCATCGGCGACCTGCTCAACGCCAAAGGCATTACCTGGGGGTGGTTCTACGGCGATTGGACTCCGGCCGGCGTCGATCAGGGAAAGGCGATCTGCACCTCTGGCTACGATCCGCACTACGCGCCGTTCCAGTACTACGCCTCGACGGCCAACCCGCATCACCTTCCACCCACCAGCATCAGCACAATCGGTCAGACCGACCGCGCCAATCACCAATACAGCATTAGCGATTTCTGGGCCGCGGCAGCGAATGGAAATATTCCGGCGGTCACTTTTCTCAAGGCTCCTCACACGATGAACGGCCATCCTGCGACCTCGAGTCCGCTGGCGGAGCAGACGTTTCTGGTGGATACCATCAATCAGTTACAGCAGTTGCCACAGTGGCCGCAGATGGCGATTCTTCTCACCTGGGACGATTCTGACGGCTGGTACGACCATGTCATGCCGCCCATCGTCAACCAGTCGAGCGACCCGGCCAACGATGCCCTGCTTGGTCCGGAACTTTGCGGCAACGCCGCTGCCGGAGCGTACGAGGACCGCTGCGGTTATGGGCCGCGCCTGCCGTTTCTCGTGCTGTCGCCTTTTGCCCGCAGGAATTTCGTCGACCACAGTCTGGAAGACATGACCTCGATCCTTCGCTTTATCGAAGATAACTGGAGCCTGGGACAGATTGGCGATCAGTCGTTCGACTTCGAAGCCGGATCGATCCTCAGCGCCTTCGACTTCACACGGCCGGGTGGAAGCCAGCCGTTGATCCTCGATCCGGATTCCGGAGAGATCGTGAGCGGCGGAAAGTAGCCGCGGAAGAGGAGGACTTCAGGCTCGGACTTGGGCGAGAATGGAGTGGACTACGTTGACCGTATGCGGCGCGGCGAGGATCTCTTTCAGCTTGTCTTTGAATGCGGCCTCGGACGGGATCTGGATAGTGTTATTCAGATGCTTCAAGGTTAGGGGATAGAAGTTGATGCCGTGGTGCACCTGAAATAGCTCGTATTTGTAGCCGAGGGTAGGTGCGGAGATATAGAACGAGTTAACGAATAGATTGCCGGTAGTCTGGGTGACGACTTCGCCGGTGATTAGCTGCCTGGTCTTATCACCCAGCAACGCGCCTTGTTGCTTCAGGATGGTGACAGGGGTGGTGAGGTTGGCGTCGGCAATGTTGGATGGCCAGAGATCGTCAGGCATTGTGTTCTCCTAAGATTCGGGCGCTGACGAGGCTGTGTCGCAACCCGTGTCGCCGCTTCGCGGCTCATTTAATTTTTCCACTTGACCGCGGGCTCACGCCCACGGCTAAAACAAATGTCGCCGCTTCGCGGCTGGTTGCGTTGCCATTCCTACCGTTGTCCTACTGAGAGATCCGTGCATCGGTTGCGACACAGTCTCTGAAGGCCATCCCTTCCACCAAGCGCACTTAATCAGACCTTCCTTAGAACTTCAGTTCCAGCAGCACCGGCAGATGGTCGGAGGCCATGTTCTTGTCGGGGCAGCCTTCGTCCAGCAGCGAGATGCCGCGCACTTCGGTCAGGATGCGGACGTGTTCATGCGCGAAGCCGTCGAGCAATTCGGGGCGCAGCAGCACCTGATCGAAGATGTTCCAAAAATAGCAAACCGGCTGGCTCGACTCGAAGTAAAACGTGCCGCCGGCGGCGCCGCGGTCGCCAAGGTGGCCCCACATGGGATTGTAGAAGAACTTGTATTTCTCCTTCTGGAGGGTGCGCGGACCATGGGCGGCAACGCGACGATTCATAACCGCGTTGAGGCCGCCGCGCGCGGCGACCATGCCCACCTCGAAGGGATTCATGTTGAGATCGCCCATGAGCACGGTACGCTGATGGCCCTCGAACTCCTCGGCGTCGTCGATCATGCGGGAGAGGTGCACCGATTCGAAGACCTGATCGTCGTCGGAGAAGTTGAGTTTGCTGGGCAGATGGGCGGCGGCAAGGATGATGGTCTGGCGCGCGGGCAGGGCGAGGCGGCGAATCGAGATGCGGTGGTTCTCGATCATCGGGGTGAGGAAGTGCGCGTTGAAGCGGGTGAAGAAGACGAGATGACCGCAGTTGCCGGGTGCGTAGTGATAGTCGGAGCCCTCGTCGTTGAGTGCCTCCAGCAACTGCGCCGCCGGCATGCGGCACTCGGCAAGGACAACGACGTCGACGGCCTCCTGACGGGCAAGGTTGGCGACGAAGCCGGGGATGTCGCGCTTGTTGAGATTCCAGAAGAGGAAGCGCATAAAGGCAGTTGTCAGTTGTCGGTTGTCAGTTGTCAGTGCCCAGTTGTTCAGTTGTCGGCGATGACATTCTACCGCTTCCGGAGTTGGCATCCTGAGCCGGAGAGGGCTGGTAAAAGATCAACTGTCAGGAGTGGCCACTGAGATAAACGTATTCCACCTCGCAGTCCCACTCATTCGAAAACCGCGAATGAGTAGGGCACCCCGGCTGCGCGACGAACATGATCTTCGACTTCGCTTACGGGTATCGCTCCCTTTACCCAGACGCGAGAGAGTTTCCTTGGTCATGAACCTCTAGGTAGGCATGAAAAGCAGGATTCACCTTGAAACGCTGCAGCCCTTGTCTCTGGTTTCTTAGTTTACTTGCTAACACGGAGTTCTTTCGAAACTCGTCAGGATCCTCAGCGAACAAGAAGTCACCCGGCCGGACCTCCAAGCCCAAGAACGTTAGACCGATTAAGTGTTGGAGCGCATAAGTCTCCTTCGCAGAATCTTTGAGGCCTTGGCGGATGTTCCGGAGGACTTCCTCTTCCGAGAGAATTGCCGTACCGCCAACGAACTCGTAGATCACAGATTCAAGTTCGGGCATGGAGATCCCGTTCTCTACAAGGATGCTCTTAATAGCATATTGTGAGTAACTGGGCTCGGCGTCTCGGATGTCCTCTTCTTCGACCTTTGAGTGTCTTCGGTTCACTGCATTCGAAACTGCCGCTTTAACTAAATACACAATGTCGCGCGGTCTCGGCAGAATCTTGCTAACTACATAGTCTTTAACAGGCACACCACCGACGGATTCGCAGAAATACTTTCCCCACATTTCTGACCCAGGTGATTTGTCGTGTGATACTTCGTATCGTTCCTCAATGACCCTAAAGAGCAATTCCGGATCTTCCCACCTGAGCCGAGTGTACAAGATCTTGTCAGGCTCACGAGCCTTATTCATGACCGTC
>JBARGS010000330.1:0-3164 GCA_049798495.1 Candidatus Korobacteraceae bacterium | reverse complement strand
GGTAGCTCCATGCTTGCGGGCGCAGACGTGCTCGTCCGGTGACGATCTGGATGCGGCCACGAAGAGCGCTATTGACGCCGCGGCGAAACAGTATCTCAACATGTCGAAGAATGGGGATGTCGCCGGCCTGAAAGCGAACTCCATTCCCGCCATTGCCGGTGACTTTGGCGCGATCGAGCATGCGGTGGTGACCAACAAGGAGTACTTTGCTGGCGGCCAGTCGACCGTTACCGGGACGTATCTGCTGGATGCTTCGCAGGCGAAGGCTCCGCTGCCGCGGGCGGAGTTCTTCTGCGGCATTTATAACTCGCCCGACCGGCTGGCGTTCTCCATTCCGAACCTGCCGCCCGGGCGTTACGCCATCGCCATCCAGAAGGTCGATGGCAAGGATGCCATCACGCTGACGCTGGTGCTGGAAAACGTCGCGGGCGCGTGGAAGCTGGCGGGATATTTCCCGCGGCTGGATTCTATCGGCGGCCACGATGGCCAGTGGTATCTCACCCTGGCGCGCCAGTTCAAGGCGAAGGGGCAAGCTCATAACGCCTGGTTCTACTATCTGACAGCGTGGGACCTGACGGCTCCGGTGAACTTCATGAGCACCCCGCAGCTCGACAAAATTGCCGACGAGATGCAGAGCGCGCGCCCCTCCGACATCCCCAGCGACTCCGCCCCGTTGAGTCTCTCGGCCAACGGAAAGGTCTTCAAGGTCACCGAACTGGTGGCCGTGCCCGTCGATAACAACCTGGATCTACGAGTGCGATATGAAAACGCACAGGCGAGCAATTCAGGGGTAGCGTTTCAGGACAACATGGCCGTCATCAAGGCGATCGTGGCGAAGTATCCTGAGCTGCGCGATGGGTTCAATGCGGTGATTGCCCGCGCCGTGGACAGCAGTGGAACGGAGTACGGCTCGCTGCTGCCGATGAAGGATATTAAGTAGAGTCGGTAGTAGCTGGCGGCTGACTTAGCGCTCACTCCTTTTGGGTGTCATCCTGAGCGGAGCGCCCGCAAGGTTTTTTCGCGCCGCGGCTCTTGCGGCTCGGCGGGCGCGTAGTCGAATGGATCTGCGGTTTCCCGAGCGGATCACCCTTCGACAGGCAGTGGAATCCGGTCGAAGCAGATCAATAACGAAAAGGCTGCCACGGCGTAGCTAAAGCTACGCCCCTTCAAAACTCCTACGCTCCAACGGTCACCCGCTCCAGCTCGCGCAGCGATTCCTCATACGGCGCCCGCGCCACGCCCCGCTCAGTGATGATCGCCGCCACATACTTATGCGGCGTCACATCGAAGGCCGGGTTCTCCACGCTCACTCCATCGGGCGTCATCTGTTTGCCGGCGATGTGCGTCACCTCGCGCGCGGACCGCTGCTCGATGGGAATACCGCTGCCGTCGGCTGTATCGAGGTCGACCGTCGAAAACGGCGCGGCCACATAGAACGGGATGCCGTGCTCCTTCGCCAGCACCGCGACAGTGTAGGTGCCGATTTTGTTAGCGACATCGCCGTTGGCGGCAATGCGGTCGGCTCCCACAATGACGACATCGATCTTCCCTTGCCGCATCAGCGCTCCCGCCATATTGTCGGAGATCACGGTGGTAGGGATGTTGTCCTTCATCAACTCCCACGCTGTCAGACGTGAGCCTTGCAGGAAAGGACGCGTCTCGTCGGCGAAGACTTGCAGCTTCTTTCCGGAATCCACGGCAGCGCGAATTACGCCCAGGGCCGTGCCGTAGCCACAAGTCGCCAGCGCGCCAGCGTTGCAATGGGTCAGAATGCCGCCGCTCGGGGGAAGCAGCACGGCGCCGTACTGACCCATCGCCTCATTGGCGGCGATATCTTCGACCAGCATGCGCTGCGCCTCGGCGATCATCTCCTGCTTGATTTGCGGAATGGGCTGGGCGCTGACCTCATCGAACTTGTTTCGCATGCGCCGGATCCCCCAGAACAGATTGACGGCCGTAGGACGCGTGGAAGCCAGCAAGTCAGAAATGCGCGCCATATCGCATTTCAGTTCTTCGTGATTTCTTGCCTTCGAATCGCGAATACCAAGGGCGACGCCCATCGCCGCCGCGACACCGATGGCGGGCGCGCCGCGCACGATCATGGTGCGTATCGCGTCGGCTACTTCTTCGTAGGTCTTGCTGGTGACGTAGGTCTCTTCCGTCGGCAGCTTCGTCTGATCGATGAAGCGCACCCCTGCGTCCGTCCATTCCAGGGTCTTGATCATTTTGATCCCGAATTGCTCGCCTGGGCCCAAGGCTCGGTCTGAGCAAGTTGCACGGTGTAGCCGTCGGGGTCGACAATCTCGGCGAGCCATCCGAAGCTTTCGTGCTTGGGCTCTCTTTGTATTTTGACGCTCTTGGCTTTCAGATCCTGTACCGTGCTCTGGATATCGCTGACCTCGAAACCAAACGTGCATCCCATGCCTGGCGCGGCCTTGACCTGGGCACTCTCGGGATGCAATCCAAGGGAAATATTCCCAGCGCTGAGGGAACTCCAGAACGGCGAGTGCATCTCCACGCTCAGTCCCAGTACGTCGCGATAGAAGGCGACGCTGCGGTCCATATCTTTCACAATGAGCACGATGGTAGTTAGCTTTCCGATCATGTTGCACCTCCCGGAACGTTCAGAGCGCTGAAGCTTAGGGCCGATGCGCCTCGCAGCGATTGCCGGGGACACTGGTCACCGCCGGGCGGTCGCAGAGATCGCATTTCCCACTCACCGCGAAGATCGGGGGTGCTCCGGCCTTTACATGCTCCCGGCGAACATCGTTGGCGGTGAACAGCGCCACAAACGGCGCGGGGGCAGCGGCCTTCTCCACGTTCACGCGACCGCCGGCTTCTTCCCGCTCCACCAGGCACAGCACACCGGCGATCTCGAAGCCATACTCCAGCGCGACCTCAATGGCCTGGATCGTCGAGGCTCCCGTGGTGCAGACGTCGTCGACGATTACGACCCGCGCCGGCAGATCCCGAAAGCCCTCGATGCGCTGGCCGGTGCCGTGCGTCTTCTCGGCCTTGCGCACCAGAAATCCATGGATCGGCTTTCCCCGTTGAGCGCTGATTATCGAGGTCGCCACTACGACGGGATCGGCGCCCATGGTGAGCCCGCCAATCGCGTCGGCGTTCCAGCCACGACTGCTGATCTCGTCCAGGACGGTTTGTCC
>JBARGS010000329.1:0-5039 GCA_049798495.1 Candidatus Korobacteraceae bacterium | reverse complement strand
CGAGCTACCGATCAGTGGGGCTACTACCAGGCCAAGAACATGCGGCGCAACAATCTGGAAGCCCTGGACGACGTTCTGACCGCGCTGGAGAACACCAAAGCCGAAGGGGCCGAGCGGGTGCACAAGCGATTTCATGAAGAGATCGACAAGTATCGCGACCAGCAGAAGGAAATTCAGGACGAAGCGCGCGGGCTGGAAGCGGAGGTGCAGCACGCCACCCGGCGCGCCGATCGCTTCGACCTGGGCGAGGTCTTCCTGGAAATCGCGCTGGTGGTGACTTCCATCACCCTGCTGACCGATCGCCGCGCTTACTGGTACTTCGGCTTGGTGCTGGCTGTCGTCGGACTGAGTTTCGCCGCCAGCGGATTTCTGGTGCGCTGAAGTTGGAAGATCTCCCACCCTGCGCCAGAAGATAGTGGAAGAAAGCAGGTCCCTCGGCTCCCGTTGGTCGCTCGGGATGACAGGATGGGGCACCCAAGGTTCCGCTAGTCTCTCCAACCTGCTTCGCCCACCAAGGGAACGAACCGGCACGGATCGTGAGCTGTAATCCGAATTTCGCTGTCTGTCTTCTGGACCACCTGCACCTGTTGCTCGAATCGAGTGCCAACCGGTATCGCCAGTCTCCCACCCTCGGCTAGTTGGGCGATCAGAGTGTCGGGAACACGCGGAGCGGCTGCGGCTACAAGGATTTTTTCATACGGAGCATGTTCCGGAAGGCCAAGGCTGCCGTCACCATGCACCACATGAACATTCGTATAACCCAGGCGCGCAAGAATCTCTCGCGCTTTTTCCGCCAGTTCCGCATGACGTTCTATCGTCCACACCTCAGCAGTCAGTTCACCGAGGACGGCCGCCTCGTAACCGGTGCCTGTGCCTACCTCAAGCACCCGGTCCGTAGATTTCAGGTCCAGCGCCTCGATCATGGCCGCGACAATATAGGGTTGCGAAATGGTTTGGCCGGAGCCGATGGGTAAGGGAAAATCTCCATAAGCATTGGCAGCATCTTCACTGGCAACGAAGGCTTCGCGTGGAACTTTGGCCATCGCGGCGAGTAGCCTCTCGTCGCGAATTCCCCGCGGGCGAAGCTGGTCGTCAATCATGCGTAATCGGGCGGCATTTGGCATTTGGCAATTAGCAACTAGTGACTAGCAACTAGTATCCATCGATACCAAGTGCTAAGGAGACTCTGATTAAGTCTTGTTTTGAAGGGGACGGCCTTTCAGGCCGTCCGTTAAGTATCCGAAAACCAATGCGGCTTTAGCCGCTGCGGGACCTCGCCTTCCCATCTACCGCTTGCGCTTGCGGATCAGCAGATCAAAGCTCACCACACCGTTTTCGTCGCGTATACCTTGGACCGTATATTCGCTATTGATGTTGTATTCGAACTGGATCACCTCCTGCGCCGAGCGTGCCAGGTTGGTGATGTAGGTAAGGGTGATGTTGTTGGATACCTGCTGCTCGAGAGTCAGGCGCGCGTTGGGATCGTTGTCGGGACCGCCGACAGAAGGATTAATTCGGATCGAACTCACACCGAAGAGCTTGGAGAAGCGGTTCGAGACTGTCTGATTGAGGGCTTCGCTGAGGATCGCTCCGGAGGCGTTGGCGCCGAATCCCGGCGAGGGCGTGCTTCCCATCGCGCTCTCCGTCTGGGTTCGACCGAATGCCAGCAGGGAGATGATGTCGTCGCTGGAGAGCGGCGGATCGGAGCGATAAGTGGTATTGAGCCTCTCCAACGTGCCGTGCAGGCCTATGGTGATGTCGTAATCACGTACGCGGGTCGTGGCCTCGACATCAAGTACCGGATCGATGCGGACCGGATCAATGAAGGTTATGTCGCCGCGATCCAGGTGATACTTCGTACCCGCCAGCTTGATGTCGCCTTCCGCGATATTGATGCGGCCGAGCAACACCGGCCGCTCACCCGTGCCGCGCAAGCGCAGGTCCACGTCGCCCGATAGTTTGGCTAGAGTGGTCTGGACGGTCAGCTCGGGCGTGGAAAGAATTCGCACGTCGAGATGAAGGTTGTTGAGCGGAGATTTTGGATCGGGAATCCTTGCCGGCGCGCTGGCTTGCGCCAGCAAGTTTTGCAGATCGCTGGACGGGATCTGGGCAAAGCGCGTGACGGTGATGTTCCCGCTGAGAGTCGAGTTCTGCAGCGTGCCGGTCAAGCGCAGCTCCTGATCGGAGGTGACGCTGATGCCGGCGTAGCGGAAGCGAATGTCGCGCCCGCTGGAGGTCAGCTGGAAGCCAAGCGTGCGGCCGTAGGTGACGAAGCCGCCGAACGTGACCTGCCCACCACCCATGCGCCCGGTAAGCTTCTCCACTTCGAGGCGGTCGCGGTTAAAGACCAGCGTTCCGTTGATGTCGCCGAGTCCGGCAGGCAGATCGATCATGGAGACGCCGCCGTGGACAATCTCCACGCGGCCGGAGATGAGCGGGTTTGCCACCGTGCCGTCAATGGTCAGGTTGATGTTCGATTCGCCGTACGAAGTAACATCCGGATTCAAGGTCTGCGCCAGTTTCAGATTGAGTGAGCCGCTGGCGCGAAGGTCGAGGTGGCGGTCGTCCTTGAAGCTCGCCGTACCCGTCAAGGTAAAATGCGAGTCTCCGCCCAACAGGCTGCAGCGCTGCACGCTTACGCTCTCATTGGCAAAGGTCAGTTCAACCGGTCCGTCGCTCTTGAGGGCAACGTGATCCACCTCGACGGAAAACTCGCGTATGTTCAGGCTGCCATTCAAGAGCGCCGGCTGCCTGAGTGGACCGCTCAATTGTCCCTGCCCATTCAATGATCCTTGTCGCGTGACGTGAGTGCGTACATCGGCCGGCAGGAATGGGTTGATGTCGAGGCCGGTGAACTGCAGGTTCAGCTTGGCGGGCATGTCGCCTTGCAACTGGACGGCGCCATCCAGGGAAAAACTGGCGTGGGGGAAGTTGGAGCGGGCGGTGAGCTGGAGTTGCCGTCCGTGAGTTACGGCGTCGGCTTCGATGTTTCCTATCTTCTCTCCATTCAATACCAACCTGCCGACTTCCAGATGGGCGTTGACGACTGGCTCTTCGAGAGTTCCCGACCCCTTCGCCGTGAAGTCGGCGACGCCCGCGACTTGCAAGCGTGGCGTCTGCACCTCGGAGATGTCTTCCAGGTCAATGCTCTCTCCCATGAGATCGAATTGCACGTCCTGGTTGGCGAAGTCGTAGCCAGCAGATCCCGCGATGGTTCCCCTCGCCGCCTGCAGGTGAATGTCTTCGAAATGTACGGTGCGGTTGGCGAAAACAATTTTTGAAGTCAAAGACTTGATGGGACGGCCGTGTGCCTGTCCCTCCACCAGCGATATCTGGCCTTGTCCATGCGTACTTGATTCGCTTCCCGCAGCTTGCAAAGTGAAATTCAACTTGCCGCTAATGGGATAGTCGACACCGATGGCTCGCTGTAGTTCGCTGACATCGGCATTGTGCATCGCCGCCTGTACCTGGAACTGCGAGGCCTCGGTGAAATCGCCCTTGTCGAGCGTTGTCGTTCCGTCGACGTTCAGTTGCGCATTTCCCTCCTGAATCACCCCGTGGTACAGCGCAGCTCCAGACGGGGAGTACTGGATGTCACCGACAAACTCATCGATGTGGATCCTTCTCGCCTGGGCGACCGGTTTCGTGGGAGCGGATGCCGGCGGCGATGCTGTGAGATGGAGCCAGGACTTGCGCGCGGGTTGTGTCTGAACCTTCTGCGGAGCGGGCGGACTGGCGCCGGGCGTGTAGACGCAGGTGAAGTTTGTTGCCTGCAAGTGTCCGGCGATCTGGGGAGCTCGCAGGCGGCCATTCAGAGTTCCGCTGAAGTTCAGCTCGCCGCCGAGTTCAACCGGCGGCGGTGTATTGCCCATTGCGACCAGGAGAGGCTGGAACTCGGTCAAGCTTGTGGTGTCGAGTGCCAACTTCAACGCAGCCGAGATCGATCCCATGCGGCCGGTCGCGTTGAGATGGGTATGCGGCGTCCGCAAATCCAGGGCTGAGACGTCGATGACGCCAGAGCGCGCATTGTAGCGTCCGCGCAAGTTAGCATTCACCGGCAACTGATTGGAAGCCGGCTGTGTTGGGGGCGCTACATCGATGTTCAGATCGGCAAGGGCGTTCGTCAGCGATTCTTTCCAGGTGAGATTCACGGAGCCGTTGACGCTGCCCACGGGGTTCAGCTTGTTCAACGGCAGGGATCTCGTCGACAGCGTGCGCGCCACTTCGGTCAGGGACAACCCGCTCACGCGCAGATGAGCGGAGCCTTCCTGGGTCACGGGCGCGCTAACGCCGACAGGCGACACTCCCTTACTCGAACGCCGGTTTGCGCGCTTGTTAGCGGCGGTTTTCACCTTCTCAACCGGCACAGGCGCCGTGGGCGCCGGAGTCAGCGGCACCAGGTTCTTGACGTTAGCCTCGCCGGTGACCATGCCCCCTAATAGACGAGCCGCGATGCGGGTCAGCGTCAGGTGATTTTCCGCCAGGGAGAAGTTCGAATTCAGGTTGGCCTTGCGGAGAGCAACGCCATTGTCAAGGTAGTCGAGATCGCGGAAGGCAATGCGTCCCTGCGAAGCAAAACCCGCCGCCTCGGAGTACTTACCAGATCCATCGAGAATGAGGGTTCCCGCCTGCAGCTGAGGCGTTCGCGACACCGCCCCGATCTGAGCGACGTTGAGCGTGCTGTTGTAGCTAAGCTGGAGCTGGGGATGCTCGAACTGCGTGATCTTGCCGCTGGCCTGCAATGACGACTGCTCGGACGTCAGCTTCAGCTCCTTGATTTCCGCCATGTTGCGCCACAGGCTGAACTGCATCGAGGCCTGCGCCGCTACATCGCGAAAATCCTGATACTTTGCATCCATCTTGCCAATCTTTGCGGTGCCGTCGTAGCGCTGCGCTACACGGTTGTAGGTCATGGAAGCAAGAATGTCGTTGGCACTGAAATCGAGTGGCACGCGGCGCTCATTCAAGAGCAGCATTCCATCGTGAAGATCGGCGCGGGCGACAGCGAGATCGAACAGTTGCTGCACTGGGGACTGGCT
>JBARGS010000328.1:0-5837 GCA_049798495.1 Candidatus Korobacteraceae bacterium | reverse complement strand
ACGAGCGGATAGCGCTTGCGCCCCTGGATGCGCTGCTTCAGGACGTACGTCGCCACCGTCCACATCTGCGATACGGGAACTGCCATGGAAACCTGCTTTCAGTTGTCAGCTATCGGCCGTCAGCTTGGAAGTCGCGGGTGCCCCATCCTATCGCCCGCCTTTGGCGATAGGGTGCGAGCTCGGCTGTTCGCTTCTCGCATTCGCTCTTCGCCAGCGCCACTCTCAAGCCAAATAACTTCAAAGTGTCATCCCCATCCGAGGGCTTCAGCTAAATAGCTGAAGTGTCATCCCGACCGAGGGCTTCAGCCCGAGTGGAGGGACCTGCTGTTCGTTGGCGCTACAACTACTCCCATTCAAAACGAGCATCCGTTGGCGGGGGAGCCCAATCCTTTCACCGATTTTGGCAGAGTGCCAACGATCCAAACAAGAACGCGAACTCTCTTTCGCTTTTATACCCTTCTCGTGCCATAATGTCAATGTAATCTGTAGCTTGGAATTTGATGACTACCGATATCGTGATCGAGCCAATGACCTCCGCCGACTGGCCCGCCGTTCGCACAATCTATGAGCAAGGCATCGCTACCGGCAATGCGACCTTCGAGACGGCCGTGCCAGCTTGGGAGAAGTGGGACGCGGCGCATCGGAAGTCTTGCCGCTTGGTGGCTCGCAAGGATGGCGAGATCGTTGGCTGGGCTGCAGTCAGCGCCGTCTCCAGCCGATGCGTGTACGCTGGCGTCGCCGAAGTGAGTGTCTACGTCGCAGCGGCCGCTCGCGGCCAGAAGATCGGATCACAACTCCTCCGAGCGCTGGTCGAAGCTTCCGAGCGCGAAGGCATCTGGACTCTGCAGGCGGGAATCTTCGCGGAGAACGTCGCCAGCCTGAAGGCGCACGAGCAGCAAGGCTTTCGCACGGTCGGCATCCGCGAGCGCCTCGGCTGCCTGCACGGCCAGTGGCGCGACGTGGTCCTGATGGAGCGGCGCAGCGCAGTCGTGGGTGCCGAATGACCAATCCCAACCAAACTGCCGAGGCCGCTTCGCCTCGCCGCACGCCCGTCCAGTCGCGCAGCCACCAGACCGTGCAGCGCATTCTCGACGCGGCCAGCTCACTGCTCGAACAGATGCCACTGGAAGATGTCACCACCACGCGCATTGCCGCCGAGGCTGGCCTCTCCATCGGTGCGCTCTACCGCTTCTTTCCCGACAAGCAGACCATCGTCGACGCTATCGCCGTGCGCCACGTCGAGCAGTTCCGCGCCTCGCTCGAAGACTCGGTGATGAAGGTGCTGGAGCGCGAGTTTGCCAACCTGGAGACCTTCGATCCGGCCAATATCCTCGACAGCGTGGTCGATGCCTACATCGTCTATCTCGACGCGCACCCCGACTTCCGCACCATCTCCTTCGGACGCTACATCAGCGCCGCCACAAAAGAGCGCGAAGCCTCGCCCAACGTGGGCCTGCCCGCGCTGCTGAAAAACTTCATGCTGGAGCGGTTGGGGATCTCGAACACGCCGGAGCTCGACCTGATGTTGCGCATCGTCAGCGAGGCTGGCGAACGCCTCATCGCCTACGCCTACGAGCAGCCCACTCGCGAAGACCGGGACCGCATTATTGCCGAGATGAAAAAAATGCTGGCGGGCTATTTGTTCAACGGCGATGGGCGGTAGGTTTTCACTACGGAGGTCACGGAGGGCACGGAGAAATGACGGCAGCGAAATACGGGTGCCCCACACAAGCCGCCTCTGCTTGTGTGGGTGTGTTCTACAAGTTGTATGGTCGCCGATCCTTACCCACTCATTCGAAAACCGCGAATGAGTGGGGCACCCGGCTCATAGTTGGACAAGTCGTCCAGTCTCGGAAGCTTCGTCCACTTTCCGGCGATCTCCGAGCCGGCCATAAGACACGAATCTTTCTTTCTTCTCCGTGCTCTCCGTGTCTCCATGGTGAACTAACCCTCCGCCCCCGCCGCAATCTCCCCCAGCTCCCAATACCGCTTCAGCAACGTCTCTGGCACCTTCACCTGCCCTCCGCTGATCATCGACTTCAACTGCAGCGCATTCACCGCCGCCTTGCCTTCAAAATGATTATTGGCGATGACGAAGGTCTTCTTCGCCTTCACTGCGATGGCGTCAATCCGCGTCTTCCAGACGCGTAATTCGGGGTCGGTATAGAGATAGTTGTAGCGATCGTTGCGCGAGTCGCTGTCGAACCACTGATCGTAGTTGCGGCCGTGCAGCCGCACATACGCCAGCGGGGCGGTCACATGCTCGCTGGGCGCCACCGCCTTGCCCAGCTTCGGCTGATCGATATTGCAGAAGGCGACGCCCTTCTCGGCGAAGTAGTGCAGCGTGCCTTCGTCGGTCCAGCTGTTGTGCCGCACCTCGATGACCAGCGGGAACTGCTTGAACTTCTCCACCACACTGTCGAGATGCATCCGGTTCGGTCCGGTGTTCTTAAACGAAATAGGGAATTGCGCGAGAACCGCGCCCAGCGTGCCTTCGGCAGCCAGCGACTCGAAGCCCTCTTTCGCCAGTCGCTCGTCTTCTTCGTTGGCGCGAATGGTCTCGGCCGATGTGCTTTGGATCACCGCGATGGGCGAATGCGTAAACGCCCGGTTCAGCTTGGCGGTAAACATAAACTCGGGATTCACCGCCCGCGCCATGCGGCTCCACAGCTTGCCCCACTCCGGCTTAACGTGTCCGTAGAATGAGGTGTTGATCTCCAGCGCGTCGAAGTAGCGCGCCATGAATTCGACCGGGTGCTGCGACTTCTTGAGTTGCGCCGGATACACGATTCCTTCCCAGTCTTTGTACGACCAGCCCGCCGTGCCGACGTAGATGCGCGAGGTTTCTGCCATTCCCGACCGAGGTTAGCACAGGCGTGAACCACCAGGTTTGAGGCGCATTCGCCACGAACATCAACCATGTGACCTTCATCACATAGGGCCGTGATCTTTGCCATCGTGCCCAATCGTTCGCCGGGTTATTTCTATCTGCGTAAGACAAATTCATTCTGTCGGGAAGCAGAAATGATTGATCTCAACAAGAAGTGCTGGCGCGAGAAAGTAACCGCGGAAATCACCGTCTCCCACATGCTGCAACTTGCCAGAGAGCTGGGGAGCAACCTGAGCGCCGAGGAAGCGGCGGCGTTCCTCAACGAAAAGGGCCGGGCCCAGGACATCTGGACTCGCATGATGCAGGCGGGCGAGCAATACATCAAATCGAACCTGGAAGGCAATAGGGTCGGACTTCATACTGTGAAGCGGAGCGCGCAACCATCAGCAATGCTTCACTGATCATTCGTAAACGGCGGTGCCAAGCCAGCGCCGGTTTCATATCAGTACATCACCATTACTATCCAATACACTCCTCCGGGATGGCTCACGCTGGGAGCGAAACAGGCTCCCAGCGCATACCCGGACGGCAAGGGCTGTCGCAGCCTCTTCTTCAAACGATCGGGAGGCTTGCCGGGATCGCCCGCCGTCCAGATCAGAACCTCCTGAACGCCGGCCAACTGTGCGGGAGCCTGATTGTTGAGCTTGTCGTTCAGCGCCATGCCACATGCCATGGAACGTAACTGCGGCTCGACCCGGCGCACTGGCATTGTAATTCCGGTAGACCGCGCCTCCCGCTCGATGGCGCGCTGCACCACCGCCTCCGCCTGCGGTTCGGAATACTCCGGCAACCGCTGCGCGAAATCCTCCGTGACATAAACGTTCCCGCCGCGCCGCATAATGCCAACCCCAATCGTGTTGTATTCGGGATCGAGAATGTTGTGGCGATGCGGCGGCGAATCCATCAATGCCTGATGAGCCCCGGCGACCGTCTGGTTGAGAGCGACATTCTCGCCCTCCTCACCCGAACGCATTTCTTCGTCGGCAAAGCGCCGTTGCATTGCAGGCTCGCCGTCGAACTGATGCGACAGCTCCGCATGCTTCACCATCAGCTGGGTATGCTTTTGTGCGGCTCGGGTCAGGCGCTGGTCAACCGTCAAGGGCGCAAGACCTTCGTTCGTCCGCGCCTGGTTAATCAAGTCGACAAGCTGCGCCTCTCCCGCAGTGTCAAACTGACCCTGCTGCGCGGGCGGCGTTGGCGCGTTTGCTTGAGGAGGCTGTGTCGCGAGAAAATCAGCAGCCGAACCTCCCACATGGATCGGCATAGCGAGCGTCAATGCCAGCCAAAGCAAGGCCCCGACGGGGTGAGGTCGAGAGGCAAGTTTTTCGCGCGGCATCATGTTTCCTGCCGAAATGAATAGATGGAGCTGATCGCTTACTGTCCGCTGGAGCCGAACCCCTTCGCGCCGCGCGCCGCCTCGCTCAACTCGCCTTCCTCGACTGCGCCTGCCAGCAAGGGATGCTCCAGCAGTTGCGCGATCTTGTCGCCTTTGCCGATCGTGTACGGCTCATCGCCAAGATTCTCCATCAGCACGATGAGTTCCCCGCGATAGCCGGCGTCAATCACACCTGCATTGCACATCAGCCGTTTCTTCGCCAGGCCGGAGCGGGTCTTCACAATGCCTCCCGCGGTCGGCACGAATTCGATGGCGATTCCCGTATGTACTCCAGCCGAACCGCGCGCCGCGAGGGTGATTTCCTCGGCGGAGTAAAGGTCGTAGCCGATGTCTTCTCCCGGATGAGCGACGGTAGGCAGGGTTGCGTCGGGCGACAGCTTCTTTACTTTCAGCATGGGCTTTCATTGTGCCAGATATGCGCTTCCCATTCGCTCGATGCCTATACCCGATGTTGATTTCGTAGTCTCATCCCGAGCGAGGCGACGTATCCCAGTTAGTGCTGTCATCCTGAGCGGAGGTCGCGCCGTTGTTGCGCGACCGGAGTCGAATGGACCCCTATGGCCACGATGAATCGCGCCCGTATAGGGGTGCTTCGACTCGTTCGCCGCAGCGGACTCGCTCAGCATGACATTTCAACAGGGCGGCGCGGGGACGATCAACGCTATACAGATTTGTATCGACGCGGCGGACACAGCTGTTTACATTGATCAATCGTGAGCTCACACTCCAACACTCCGCAATTCCTCGACGAGGCGACTATCCGGCCCTTACTGAAATTGGAAGACCTCATCCCCGCGATGGAACGCGCTCTCGCCGACTTCTCCGCTGGCAAGGTCCGTCAGCCGGTCCGCAGCATCGTGCCAGTCCCGCAGCACCGCGGCTTCATGGGCGTGATGCCGGCGGTTTATGGGGATGTGATGGGCGCCAAGCTGGTCAATCTTTATCCCGACAATGCGGCGCGAGGATTGCCCACGCATCTTGCCGTCATCGTGCTGTTTCGCGCCGAGACAGGCGAGCCGCTGGCGGTAATGGATGGCCGCCTTATTACCGAGCTACGCACGGCTGCCGTTTCGGCTGTTGCTACGAAACTACTTTCCTCAGCGAACGCGCGCAGTCTCGCGATTCTCGGCAGCGGGGTTCAGGCGCGAGCACATTTCCGCGCGTTGTCGCTGGTTCGCACGTTCGACGATATTCGTGTCTGGAGCCGTAATCCAGAAAATGCCCGCTCGCTGGCGCAGGAGATTGGCGCAACCGCAATGCCGGCGGAAGACGCGGTGCGCGGAGCCGATGTCGTGGTCACCGTGACCAACGCGTCGGAGCCGATACTTCGCGGAGCGTGGCTGAAGCCGGGCGCATTGGTGACTGCCGTGGGCGCGGTTGGAGCGAAGCGCCGTGAAGTGGATGACGATGCCATGCGCGGTGCCGTGATCGTCGATTCGCGCGAGGCGGCCATGCAGGAGTCAGGGGACGTGCTTCTCGCGAACGCGGAGATCTACAGCGAACTCGGCGAACTGCTGGCCGGTTCAAAGGCGAAGCCTAAGGCCGAAGTCA
>JBARGS010000327.1:0-12836 GCA_049798495.1 Candidatus Korobacteraceae bacterium | reverse complement strand
AAAAGTCGCAAATTCAGAAATGCTCGGAAAAATATCGCGTTTAAATTCGATATAAGCGCGTCCTGGATTTTCCGAGGCATTTTGGATCACCCGGAATACGTCATTTTCGACTTTTTCCGCAGCCTGTGAAGCTGTGCCCTTTCAAAACCGAATTATGAGATGGCTTCTAACCACTATCCCCTACCGCGCCCCTTTGTGAACCTCTACCGTGCTCCAGGTCTTGTCGGCGGCGTGGCATTGGTTTTCCAGTGGGCAATCGACGCACTTGGGGTTGCGTGCGATGCACAGGGCGCGACCGTGCAGGATGATCTGGTGCGAGAAGAGGATCCACTTATCGCGCGGGATCACTTTCATCAGGTCCTGCTCGATCTTGCGCGGGTCTTCGTTCTTCGTCAGCTCCAGGCGGCGTGAGATACGTTGCACGTGCGTGTCCACCACCACGCCGTCGGCGATGCGGTACCACGTGCCCAATACGACGTTGGCGGTCTTGCGGGCGACGCCGGGGATTTGCAGCAACTCGTCCATCGTGCGCGGCACCTCGCCGCCGAAGTCGCTGATAATTTTGCGCGCCGCTCCCACGAGCGATTTCGACTTGTTGCGGAAAAAGCCGGTGGAGCGGATGTCGTCTTCCAGGTCGGCGGGCTGCAGCGAGGCAAACGCCTCGGGCGTCGGGTACTTCTGGAAGAGGATGGGCGTGACCATGTTGACGCGCACATCGGTACACTGTGCGGAGAGAATGGTCGCTACCAGCAGCTCCCAGGCGCTGTTGTGATGCAGGGCGCAGGTTGCGGCGGGGTAACGCTCGTCAAGTCGCTTCAAGATTTCGCTGACCCGCTCCGGCGCTAGCGGATTGTAACCCTTCGAGGCGATGGAGGCCTTGCGCGAGGATTTCGTAGAAGGCTTGGCCGGCTTTAGCGCGGGCTTGCGCGGCGGGGGAGCAGGCTTGGCGATGCGGGCTTTGGCTCGCGTCGGGATGCCGGCAACTTTGTCCTGACGGCCGCTGCGCGAGGGCCGGCGAGGCATGGCGCCACGTGGCATGGTGAGTGTCTCCTGGTGATCGAGAGCAGATTATAACGAGAACGAACTTGGTTTGGATCGGGGCACGGCTTTGGCGCCCGCGAAAAGCCCACACCGCAGATACTTCCCCTCCCGTCGGGATGACAGATGAAGGCAGTTGCAAAGGCGCCACCATCACTTCCGAGAGGACGGGTGGACTACAGCCGCAGGTCTTACATTTCGCGTTGGCGTGCGGCGATCCACTTCTTGTACATCTCGGCTTCTTCTTTCAGCATTGTGGCGGTGGATTCGTCCACGTCTTGCATGCGGCGTTCGCAATCGGCCAGGCGAGCGCGAAGTTCGCCGAGAGAGATGTGGGGACCAGCGATAATCATGTCACGGCCATTATGGAACGGGTTGGCTGGAAAAGGAAGACTGCTGAGCTGGTTTACCTCCGAAACGATTTCTGGAATGTGCTCGGGAAGTCCGTCGATCAACTCCCGTAGAACAAGCGAATCCATCGCGTTGGTTCAGACCGTCACGACAGGCGAAAAGAGGATCTGTTCGACTGCGCGCCCGCCCAACCGGCCAAACGGCGGCGGGTCGGAAAGACTTTGTGTGCGCTCCACTCAGGAGGACACGGCATGGGTAGTGCCAACGCCACTCCCACGCCAACTGTCCCGACCGATTACAATGACTGGACATCCTTTTTCCGATCTGGAGTTTTCCTGATGGCTTCCAAGCCGGAAGTACAAACGGCGTCCGCTGAACTGCATGCCGTGCCGCTTACGCTCGAAGGTCTGAGCGTGCTGCACCAGATGTTTCGCTTCCGGTGGGCGGTGTGGCGCAAGCTGAGCCCCTCGCGCCAGCAGGAGATCGCGCTTGAAGCGGCGGGTGCCTTCGGCGCGCAGGAACTGGCGGGGCACAGTGCGCTGTACTCGCTGCTGGGCCACAAGGGCGATCTGCTGTTGGTTCACTTCCGCGACTCGTTCGACGATCTGAACGCCGTCGAGTTGGAGTTGAACCGCACCGCACTTCAGGAATATCTGGAGCCGACGCATTCCTACTTATCTGTAATCGAGCTGGGGCTGTATGACTCCAGCGTGAAGCTGTTTCGTCAGCTGGCCGAGCGCGGCGTAGCACCGCTGTCGGAGGAGTGGACGCGCGAGATCGAAGAGACCATGGAGCGCCAGCGGCAGGCGATGCATTCGCGGCTCTACCCCAAGATTCCCGACAGCCGGTACCTTTGCTTTTATCCCATGGACCGCAAGCGCGGCGAGAGTCTGAACTGGTACATGCTACCCATTGAGGAGCGCCAGCGGCAGATGGAAGAGCACGGCATGGTAGGCCGTCGCTACGCCGGCAAGGTGCAGCAGATCATTACCGGCTCCATCGGCTTCGACGATTGGGAGTGGGGTGTGGATTTGTTTGCCGCCGATCCGCTCATCTTCAAGAAGCTGATCTACGAGATGCGCTTCGACCAGGTCAGCGCAGTGTATGCTGCCTTTGGGCAGTTCTTTGTCGGCGTGCGTCTGCCGGTGGACGAGCTAGGGGAGTGGCTGGGAAGCAGCGGCTAGCTTCGAGCGACGAGCGACGAGCTTTCACGTTAGGGTGCAGTTCATTCGGGACTTGTCATCCCGAGCGAAGCCGAGGAATCTGCGGTTCGTCTCCAGATCATAGGATTGTGCCGTTTCTGATTACAGAACCAAGGACGAGTTTTGATCGAACTGGATGTCGCCGCTAACACGGCTCAATCATCTATTCCGCCAACCCTGCGGGCTTACGCCCGCGGCTAATACGAATGTCGCCACTGCGCGGCTAGCACTTTCCGTAATCTCTTTCGGAGCGAATTCCTCAACCACATGATTGCTCACATTCTGGAAATCGTAGGGGCGTGGATTGTCAGTGTGATCTCGGCGTCGGGATATCCCGGCGTGATGCTGCTGATGGCCATCGAATCGGCCTGTATTCCGCTGCCATCTGAGATCATCATGCCGTTCTCCGGCTATCTGGTGCACACCGGACGGTTCTCGCTGCTCGCGGTCGCTACCTGGGGAGCGTTGGGCTGCAATCTTGGGTCGATTGTCGCCTACGAACTGGGCTACTTCGGCGGGCGCCCGCTAGTCGAGCGCTATGGGCGCTACATCTTTCTCAGCCATCGCGAGCTCAACATTGCCGACCGATTCTTTGAGCGCTGGGGGTCCATCGCGGTGCTGATCGCTCGTTTGCTGCCGGTGATCCGCACTTTCATAGCGCTGCCTGCCGGCATTGCGCGCATGCCGCGACTAAAATTTCACGTCTACACGTTTGTCGGATCGTGGCCATGGTGCTTCTTGCTGGCCTACATTGGCATGAGACTCGGCGAGCGTTGGGAAACTGATCCCCGGCTGAAGATGTGGTTCCATCGGCTGGACGCGCTGATTCTCGGCGTGATTGTGGTGGCCGTGGCGTATTTCGTGTGGTCGCACGTGCAGCATCGAGTGGGAAGAGAGCCAGGCGTCGAGGAAGCGGTGGATTGAAGTCCTGTCTACACCCGCAGTCCTGCTTCGCGGGACAGGATAAAAAAGCCATCCTCGGTCGGGACGACACCAGGCTGCGACGGAAGCAAGGCCGGAACGTCCGGGCTAATGGCTCTGCTCCGCGCGTCATCTCGTGCCTGCTCCACTAATCTCATTCACCAACACCTCCGCGCAACAAAACCTGCGGCTCAGGGTAGAATTGTGCATCAATATGAGGCTATCTTCTGACGACTGAAAGCTGTTCCTTCGGGCGAAGTGGAATTTCCATGACGTTCTGCAATCTCAGGGTGCGAGGCCGCCGATCGCTGCGGATCGCACTGCAGTTCGGGCTCGCCGCTTTTTTCGTTTCGGCGCTGCTATTGCTATTGGCGGGCTGCAATCGCGGACAGGCGGCTGCTCCCGCTGGTCCT
Organism: Candidatus Korobacteraceae bacterium; assembly: GCA_049798495.1. GTDB lineage: Bacteria > Acidobacteriota > Terriglobia > Terriglobales > Acidobacteriaceae > Bog-257. The sequence goes on along the minus strand of JBARGS010000327.1, from coordinate 8,911 downwards.
CCGCCCATGCCGGTGAAGGTTCAGGCGATCGCGGACCAGTCAGTGGGCGACGCCTCGGAGTACGTAGCCACCATTAAGTCAAGAAACTCTGCAACTATCATGTCCGATGTCGAAGGCTGGATCTTCGATATCCACGTCCACTCCGGCCAACTGGTGAAGAAGGGCGTCACGTTGATGGAAATCGATCCGCGCCGCCAACGGGCCGCAGTCTCCAGCTACGATCAGCAGAAGGCGTCGAAAGAAGCGGCGCTGATATGGGCGAAGTCGCAGTTGCAGCGGACGCAGGCGCTGGCCGCCAGCGGCGTGGTCAGCAAGCAGGACCTGGAGCAGGCGCAGTCGAACTATGACGGCGCCCTGGCCGATGTGAAATCGCTGGAGGCGCAGATCACGCAGCAGCAAGTCCAACTGAAGTACTACAGCGTCTTTGCGCCTACCGACGGCATCGTTGGCGACATTCCCGTGCACGTGGGCGATCGCGTCACTAATACCACGCCGCTGACCACCATCGACGAGCGTAATGGTCTCGAAGTCTACATCTCGATTCCGTCCGAGCACGCGCAGGGGATCCGCATGGGCGCGCCGGTTGAGGTCCTCGACGCGAGCGGCAAGGTGCTGCTGCGGACCAATGTCTACTTCATCTCGCCGCAGGTGGAAACCGGCACGCAGTCGATTCTGGTGAAGGCGCCGGCCGATAAAGCTGCCGAAATTCTGCGGAGCATGCAGTTGGTTCGTGCCCGCATCGTCTGGAGCACTCATCCCGGTATCACCATTCCGGTGATTGCCGTGCAGCGCATCAGCGGCCAGTTCTTTGCCTTCGTGGCCGAGCAGGACAACGGAAAGTGGGTAGCTCGCCAGCGCCCGCTGCAGCTGGGCGAAATAACCGGCAACGATTACGTGGTGCAGAGTGGATTGAAAACAGGCGACCAGGTTGTAATAGCAGGCGGGCAGAACCTTGCCGATGGCGCGTCGCTGCAGATCCAGCAGTAGGGTGAGAAATAAGCCCCGAGTCCCGTGGGGACGACAGAGGTTTTCCCTAACGCTTCTTAACGGAATTACCTCCGACACGGCTAAGGCCAGGTTGGATGTCGCCGGCCGAAGCCGGCTCGAATTGAGAAAAGAAGACTGACACGCGGCGCTGGAGCGTCGCACTACCCAATCGACATAGCAAGGGGCATGCGGTTTGTTTTCTGACTTCTTCATTCAGCGCCCGGTCTTCTCTACCGTCACCTCGCTGTTCATCGTGATCGCCGGCGCGGTCTGCATTCCGTTTCTGCCCATCGCGCAGTTTCCGCAACTGGCGCCCCCGCAGATTGCCGTCAGCTCCGCTTATGTCGGGGCCAACGCCACTTCGGTCGAGTCGTCAGTGACGACGATTCTGGAAGAAGCCATCAACGGTGTGGAAGGCATGCGCTACATGACTTCCACTAGCGGCAATGACGGCAGCAGTTCCATCAACATCACATTCGAACTGACCCGGCCCCTCGATCTGGCGGCCGTCGACGTCCAGAACCGCGTGCAGGGCGTCATGGGCCGTCTGCCGGATGAAGTAAAGAACACCGGGGTCACCATCAATAAAGTCGCCACCTCGTTCGTCTTGGCGGCCGGCTTCTATAGTGAAGGCAATCGCTATACCGACGAGTTCGTCAGCAACTACATTGACATCTACGTGAAGGACGCGTTGAAGCGCATCGATGGCGTCGCCGACGTGCAGATCTTCGGCGAGCGCAAATACTCCATGCGCTTGTGGCTCGATCCGGCACGGCTAGCGGCGCGCGGTCTCACTGCCTCGGATGTCGTCTCCGCGCTGCAGCAGCAGAACGTGCAGATCGCCTCAGGACAGGTTGGAGCCGAACCAACCTCAACCAGCCAGATGTACCAGATCAGCGTGCGTGCTCTGGGACGTCTGACTGAGGTGGCACAGTTCGACAACATCGTGCTTAAGCCCGGCAGCAACGGCGCGCTGGTTCGGCTGGCCGACGTGGGACACGCCCAACTGGGCGCCGAAGACTACAGCGGCCAGTTGCGCTATAACGGCTACAACGGCATCGGCATCGGCGTCAGCCAATTGCCTACGGCGAACGCACTTGACGTCGACAAGGCAGTGCGCGCCGAGCTGGCGCGCTTGTCGAAGCGTTTTCCGCCCGGGCTGAAATACGCCGTCGCCTTCGATACCACGACCTTCGTCGGCGACTCCATTCACGAAGTGCTGAAGACGCTGGTGGAAGCGATCATCTTCGTCATGATTGTGATGTTTGTCTTCCTCCAGGATTGGCGCAGCACGCTGATTCCGGCAGTCACCATCCCCGTCTCCCTGGTGGGAGCGTTCGCTTTCATCAGGCTGCTGAACTTCTCCATCAACACGCTGACGCTGTTTGGCATTGTGCTGGCGACCGGCCTGGTCGTCGACGACGCCATCGTCGTGATCGAAAACATCCAGCGGCACATGGGGGAAGACTGCTGCGATTCTCACGCTGCCGCCTCGAAGGCCATGGGCGAAGTGACGGGCGCGGTCGTAGCCACGTCGCTCGTGCTGGTCGCCGTGTTCGTCCCCGTGGCGTTCTTCCCGGGCACCACTGGACTGCTCTATCAGCAATTCTCGCTGACCATTGCCTTCTCCATTGCGATCTCCGCGTTTAACTCACTGACCTTCACGCCGTCGCTGTCAGCGCTGTTGTTGCGGCCGGAGAGCGGCAAGAAGAACTTCTTCTTCCGCGGCGTGGAACACGTGATCCATCGCACCACCGCGTACTACGTTTACAGCGCAAAGAAGGCGATTCGCCTGCGTTATTTGGTCCTGGTAGTTTTCTTCGCGGGCTTGACGGCGACGTATGTCGTTTACAAGATGGTGCCCACCGGCTTCGTGCCTGATGAGGATCAGGGCTGGTTCATGATCACGGTGCAGGCCCCGCAAGGTGCATCCGTCGAATACACTTCGCAAGCCATGCGTCAAGTGGAGGCGGTATGCGCGCAGGATAAGAACATCATCGGCGCATTTAGCGTGGTGGGTTTCAGCTTCTCCGGCAGTGGGGCGAACAAGGGCATGGTGTTCCTCAACCTGGCGAACATCGATAAGCGCAAAGGCGAACAGAACTCTGCCGCCTCGGTCGTGAATCGTCTCCGGGGTCCCTTGATGCAGTTGACCGATGTGCAGGCGTTTCCGTTTCTGCCGCCGGCCATCGCTGGCATCAGCAGCTTTGGTGGCTTCACCTTCGAGGTACAGGACGAAGGCGGCAACAGCGTCGAAGAGCTATATAACGTGACCCAGGGCCTGGTGCGGGAGGGGAACTCGCGCAAGGATCTCAGCGGCCTGTTCAGCGCCTTCACCGCCAACGATCCACAGTTTGTAGTGAAGATCGATCGCGCCAAGGCGCGCAGCTTGCAGGTGCCCATCCAGCAGATCAGCGACGCACTGCAGGTTTACATGGGCTCGTCGTATGTGAACGACTTTGACTTCAACAATCGCGCCTATCGCGTGTATGTTCAGGCGGACCAGACCTTCCGCCGTCAGCCGCGTGACATTCGCGAGTTCTATGTCCGCGCCGACAACAACGAGATGATCCCGCTGGACAACGTGGTCAACATCAGCGAGTCGACTTCGCCGCAGGTGATCACCCACTACAATCTCTTCCGCTCGGCGGAGATCAACGGCTCGGCCGCGCCCGGCTACAGCTCGGGCCAGGCCATCCAGGCGATGGACCAGGTGGCAGCGAAGCTGCCGCTCGGCTTCAACTACTCGTGGTCAGGTCTGTCGCTGGAGGAAATCAAGTCGGGCAGCCAGTCAGCCCTGCTCTTCGGCCTCGGCCTGCTGTTGGTGTATCTCACTCTGTCGGCGCAGTATGAAAGTTTCGTGCTCCCGTTCATCATTCTGCTCAGCGTACCGATGGCAATGCTGGGTGCGCTGATTGCGCAATCGCTGCGCGGCCAGCTGAATGACGTTTACTGCCAGATCGGACTGGTGATGCTGATCGGGCTCGCCTCCAAGAACGGCATTCTGATCGTTGAGTTTGCCGAGCAGTTGCGTCACAAGGGATTGTCGATTCGCGAAGCCGCGGTAGAGGCGGCGCGCATTCGTTTGCGCCCCATCCTGATGACATCCTTCGCTTTCATCCTCGGGGTGCTGCCACTGGTTTTCGCCAGCGGCGCCGGATCGCAGAGCCGCCACTCGGTGGGGACCACTGTCTTCGGCGGAATGATTGTCTCGACCGCCCTGAACCTATTCTTTATCCCAGTGCTGTACGTGATAGTTAAGTCGCTGCTGGAGGGGGAAAAGTCACCAGCAGCGCCCGCACCCAGTACCTAGCGGAAAAGATCTACGTTCCCACCGCGCTGCTCAGCTTGCTGCCGACCGCGCTGAATGCATTGTTGATATTGCTAGCTAATGTGCTCATGGCCGCCACTGCGGCCAGTCCAATGATGGCTGCTACGAGAGCGTACTCGATCAGGTCTTGACCGGACTCGTCTTTTACAAAGCTAGATAAGACTTGCATATTGATTGCTCCTTCTTCCCGACACAATGCTTATGTCACTACTCTGAAGCCATCCTCTAGTGTGATGCGCAGTGGAGAGCGATGCAATCTTTATCGACCCTAAGTCGCTGTGCTTGGTCTCATTCCAGGCTATTGCCGTAGTGGGAATCCCCGGTTCGCAGGGCTCAATCTTGCGCTTACCTCACCGCAAATAGAAGATCGAATAGCCAAGGGTGTGAAATGGTAGAGTCGATGCTCACTTGAATAACGCTACTTTCAGAATCGGAGTGGTGGCAGCGGGGTTGAGTGCCATTTTCAAGGCTCCGCTTCCGGTTAGCTGCATCTGGTCGGTAACAACATTGCCCCAGATCAAAGTTCCGTTGGTCGTGCCGCCGGGTATCTTGAAGATTGTCGCGTAGGTACTGGAGTGAAAATAGAGAGTTCCGGTATAAGCCAGGCTTCCGGAGCCTTGAAGCTGCGGTGCGGCTGTGTCGGCGTGATCCATAAACATAAGTAGCCCGCGGATGCTGCCAAGCGAGTCGGTGGTGTCGCCTGCGCTGTCGTAGTAGCTGCCGTTGGTCGTGCACTGGGCCAGCATGATGTTGGTATCGAGAGCATTCGGCAGGCTGAGATAAGAAGGCGGTGAACTGCCGTTGCACGTAAGGTCCGTGACTGGCACTTTGTCCACCCGAGGAGAAGCAGGCGCTCCCGATGCTCCACTGATGACCGGCTTAGCGCTTCCGTGAAAGTAGAACATGACGCCGTCGGTCTGGTGCCAGGTCCAGGGGCCGCCTCCGCCCGCGCCGTTGGCTCCCGCAATCTGTGTCACGGTGGGACTGCAGTTCCCGGTGTTGGGATCGGTGTTCACCACGCCTTGTGAATTCGCGCAGGGCTTCGCAATACGGATGCTGTCGCTTCCCCCGATGTTTAAGTCTCCGTCCATGTAATACACACCGGGCAGGAAGGTAATGACATCGCCACCGCCTTCGCTGATGCCGTTGGGATAGTATCCGGGGCCGTACTCTTTGCAGCCGCCGCAGTAGTGGGGCTGGGTACCGTCGTATTTCTTCTGACAAGCCCAATAGGTTTCGTCGTGGTACGCTCCATAGTTCGTGGGCGCCGTGTCGGGACATCCATCCATGTTGTGAATCGCCAGGTTGTAATACTTGGTTCCGTCGCTGTGGGTTGCCTTGGTCAACGGAGTGACGGACTTCATGCCTGCCGCTGCGGGAACCGCGCCGTAAGGATCGGCGACCGGGCTTGCCGGCCATGCCCAGTGGCCGGTGCTTCCTCCACTAAATCCTGCGGGTAGTCCGGTGTTGCCATTGGTTCCGTAGCATCCGCTCGCGGCGCCGGGTGCGGTGTGCGGACCACCGGATACGCCCACATCCGACCCGGTAAGATTGGGACCACCCGTTCGCGTGTCAATGACTCCGCTGGAACCACACTGCACCGCCGTGGAACTGCTCGAATTTACGACGATGCTGCGCGGCGGGCCGCCTACGATCGTCAACGACGCTCCGCCGGAATAGGACAGCGCGCCCGAAATCGTAGGATTTAATACCATGATGGGAGCACCCTGCATGATCGATGTCAATCCGCAGGTAGAAATCGCGGCCACAGTTTGCGTCTGACTCGCGGTCAGCAGCGTGCTGAAATAGGTCTTTACCGGCAGAGAAACTGAAATCTGCAGGAAAGGATAGGGAGCGACGGAAAAAGGCGGCGCAGTCACGCCGGAGACCGAGCCGGGGAAGGTCCACGAGACGGTGGAACTCCCGCCATTGTATCCGTTGAATCCGTTCTTGCTCGCATACCAGCACATGGTAGGACCGCCCGAATTGTAGCTGCTGCATGCGCCCGCCGTGCCCAAAGGGTATCCCATGTTCGGCAGCGTTACCCCGGAGGCAAGCTGGTAAATGTCCATCGCCCCCGCTTCACAAGCTGCGTCTGCCGCAGTCTGTACCTGCTGGCGCTCGAACCAGATGTTGGTGTAGTCCACGGCAAAGGCCAAAACGGCGAGCAAGAATAAACTAAGCATCAGAACCACTAGAATGCTCGCCTGTCCCGCCTCATAGCGCCGATGCTTCAGAGAAGTTGTTTGCATGACAACGCGCCTCGTCAGTACACGATCCTTCCTTCCGCCGTAACCTGCATCTGCGGAGAGGTAAATCCAGGGATGCTCAAATACGGAATATAGGCATAGGAGATGGTTACCAATACCCGGCTATTGGGAGTCGACGCCCGATCGGGCCATGACGGAGTTACGGTCATGGCGCTGAGGTCGTGAAAAGAGACACTGGCATAGCCTTGGACTACAGTGGTGACATTGCTGCCGGTGCTATCGCCACAGCCCGTGCTGGGCCCACTACAGGAGCTGCTGTCAGTGCCGTGCATGATCGCGTAGCGAATGCCTTCGCGGGCGGCATTGCTTAGCACGCTGTAGGTGTAAATGCTCATGCAGAATTCGAAGATTAGAAAGGTGACCAGAAACAAGGTCCACACCGACAAGGAGAATTCAATCAGCATTGAGCCGGCATCGCCTTGCATGAAAGCAACCGGACCTCGCAGATAAGACCCGTCACGCATCAGTCGAGAGCTCGCATCTCCGCCTTCCAATGCAGGGTTAGCGGCGGCATAGCAAAGGTAAAGAAATCCAACGGAATGGGCGGACTCACGGTATAGACCACGTCCACGCGCTGCGTTAGCAAACCATTGTTTGACTCCGGATCCTGGTCGGGGGTGAAGTTCAAGCTGCCGGAGGGAAAGGTACTGCAATTCGTTTTATAACCGTTGGACGTCTGCGTAATACCGATCTGTTTGGAGCAGACCTGCACCGAGGTCTTGGTGGTCATGTTCGCCAGTCCCAATAAGTCTCCACCGGCCAGACCGGCCACGCCGGCGGTGTCGCTTAGCGATCCGGCGGTTCCCGCCGACGGTAATTGCTGTTGGGCCGGGGAAACGAATCCCTGACCGGAGTAAAGAACAGCATTGCGCGACGACGACACAAGATTAGCTGCGACAATAAAGAAGTATCCGATATCGATCGCGAAGCACAACATGAGAACCAGAATTGGCATGACCAGAGCGGTTTCAATCAAACTCGATCCGGAGCTGTCGATCGTCGCACGAGTCCGCCGAGAACGCCACATAATGTCGCCTACACTCACAGAACATGCTATGGCCCCATCGCTATCAGCATCAAAGATATTAATCGGAAAAGCAGAGAATTAGTTCCCACTATGATCACCACCCAGAATGGGCTTAGCATCACGGAATAATTCGGATGGACAGCCGTGAGTCACAGCTCATCGATTCCTTAAGAGCTAGCCTAATCTGTGCCATCCGAACTAGCTGCGACTTCCGGGTTGACATCTTCTGCCGTAGCTACTCACTCGGTCACAAATACGCACTCTGCGGCCGTTTGGTGGCGAAAAGCTTTTTCTTTCTCCGTGTTATTGGCGTTGGTCCTAGCTGCGTCGATCTTCGTCTTCGATAGCGGAAGCATTGCCGATCCCGATATTTGGTGGCATCTCCGCAATGCTGAGGTGTTTGTCAAGACCCACTCTGTGGTCCATCAAGACTTTTATTCCTTCACCGCGAGCGGGTCTCGCTGGATCAATGAAGCATGGCTCAGCGAACTGCCCTATTACTTTGGATGGCAGTGGCTTGGAATTCGCGGCGTCTACCTGGTGATGCTGGCTGAAGTTGAGATTATTCTTCTCGGCGTATTTGCGCTGGCCTATTTCACCTGCAGAAATGTGAAGGCCGCCTTCTTCGCATCGTGGCTTGCGGTTTGGCTGGCGACGGTGTCGTTTGGGCCCCGGACGTTACTGGCCGGGTGGACGTGCCTGGTGGCGGAGCTTATTATTCTCAATCAGTTCAAACAGGATAAAGATTGGACGTGGCTGCTGCCTCCGCTGTTTGCGCTCTGGGCAAACCTTCACGGTTCCTGGTTGATCGGGATTGTGTTATTCGGGATCTTCGTCGCGGCGGGATTGGTTGAGGGCGTATGGGGCAGGATCGAAGCCAGGCGCTGGACACCCGGGCAATTGCGGAAGCTGATCACGGTGGCCGGCTTTAGTGTCGCCGGACTCTTCCTGAACCCCTATACGTACCACCTGGTTTTCTACCCGTTCAACTTTGCCTTTCACCAGCGATTGAATGTAAATCATGTCGACGAATGGATGAGCCTCGATTTTCACGGAGTGCGGGGCAAGATTCTGTTCGGAATGCTGGCGGCGACACTGATTCTTGCCTTGGTTCGAAAGCGGCGCTGGCGCCTGGATGAAGTCGGGTTTCTGCTGATTGGTTACTATGCGGCAATGACCTACAGTCGGTTCTTGTTTCTGGCGGCAATCGTGCTGACGCCGATGCTCGCGAGAGAGCTGGACTTCTTTCCTCCGTATCGGAAAGACAGAGACAAACCTTGGCTGAACGCCTTATTC
>JBARGS010000326.1:0-2402 GCA_049798495.1 Candidatus Korobacteraceae bacterium | reverse complement strand
GTGGAAGATTGTGTAGTTTGCCCCAGCCGGTTTGGGCGAATTGCCAACCCCAGTAGAGGCGTACAAGCAGGAGAAACGGGGACTGCGCGTAAGAGGCGACCTTGCCGAACGATTCGTAGCAACGCGCAATGGTAGCGGGCATGGTCTTGAGATTCACTTGCTTTCTCCTGCTTGTGTTCGCTGTTTGTCGGATTGATTGGGCGCGCACAGCCAACCAAGAATTGCCCATTGCTGAAACGCCTCTTGAAGGAATGCTGCCTGAGCTGTTTCGTCCATCGTGGCGTCACTGAAGGCTGTTGCGAAGACCTCTCCGAGCGACGCGCCGGACTGGATTGCAGTCAGCATCCGGTACTCCTCTGGCTCCAGGCGTTTGTAGTACACCGTGAACTCCTGGCGATACACAGCAAGCCATATCGGCGACGGTGCAAGTTGAGCGACACGCCGGACGGCTGGCACCCTACGAGTCGCAGTTGCGTTGTTGCTGGAGGTGTCGCTGCTCCCCGCGTCCTGCCGGACCGCAATCAGGAGTTCATCCACCGGATAAGACAGGTCCAACAGACGGATGCACGGTTGAAGCCGCAGTGCGGTCTCGTCAGTGATCGACGTAAACAATTCTGGTGTTGGCGGCGAGATCGTAGCTGCGTCGTAGGCTTCAATGTGCGCCCATTCCGTCCGCACGACATCCTGACCAAGACGGCTGTTCGGAGCAGTAAGCTCCTCATGTTCCGCCAAGAACGATGGGAGACGGCTGCCAAGATCGCGCAGCGTGTAAGACGCAGAAGGGCAGGCATCAAGATAAGCCCTCATGACTCGCTCAAATTTCTTCCGTCCCAGAACCGCCAGTAGTCCGGGGAAATCATCTTCAAAGCTCGAATACAAACGAAACCAGTACTGCCGGTTGTAGATCTCCAGCCGTTCGAGCGAAGTGAGCGAAGCATTCGGCTTGATGAATTCAGCCGCTTCCCGCTCCATACCGACACCATCCCGTCGAGTCTTGCGCGCCGTCTCGTTGCGCGTCAGCGGCTCCATCACCGCGGTGGCCATGCGCTTTTGCAACGTCAGTAAAGCGCCACTCATTGCGTTGCCTCTTCGAGAACCTGCTCCGAAGGGTCCGGGCTAGAGGGCAATAGATCTTCTTGCTTGTGGAGGAAGCGGTTCGCCTTTAGCGCCTCGCGATGCACCTCCTCGAAGGACGGGATTTTGTCGTCCCATTCTAGAAGGGTCGCGGTGGGGCCGCAACGTTCGATGGCGCGCTCGTAGAGTCCCCAGACGGGTTCGACGACAGGATGGTCGTGCGTATCGAGGGTGTATTTCTGAAACTGGGAGTGGCCGGCAATGTGGATCTGCGCCACGCGTTCAGCAGGGATGCTGTTCACATATTCCATCGGGTTGAAGCCGTGGTTTCGAGATGAGACGTAGATGTTGTTCACGTCGAGAAGAATGCCGCAGTCGGCCTGTTCGACCACTTCGTTCAGGAACTCCCACTCGGTCATCTCGGAAATGTGGAATTCGGCATAGCTGCTCACATTTTCGACAGCTATGGGGACTTCGAGGAAGTCCTGAACCTGACGGACCTTTTCGGCTGTGATTCGCGCCGCTTCAAAGGTGTACGGCATGGGCAACAGGTCGTGGGTGTAGCGACCATCGACACTTCCCCAACAGAGGTGATCTGTAAGCCAGGGAGTTTTCGTCCGCCTGACGAGTTCCTTGAGGCGGCGAAGATGTTCGCAGTTGAGCGGCTCGGCAGAACCGAAATACATGGAGACACCGTGCTGGACGACGCGGTACTGATCAAGAATTTGGTCGAGGATATAAAGCGGCCGCCCGCCATCGACCATGTAGTTCTCCGAGATGATCTCAAACCAATCGACGACCGGCTTCTTGTCGAAGATGTGCTGATAATGAGGGATTCGCAGCCCGATTCCGACGCCGTAGTCGGTAAAGCCGTTGAAACGATTGGCGGGCATAGCGTCTCTCCAAAGGGGCTTTGTCAGCGGTGCAATTTCTGTTTTAGAGGGGCGAATGCGGGGGGCAGCGTCACGCCACGCCCCGCACTCCATATCCAGGAAACCTTACATCTTGGGCATCGGCGGCTTCGAGCCGTCCGTCGCACAGCTACCTTTACCCTTGCAGGAGTTCTTGCCATCAGCTCCTTGTCCCTTGCAGGCATTCTTGCCTTTGCAAGAGTGCTTGGGCTTGGACGTCTCGGGCGCCTGCGAGGCCGCTCCGGTTAACGCTGTGTTGGAACCAGCTAAGGGTTGTGCCTGCATGCGAATGGATGTGCCACCGAGCATTCCGGCGACGGCGGCTGCCATACAAAGGGACTTCATTGAAGTGGTCATAGTGAATTCTCCTGATTCAGTTTTGGCTTCCGTCCCGAGTCGGCTACGGTTGGCTCATAC
>JBARGS010000325.1:0-13680 GCA_049798495.1 Candidatus Korobacteraceae bacterium | reverse complement strand
GAGGAAGCATCGCCCAGAAGATTACTCCCATCACCCAAAACGCCTCGACGAACGACAGCATGGCCGCCTGCTGTTGCACCATCAGGTAAATCGCTCCCCAGGATTTGTGCGCGGCGTCAACCCCGCTAAGCGGCGCGTGCAAGGAAAACCAACTCTTCAATCCGCGGAATATCGTCTGCGTTCGGATGTCCATCGGTGTGATGTGACTGATGAGCTGGTTCTGGTGTACTTGCTGGCGTCGCGCCAGGAACGTCGTCATAGTCGCGATGCCGAAGCTGCCGCCAATATTGCGCATCAGGTTATAGATGCTGGTCGCATTGCCCATTTTCTCTTTCGTGATGCCCGACATACTGGTCGCCATCAGCGGCACAAAGAGAAACGCCATGGCCGCGCCCTGGATGATCTGCGGCCAGAAGATATCCCAGTAGCCGGCGTTCAGGTTGAGGTGCGAGAGGCTGAACATGGTCCAGCCGCCAGTCGCGATGCCGATGAACAGGAGCTTGCGCGGGTCCATGCGGTTGGTAAGCTGACCGCTGATCGGCGTCATCAGCAGCGCGCCAATGCCGCGCGGCGAGAGCGCCAGTCCTGACTGAAACGCCGGATAGTTCAGCAGCGTTTGCAAGTAAATCGGCAGCAGCATGAGCGACGCGTAGAGCACGAAGCCCAGCATCGTCATCACGAGGGTTCCGGCGGCAAAGGTGCGATCTTTCAACACCCGCAGATCGACGATGGGATGTTTGGCGGTGAGCTCGCGGATCACCATGCCCACCAACCCGATTACGCATAGCGCGGTCCACAGTCGAATCTGATCGCTGCCCCACCAGTCCTTGCGCTGGCCGGTGTCGAGCACCATCTGCAACATACCGAAGCCGAGGGCGAGGAAGCCGATGCCCCACATGTCGATGCCACCGGAAATCCGCTTGCGCAGATAAGGCGGGTCGACGATGAATGTGCTGATCATCAGCAGCGACAGAATGCCTACGGGCAGATTGATGTAGAAGATCCAGCGCCAGGTGTAGTTGTCGGTAATCCAGCCGCCCAGCGTGGGGCCCATGATAGGCGCAATGATGATGCCCAGGCCGAATGCCGCCATCGCGGTGCCGTGCTTCTTCGGCGGAAAAGTTTCCAGCAGCACCGATTGCGACAGCGGCTGCAGCCCGCCGCCACTGAGCCCTTGCAGCACGCGGAAGAAGATCAGCCAGTCGAGACTGGTGGCCATTCCACACAGCAGTGAAGCCAACGTGAAGCCGGTGACGCAGAGCATCAACATGCGGCGGCGTCCGAAGCGCGCGGCCAGCCATCCCGCCATAGGCAGAATAATGGCGTTGGAAACCAGGTACGAGGTAACAACCCAAGTACCCTCTTCCACCGTGGCGCCCATGTTCCCCGCCATGTGGGGGATGGACACGTTGACCACGGTCGTGTCCAGCACTTCCATGAACGTCGCCAGCATGACGGCGATAGTCACGATCCAGGGATTGACCCGGGTTGGGACGGCTTCGGGCATGGGCCTTCATGGCAAGGATAGGAAAATGCGGGCACACGGGTCGGTGATGGGGGTCACAAAGGTACGGAAAGACACGACGGTGGGGGCGAGCCGATGTTTACGCGGTACTTGATGCCTTATGAATTGTCATCACGAGCGAAGCGAGGGATCTGCTGTTCGCGTGCGGTCGTACGGTTCGCGCAAACAAGCAGATCCCTCGTCGGACTGGAGTCCTCCTCGTGATGACAATCTCAAAAACTGCAGCGGTGTATCCGTGCCGCCGCAATTGCTTCCCTTATTGTTTGAACAGCACTATCGCCAGCGGCGGCAGGTCCAGCAACAACGAATGCTCGTAGCCGTGGGTGGGAATCGCTTCGGTGCTGCGACCGCCGAAATTTCCTTCGTCGGTCCCGCCGTAGACCGCGGCGTTACTGTTCAGCACCTCGTACCAATGTCCCGCCAGGGGTACGCCCACGCGATATCCGCGCCGCGGCACCGGAGTGAAATTACAGGCCATCACCACGGAGCCGGTGCCATCTTTGCGCCGCCGCAGGAATGTCAGCACGCTGTGGTCGGAATCGTCGGCATCGATCCAGCGCCAGCCTTCGGGGAGGAAGTCGGTCTCGTAGAGAGCCGGTTCGTTGCGGTAAAACGTGTTCAAATCGCGAACCCAGCGCTGGATTCCCTGATGCGTCGGATATCCCAGCGAATGCCAATCCACGCTGCCATCGTGATTCCATTCGCTCCACTGCGCAATCTCGCAACCCATGAACAGCAGCTTTTTCCCCGGCTGGGTAAACATGTACCCGAAGAGCAGACGCAGATTGGCGCACTTCTGCCAATCATCGCCCGCCATCTTGCCGTAGAGCGAACCTTTGCCGTGGACGACTTCGTCATGCGAGAGCGGCAGCACAAAGTTTTCCGTGAACGCGTACAGGCCGCGGAAGGTCAGTTTGTTGTGGTGATACTTGCGATGGATGGGATTCTTCGACATGTAGAGCAAAGTGTCGTGCATCCAACCCATGTCCCACTTCATGCCGAAGCCGAGCCCGCCGATGTAAACCGGCCGCGACACCATCGGCCAGGCCGTCGACTCCTCGGCAATCGTCTGAATGTCGGGAAAGGCCTGGTAGGCTTCGCGATTCACGTCCTTCAGGAACGACACCGCACCCAGGTTCTCGCGCCCGCCAAACTGGTTGGGGATCCACTCGCCCTGCTTGCGCGAATAATCCAGGTAAAGCATCGACGCGATGGCGTCCATGCGCAGGCCGTCGGCGTGGTAGCGGTCGAGCCAGAAGATCGCGTTGCTGATGAGGAAGCCGCGCACTTCGTTGCGATCGTAGTTGAAGATGGCAGACTTCCAGTCAGGATGAAAGCCCTTGCGGGGATCGGCGTGCTCGTAGAGATGCGTGCCGTCGAAGTAGCCCAGGCCGTGCTCGTCGTTGGGAAAGTGCGAGGGCACCCAGTCGAGGATGACGCCAATGCCGCGCTGGTGAAGGTGGTCGACGAGGTACATGAAATCCTGCGGGGTACCGAAGCGCGCGCTGGGAGCATAGTAGCCGGTAACCTGATAGCCCCAGGAGCCGAAGAAGGGATGCTCCATGACCGGCAGAAACTCGACGTGGGTGAAGCCCATGTCGCAGACATAGTCGGCCAGCTTGACGGCCAGTTCGCGATAGCTGAGCGAGCGGTTGCCCTCTTCCGGAACGCGCATCCACGAACCCAGGTGTACTTCGTAAGTCGAGATGGGCGCGTCGAACTTGTTGTGCTCGTAGCGCGTCCGCATCCAATCGCCATCGTTCCACTCATAGCCCAGGTCCCAGACGATCGACGCCGTGCGCGGCGGCGCCTCGTTGTGGTAGCCGTAAGGATCGGTCTTGTCGACCGTATACATGTGATAGCGCGAGCGGAGGTGGTACTTGTACACCGCACCGTGACCCAGACCGGGGATGAACGCCTCCCACACGCCCGACTCGGCGTGCGGGTTCATGGGATGGGAGTCGGAGTTCCAGCCGTTGAAATCGCCGACCACGGAGATGCGCTCGGCATTAGGCGCCCACACGGCGAAGTAGGTGCCGCGCTTGCCGTCGAAGTCGACGATGTGAGCGCCGAATTTTTCGAACAGCCGGTTGTGCTTGCCTTCGTTGAAGAGATGAAGGTCGTACGGAGTGAGCAGAGTGGAACCCTGTTCCTGGGATGCCGAAGGTGTCATTCGTTCGATCTCCTCATGACTTGGATGAGGGTTAGCGGGGTCGCGACTTGGGGAACATAGCTAGTGTAGAGGAAAAGAAGAATGCAAAGCGAGAAGGCATGCCGCCGCTCCGCGGCTCCGGAAGTTAAGGTGATTTGATCGCCCACCGCGGGCTCACGCCCACGGCTAAAACAAATCACGCCCTTCGGGCTCCGAGCCCACCCTGTCGAATTGATCTGATAAGCCATAGGCAAGCCCAATTTCGCGAAAATAAGCGGTGATGCCGGACTGATCGAGCCTCGGGCCTAATCTTTCTTCGCACACGGCACGGTGACGCCGGTTACTGATCCGGAGCCCGGAACGGGCGGGATTTGTGTTAGCCGGGGGCGTCAGCCCGCGGTAGGCGATCCGAATTTACGTTCCGGAGCCGCGGAGCGGCGACACCCACATGTCTCGATCCTATGTGTTGAATTACATCCATTGTGTATTTTCCACCAAGGGCCGCGCCCAACTTATTCGCAATCCGGAGCCCCTCTGGGCCTACCTGCGTGGTATTGCTCGCAATCGTGGATTCGAGATCCTCGCGGTTGGCGGCACGGAAAACCATGTTCATCTGTTGTTGTCGGTTCCTGCCAGTTCGCATCTGGTCGAACTCGTGCGCGATCTGAAGGCGAATTCGTCGCGATTTATGAAGACCAATGCCCCGCGTTTTTCGTGGCAAGACGGTTATGCGGCAATCAGCGTCAGCCCATCACAGGTCGAGACGGTAAAGTGCTACATCGCGAACCAGAAGGAACATCATTCCCGACGCACGTTCGATGAGGAATTCTTGATGCTGCTCGACAAGGCGGGCGTGCGGTACGACAAATCATATGTCCTAGCCGACTAGTGCCGCCGCTCCGCGGCTCGAGAAAAACCAAGAAGAATTAAATCGTCTACCGCGGGCTCACGCCCACGGCTAAAACAGATGGCGCCCTTCGGGCTCCGGAACGGCCGCAAGCCCACCTCATCCCTCCTAAACTGCCCCACGACATCGAACCGAAGTATCCTTCTGCCTAACCCATCGCACACGCCCCGGTGACGGCGGTTACTGCCTTCCTGCCCGGCGGGTGCTCTTCTATACGTGGCGACGTGCGTTCCCAGGCCTACAACACGGCAGACACGTCGACCGCATCGCAAGGAGAACCGCATGGCTGACAAAAAGGCAGATCTCGCTGGCCCCGGAATTGGCGACTACACAGAGCTGGAACATGTGCTTCCGGCGGACTACAGCTCGCTGCTGTCACCCAAAGAAACCCAGAGGGCAATCTTCGAGGTGAAGAACTATATCGAGGAGAACCTCTGCAAGGAATTAAACCTCATGATGGTCACGGTGCCGCTCATCGTGGACGAGGAGTCGGGCGTTAACGACTATCTCGACCGCGACGGCTCGCGCACGCCGATCCAGTTTCATATCTCGAACGATCGCGACAAGCACCCCATTAACGCGCAGGTGGTGCAGGCCGCCACCAAGTGGAAGAGGATGGCGCTGCGGCAGTTCAACATGCAGCCCGGCGAGGGCCTCTGCACCGACATGCGCGCCGTGCGCAAGGACTACTTTCTCGACCACGATCACAGCGCCTATGTCGATCAGTGGGATTGGGAGCGGGTGATCACCCCCGACCAGCGCAATCTGCACTTCCTGAAAGGAGTGGTCAGCAAGATTTGGAAAGTGATCGTCGGCGCCGAGCGCCACGCGCAGGAAATCTTCCCGCAGTTGAAAGATCCCCGCTATCCCAGCCTGCCCGAAGATTTGAAGTTCCTCCATGCCGAAGAGATTCTCGACATGTATCCCGACCTGCCGCGCAAGCAACGTGAGACCGCCATCCTCCAGAAGTATCCCGCGGTCTTCATCATCGGGATCGGCTGGACACTGAAGGACGGCTATCCGCACGAGATGCGCGCCGCCGATTACGACGACTGGGTCACGGAAACGCGGGCCGATGACGGCCACGTACGGCACGGGCTGAACGGCGACATTCTGGTGTGGAACCCGGTGACGCACCGGCGCCACGAACTCACTTCGATGGGCATCCGCGTCAACTCCGAGTCGCTGAAGAAGCAGCTCGAGCTCACGCACCAGCTCGACTTCCTGAACTTCCCATACCACAAGGCGATCGTCAATCACGAAATCCCGTTGAGTGTCGGTGGTGGCATCGGGCAGTCGCGCACGCTCATGCTGCTGCTGCGCAAAGCCCACCTCGGCGAAGTCAGCGTCACCGTATGGCCGAAGGTGCTGAAGGAGATGTGCGACAAGAAGAACATCCATGTGCTGAATTAGGCGATTCACCACAGAGACACGGAGAAGTGTGAGGCTCTGTGTTCCAAAGACGCGATCAAGGGCGTGGGAAACAACCTGCGCCCTTTGTCATGGGCGACGCTCTGGTATTCAGTGCTCATGGCGGTTAAGATGGAGCCCGGGTGACCCATGACAGAAAATTCCGCCGGTAAAGATAACCGCGAACAAGACGCCGCTC
Source organism: Candidatus Korobacteraceae bacterium (assembly GCA_049798495.1). Classification (GTDB taxonomy): domain Bacteria; phylum Acidobacteriota; class Terriglobia; order Terriglobales; family Acidobacteriaceae; genus Bog-257. The sequence goes on along the minus strand of JBARGS010000325.1, from coordinate 7,487 downwards.
AGCACGTCGCCGAAGCGCATCGCATCCTCAATGGCCTGCGAGAGGAACTTGAGAAGCATCCGGACCTGGAATCGGCGATCGCCAATCTGGAAATGGCGCTCAGTATCCTGACCACCAAAACTGCTGGAATGTTGTAGTAGTGCCGCCCTCCGCATTTGCGGTCTCGGCGCTTTCCCCCGCTTGATTGCTGCGATTTCAGCTCTCGCGTTCACCGTATCCCGAGGCGGCAAAATTCGCTTGGCTTATCTCTTCTGTGCGTCTTACACTCACCCTTCACTTTGCGATTCAAGAACCCGAGCTGGGAATGAAGTCACTGCTGCGCGTGGTTAGCGTCATCGCACTATTCTGTTTGAGCGGAGTGCTTTTCGCTCAAGACAATCCGAAGCAGCAGGCCTGGACCGTGCTGAATAAGGGTCTTACCAATACCAACACCGACAAGCGCGTAAGAGCGGTGCGGGAATTGGGAATATTGCCTGGAGACCAGCAGGCGCTGGATGCCGCACTCACCGCGCTGAAAGACGATAAGCCGGAGGTGCGCGCGGCGGCGGCGCAATCGCTGGGCGACATGTTGGCCAAGAGCGCCCGACCCGAGCTCTACGCGATGCGGAACGACACCGATCCTGCCGTGATTCTGGCGGCGGGGCATTCCCTGATTGTTCTGGGCGATAACCGGGGATACGGCGTCTTCTACGCCGTCCTCACTGGGGAACAAAAAACCGGCACGAGTTTGACCGAACAGCAGAAGAAAATGCTGCACGATCCGAAGAAGATGGCGAGCCTGGGATTCCAGACCGGGCTCGGGTTCGTACCTTTCGGTGGGATGGGACTATCCGCTTTCAAACTCCTGACCAAGGACGACACGTCGCCAGTGCTGGCTGCGGCCGCGCTCACGCTAGCCAAGGACCCCGATCCCAAGAGCGGTCAGGCTTTGGCCGACGCGGCCCTGGAGCAGAAGAAGTGGCTGGTCCGGGCCGCGGCCTTCGACGCCATCGCCAAGCGCGGCGATCCTTCGCTTAAGGGAACGGCGGTGTCGGGACTTCAGGATGAACAGGACGAGGTGCAGTACTCGGCTGCGGCGGCCGTCATTCGGCTAAGTGATATTGAAGGAGGATCGGCGAAGACGGGACGGAAGTAGCGGGTCAGATGAACCTGAGCCCGCAGGGCGGCATTTGTTTTAGCCGTGGGCGTGAGCCCGCGTTCTGGAGTCCCTAGAATCCCGTGAGCCGCGAAGCGGCGGCACCGGCTTTGTTCACATCAGCCCAGGGGCTGGTTTCTTTAAGAAAAAATTTCGCTTCGGAGCAGCCTGCGGTATCGCCGCTTACGCGGCTCACGTTTCATAACTGAACCTACCGCGGGCTGACGCCCACGGCTAAAACAAATGCCGCCCTGCGGGCTGGGGATTTGCTTCCTGGGGTGCGCAGATTCGGGGTTCACGGCTCATTGTCGCCGCGACCGTCTTCGAGGTCGGCAAGCGGGTTAACGCTGAGTCCAGTTCCTCAAACGCGATCCGAGACCACGAACGGCGAATCGCGAAGAGCGAACAGCGGCTTTCCTACGCCGTCCCCAGCCGCTTCAGCACGTTCTCGCGGAATCCTCGGCTCAGCGTGAGCTTCGTCCCGTCGCGCAGCAGAATCGCGTAGTCCCCATACAGCGACGGCCGCAGAGTCTTGATGCGGTCCACGTTCACCAGCGTGGAGCGATGCACCCGCAGGAACTGACGGTGTCCCAGCCGCGACTCCAGCGAGGTGATGGTCTCGCGCAGGATGTGCGTGTTGCCGCCCACATGCAGGCAGACGTAATTGCCTGCCGACTCGGCCCAGTCGATCTCGCCGGGTTTCAGACATACGATCTCGCCGTCGGCTTTGATGACGATGCGTTGCGGAGCATTCTGGCGCGTATCGAGATCGCCCAACATGTCCAGCACGCGCCGCTGGAACATCATCTCCGAAGGTTGTTGCAGCTGCTTGCGCGCGTGATCCAGCGCCTCCGACAGACGCTCCTTGACCACCGGCTTAAGCAGATAGTCGAGCGCGTGTACCTCGAAGGCTTTCATGGCGTAACGGTCATAGGCGGTGACGAAGATGGTGAGCGGCATAGGCTCGTCCCGCAGCGCCGACACTACGCCGAAGCCGTCGACCTCCGGCATCTGAATGTCGAGGAAGACCAGGTCCGGCTTCTCGCGCTTGATGACGGAGATGGCGGACTTGCCGTCGCCGCACTCGGCCACGATCTCGAGATCCGTTTCGTCTTCCAGCAGGCCACGCAGACGCTCGCGCGCCAATGTTTCATCGTCGCTAAGCAACACTCGAATGGGCATGACTAGCAATAACCTCCTCAGAACTGCTGCGGAACGGTATGTGGATTTTGACGATGCAGCCTCCGCCAGGCGCATCCTCCAGCGTCAGCCGATGGTCGTGGTTGTAAAGCTGTTGCAGACGCGCGCGCGTGTTGCGCAAGCCGACGCCTTCGGCCGGAACCACGCCGCGATAGCGCGTGAACCCCTGGCCGTTGTCGCAGATCTCCATCCACAGCTCGTCGAAGACCTGGCGCGTAACGATGCGAATAAAGCCGGGCGCGCGCCGCGGCCCGATGCCGTGACGGATGGCGTTCTCCACCAGCGGCTGCAGGATGAGATTGGGGACCAGTGCCGAGAGTGTGTTAGGCGCGATGTCCATCTCCACCTGAAGACGGTCCTGAAAGCGGGTCTGCTGAATGTCGATGTACTTTTGCAGAACGGTGAGCTCGCGGCTCAGCGATACCTCGTGAACTCCGACGGCGTCGAGCGAGAAGCGAAGCAAGTCGGCCAGTTGCAGCGTCATGTTCTCCGCCGCCTCGCCGTCGTTGCGAGCCAGCGCGGCGATGGAGTTGAGCGTGTTGAACAGGAAGTGCGGCTCCAGCTGGATCTTTAATACCTCCAGCTGCGCATAGGCCAGCTGCGCTTCCAGCTGCGAGGATTCCAGTTCGCGCTCGCGATACTTGCCGTAATAAGCGATCGCCTGCGTGATCAGCAGAATGTACCAGTAGCGTTGGATGTCCATGAACGCGCGTGAGACCGTGTGCGCCATGTACGGGACATGAGTTTCCGGAGTCCAGGTGACAACGGGCTCAAGCAGCACGATCACGAATGCGCCGAGGAAAGCCAGGGCGACGCTGGCGGTGATGTGCAGCGGCAGCACCAGCTTCCAGTTGCTGCGGTCGAAGGTGAAGCGTTTGCACAGCGCGAAAATCGGCGGTGTCAGCAACGACCATACAAAGGAAATCGTGATATTCCAGGCGAGCAACTGCGCCCAGCTTTCGGGACTGCCCATGGAGGCCGTATACACGTGCGCCCCCGCGGCACTGAGGAAAGCCAGGATGGTCCACAGCACAAAGCCAATGGCCCAGACGCGGCCCCACTGCTTCAACATGGTGAGCTGCCTATTCCGCGTTATCGCTCCGACAGAATGGTCGATCCGTTGTTGCTGAGGACGATTTCAGCCGCAGAGACGATTGCTGGCAGATCGTATCTGGACAGCTAAGACCAATTTCCCGGATGACCCAACTCGCAGCACGTCTTTCTTAAGGAAGTGCTCCGCCCCAACCGTAATACTGCAATCTCGACACCACAAAAACACGACGAGCTGCACCCGCAAAGTGATAGACGAAATCCGACGCAAGATGTTTCGCAAAAATGACTTGGAGCTCAGGTGCTGACACCAATCGGCCATGACCCTCTTGGTTCTGTAGTGCAGGCGTGTCCATTGGTGGACATTGCGAACACTTTCTTTCGCGAGATGCGACAATGGAGCGCGAACGATATGCACGAGCTCGGCATTGCCGCCTCGATTCTGGAATGCGTTCAGAAGGAAGCTGAACGCCATCCCGACGGCCGCATCACCAAGGTCGGGGTTAAGATTGGGGAGCTGGCGGGCGTCGACCGCGACGCACTTCAGTTTGGCTTCGAAGTGCTGGTGAAGGACACCGATTGGGAGCCGCTGGCGCTTGAACTGGAGTACGTTCCGCGGGTGCAGCGCTGTCCCAAGTGCGAATACGAATTTCGCATGAGCGATTACGACCCGCGCTGCCCGCTGTGCGGGGAATTTTCCACCGGGTGCGTCAGCGGCGAGGAACTGGATATCGCGTATATGGAAGTGGATGAATGAATCGCATTGCGGTCGAAAAGAAGGTCCTGAGCGAGAACCAGTTGCTGGCCAACGATCTGCGCGAGCGCTACCGGCAGAATGGTGTGCTGTGCGTCAATCTGATCAGCGCCCCGGGCTCCGGCAAGACGGCTTTGCTGGAGCGCACACTCGAGCGCATGGACAAGAGTGCGCGCGTAGCCGTGCTCACCGGCGATCTGCAGACAGAAAACGATGCGCGGCGGCTGGCAAAGTTCGGCTTCCCGGTAAAGCAGATCACCACCGGCGGAACCTGCCACCTCGACGCCAAGATGATTGGACGTCATTTGGAGGACTGGAAGCTCGAAGATCTGGATCTGCTGATTGTGGAGAACGTCGGAAACCTGGTTTGTCCCTCCAGCTACGATTTAGGGGAAGATGCCAAGATCGTTCTGCTTAGCACTACCGAAGGTGAAGACAAGCCGCTCAAGTATCCTTCAATCTTCTTTAAGTCGGAGCTGATGGTGCTGACCAAGATTGACCTGCTGCCGTACGTTCCCTTCAAGGCGGATGTCGCTCGCGAAAATGCCCGCCGGGTGCATCCGGGGATGGAGATTATCGAGGTCTCCAGCACCACCGGCGAAGGGCTGGATCGTTGGATGGAGTGGCTGCGGGCGAGGCAAGACAAGACCAGGCTGCAGGGCGTAGCCGGCTAAGCAACGTTGCGCGATTCTCGACGTGCCGGGCGGTCCTCAGCGCTTCAGAAGACCTGCAAGGCCGGCGCGTTGTTTCGGTCACGGTGCGGCTTGACGACAATCTCGACATCCTGATCGAGTGCCACCAGAAAATGCAGAAGACGCTCAACCGAAAACTGCCGGAACTCGCCGCGCAGCATCTTCGATACATCGGGCTGGCGAACTCCAAACAACTCGGCCGCTTCGACCTGTTTCAGGCCACGCTCCTTCATGATGGCGTCGATCTTGAAAACCAACTGCGCCTTGACTAAATGTTCTTCGGCATTTGGCACGCCGATGTCCTTGAACACGTTGCGGCTTCCCGTTTCGTATCCTTTCCTGCTACTCATGGATTCATCTCCTTTGCAATCTGTTCGGCCTCACGCAGGCGTTGTCTAATCAAGCCCATGTCCCGCCAGGGAGTTTCACGTCCGCTCTTCGATTTCTTCTTGAAGGCATGAAGGACATAGATCGTGCCGGCATATCGCACGGTGTATACCGCGCGAAAAGTATCGCCGCGATAATCTTTCACAATTTCCACCACTCCCGCGCTGCCGAAGCCGAGCAGCGCCTTCCCATCGAGATGTTTGCCTCCACGTTGCGCCACGTATAGGGCATAGCCCATGTGATCCTGAACGGGCTCAGGAAACTCGCGTAAGTCTTTGCGACTCGATCCGATCCAGACTATTGGTTTCAACAACGATTCGGGCATTAATAGGGTCAGTATAGTGAAATCACTATATGATGTCGAGGGGGAATAACAAGTCCTGCGGCGCGCGATCTCCTTCCTTGAGTCCCTTCCGGCTATGGCCTAACATGACCCGCAGTAGCCGTGCGCAGTGCTTGTGGAAAGCCTGCGCATGCCGGAGCGCACATGGTTCCCCTAAGCTCGTCCCGCCGCCGGATCGTCATTCCCGCTTTGCTCTTCTCCTGGCTACTGTTGGCCAGCGCAGTCCCGCTCGGCGCCCTCCAAACCACCTCGTCACCCGAGCAGGCGAAGGGCGGGTATCCGGTCATCGTCGAAGGGCAGGAAATTCTGCGCATCTACCAGAGTCTCGGCAGCTTCTCCGCCCAGGAACGCGCCGACGGCGCCTCCGAGAGACTGCGGAAGCTGATCTATGTTTCGCCAGCTGAGTTGGCCAACCTGAACGTCAGCGATTCGCCTTACGGGACGGCGATCAGGAACGGTGACGACGTTCTGCTCATCGTGACCGACGAGGACGCCAGGTATGCCCATTTATCGCGGGAGGTGCTGGCGAAGTATTACGTTGGGCGGATTCAGAAGGCGATTGGCGGCATTCGCCAGCAGCACGGCACCAAGTCCCTGATCCTTGCGGCGGTCTACGGTGTGCTGACGCTGGCTGCCTATCTGGGACTTATCTGGCTGGTGGTATTGGGCTCGCGGCGTCTGCTGCGAAAGCTGGAGTCCGCCGCCGCGCGAATGAAGGGAGTAAAGATTCAGCAGTCTGAAATCCTGGCAGGAAACCGCATTGCCGCCCTGGTAGCCGGTACCGTTCGTCTGCTGCGGCTGATTCTTCTATTCGTACTCACCTGGATCTTTCTGGCCACGGAGTTCAACTACTTCCCCTGGACTCGCCAGCACGGCAGGCAATTGCTGAACTACATTCTTACTCCGATTAAATTTATCGGCCAAGCGCTGCTGAATTACCTGCCCAATTTGTTCTACATCTTTGTTATCGTAACCGTGATCTACTATGTACTGAAGTTTATTCGAGTCCTGGCCAAAGAGTTCGAGAGCGGCAATATTCGTATTTCCGGCTTCTATCCGGAATGGATTCAGCCCACTTACAAGATCATAAGGTTTTTATTATTCGCTTTCACTGCCGTCATTATTTATCCCTACCTTCCCGGCGAAAATTCTCCGGCCTTCAAAGGCGTTGGACTGTTCATCGGCGTCCTGATCTCGTTGGGATCTACCTCCGCGGTGGCGAACGTGGTGGCGGGTGTCATCTTGACCTACACTCGCGGCTTTCGCGTCGGGGATTGGGTCAAGATCGGCGATACCATGGGCGAGGTGACAGCCCAGACCATGCTGGCAACACATGTGAAGACGATTAAGAACGAAGAGATCATTATTCCGAATTCAGTAATATTAAGTAGCCACATCACAAACTATAGTCTATTAGCACAGAGCGACGGATTAATCCTGCATACTTCGGTAACCATTGGCTACGATGAACCCTGGCGCAAAGTATATGGTTTACTGATTGAAGCAGCACTGAAGACCGAATACATCCTCAACCATCCCGCCCCGTTTGTTCTGCAGAATGCTCTGGACGATTCCTACGTGGAATACGAGATCAATGCCTATACCAACAACCCGCTTGAGATGGTCAATATCTATTCGGCATTGCGCGCCAACATTCAGGATTGTTTCTATGCCGGCGGAGTGGAAATCATGTCACCGGCCTATTCGGCACTGCGTGATGGAAACAAGACCGCGATTCCGGCGGAATACCTGCCCAAAGACTATCGTCCACAGGGATTCAGGATCGCGCGCGACGATGCCGCTGCAGCGGCGTCGGGGGGCAAGGAATGAGAGTTCCCCGCTAGCTGCCGACGCCGGCCGCCAATACCTCATCGGCTACGGCCGCAGCTTCCACCGCCGGCTTCACGTCGTGCACCCGCACGATGT
>JBARGS010000324.1:0-3555 GCA_049798495.1 Candidatus Korobacteraceae bacterium | reverse complement strand
GTATTATCCCAGCCGCGCACGAAGGCGGTGTGACAGCCTTGACTGAGTTGTGACAATCCGCTGGCCGAACCTGTCTCACCAAAAAACTGTGGACCGTAGTAGTTATTTCCGTTTCCGGGGGTAGGTTGGTGGTATGGATCGCCGGGATCGGCATCCCAGGCAAGGCTTGAGCCCGCGACTCCATTGGGACGATGGCCATTGCCACTGGTGTCGGTAAGTGTCCAACTGAGGGTCTGGTCGGCCATGTACCACTGGTTCACGGGTGGACCAGAGATCGAAACGTTTGGGCCCTCGTCATCGTCGGCCAGAAAACTGTTCAACGTCCAGGCCAGCTGGAGCATGTTGGCCGATCCCCAGCCCGTCACCCGATCAAACCCATGGCCAGCGCAGAAGAAACTCAAATGATCTTGGCGGGTTATGTCGTTGTTGTTGCATCCGTTGGCGATGTCGTAAAAGGGATAATGCGCCGCGGTCTGATGCAGTCCTTCATAGTAGATATCCCAGTTCGCATTACCCAAAGGAGTACAAGGCGCCGAGCCCGAGGAGCCGCAGGTATGACCCACCAGGCTTTGTATATAGAGTAAGTACGCGTTCTCTTGCGCAAAGAAGCCGGCCATCTCGGGAGCAGCTATGCTCGTGCCCCCGGTCGGTTGCATATACCCCTCGTAAAAGAAGTTCTGAGGGGTGTCCAAACCGTCCGCATTCAGCGCCAGATCGGGCACGCTGCGTCGATTGCCGCTGCATGCTGTGCCGCCGCTTTGGTAGGCAGGCGCGCCAAAGTGAGCACTGCAACCGCCGCCACTACCGCCATCATTGGTGGAGCATCCATAGGGTCCGCCGCCCCATGCCGCCTCCGAGGAATAATTCCCAACATCGGTATATAACGTCGTTCCGCCAACGGAAGTGACGTCAGGATCCGATTCGGGATAGAACACCGAAAGATGGTCAGCGCAGTCGCTGGTAGCGCCACCATCGCCGGAGGCAGCCACAATTGTCCACCCTTCACCACTCAGCTGGTTGAAAACTGCGTGATAACTCTCCATGTCACTGGCCGGAACCTCGTAGTTCTCCGCACCTCCCCAACTCATGCTAAGGACCCGTGCGTAATTGTCGGTCAACACACGGTTCAGCACGTCCAGCATGGTTGAATTGTTGCCGTTGGTGCCTTCATAGACGAGAACAGCGGCTGTCGATGCGGAAGATCCGAAGCTGTTGGACATCGCTGTCGCCCACTCCACATCAAGAGTGGTTTCCGGCTCACAACAACGCGGCGTCCCGTGAACAAAGAACCGAAAAACATTGTGGGCTAAATAAGAATAGTTGGCCAGGAAACCCTGGAGGTCCTGGTTACTGAAGTCGCCCCAGATGGCAATCGCGATGGTCGATTGCGGTGGAGAAGTCTGCGGGTTGTTCAGCGGATTGCAGCAGTGTCCGAGGCTTCGGAGAGCCTGAAAGTTGTAGCCGTCGGAACTGTAGAGATCGGTCGGATCGTATCCGTAATAGGAATAGAGAGGCTGCGAGCTTTTTTGAGTACTCTTGCGGGCCGGTTCCAGCTTCCTGATATTGCCCTTTCCTTGTATGTGTTCGCCGACGGCATAGGCGGGACCAGGAGAGTAATCCGGATAGGATGGCTTCTTCCCATAAGTAGAGAAGGTGTGCATCGTATCGAAGCTATTTAGACCGAGCACGCTATGGACAACATTCGCCAGGGCTGAGGGGATCGAAGGATCACGATCGTTGGAGAAGTACAAACCCTCTCCCACCTGGTAGGAGTTGATGGTAACGTCGAGTGCTTGCTCGATGGCTGCAGATGGACCTTCGACATCCACTAACAGCCGATTAGGATAGCGCTGGGTGATGGTTAGTCCCTGCCGCTGCGCCCACGCCACTACTGCCTGCTCATCTTCTGCCGAGGGAGCGAAGCGCTCATTCCACTCCTGCTCGCTCAAATACTGATGGAAAAGCGGTGAGTTTTGATCCTGCAACTGGCGCAAAAACTGCTCTTCATCCTCCATATGAGGTGGAGTCAGAGCCAAGACCAGCCGCAACATCTTGGTAGGTTCGTAGTGCGCCACAAATCGGGCTGCGCCATTCCGTACCGCCGGAGGAGTCTGCTCGATTGCAATCTTCTCCTCCGAGAGTCCATAGCTCGAGTGAAATACAAGGGAGCAGAGCAGCAACAGTCCACAAATCAAATGCAACGCGCGCGGCACATAGACTGGGGATGAAGGTACTGAAGCGCAGAGGTACGGCCACAGCCGACGCATGGAAACACTACTCCGGGCGAAACTCAAGTTACGGGAGCGACTGGTGAAAGTGGAACTGGCCAGTGATGGATGGCTACGAAGGTAACACGACTGCATGGTCTCAAGTCCAGCTAAAAAGTGCTGTGACAAACATCCGGGTCATGCGTGACAAGATTGAGCCATAGTATGATCGTTCCTCGAATTAGGTACGACCCGGCATCTGACCCTGGATGCCAGCAGCGTCATAAAATTCTCGATTCCGGCCACCGTTTTTCAGCATGAAACGACGGCCCCGAGGTGCTGGATGGCTTTGAGCTTTGCCGCCGATATTCGACCGCTATTTCGAGACTCGCCGGACATCGATGCGATGAAAAGCTTTGGTCTCGACCTTTCTTCCTACACCGAGGTCAAAGCCCAAGCCGAGGCGATCTACTCCCGGCTTGACGATGGCAGCATGCCTTGCGACGATCCCTGGCCCAAGGAGCAGATCGCCAGGTTCAAGCAGTGGATGGACGACGGCATGGCGCCGTAGTCGTCACCGCAATTCTCAAATGCTCTCGAAATCCTTCGGCAAGCTATGGCCGATTGCCGGCCGCGCTTTGTGGCGCAACCTTGTCCGCGGTCACAAAGATTGGCTCGATGTCGACGGGAATGTCGCCCAGCCGGTCGAGCGCCTGCTTGAATTCCGGACGCAGGATACCCAGCGTGTCCATCATCTGCTTGGCGCCTTGGTAATTCCCCTCCGCCTCCACCGTCAGCAGGTCGTGCGTCAGATCGCGTACTGCATCCTTGATCTTCGCGTAATCGACGGCGAAGGTTCCATCGGGCCGCGCTACGAAGCCACCTTTGTCGATGAGGTAGTTCACCTGGATCGCCATGCCTTTGCCATGCGCCTCGCTCAAGCCGAAACGCAGCGTGCGGAAGGATGACGCGAGGTAAGTCGTATACAGCCGCTTCTCGGAGTCGGCATCAGGCTTCAGAACGTCCGCCAGCCCCATCTCCTTCGCGTGATCGATCATGTACTGCAAGGCGAACAATCCCGTCGCGTCGGCCTTGGCTTCCTCGATGGTGCTGTACAGGTCCTTCAATTGTTCGCGTGGCGTCGTTGGCTTACCCTTCAACGTGATCTGGTGCGGGCCGAGTCCATGACACAGCTCGTGCGTGAGGATGTGGGTGAAGAACGCGTCGAAGTTGACGTCGCCTTGTTCATCGGCAGCGAGCACATGCTTGGAGATGGGAATGAGAATCTGCTGAAACTTGGCCTGTTGCACGTTTTTCAGCATGACGCGCTTGCTGCCCTTCTCGGCGA
>JBARGS010000323.1:0-8260 GCA_049798495.1 Candidatus Korobacteraceae bacterium | reverse complement strand
CCCTTGGGACAGCGACGGCGCGACGAGACAGGCAAAATACACAAGCATGACAATAAAGGCTCGGAGCGTGCAAAAGCTGTAACGACTGCCAAAGGTTGTCTGTCTTGCTGAGATCATTTTCATAGTTGGCCACCTCTAGTTCTTCGCGCAGGTGATGGATTTGAACAACAAAGTCTCTACCTTGCGGACTACTCGATCTGAGGAGCAAGGGAGATGCCAAGACGCGATCAATATAAGTGACTGAGAAATCAACGCATTGATGACCTTAGACTCGACGGTCTGTCAAAACTGTCGACCGTACATTGGCAGCATTGACTTTCTGCCCACATGTGGGCACATTTCGGGAGGGGCGGCGACGACGTTAGCCAGGCTGGGTTCGGTCTGGCCGATGAATTCACCCAGGTGAATGCCAAATAACTTTTAACGCACTAGATCTGACGTAGCTCACTAAAGACCTAACCGAGAATGTACGCGTCGTTGCGAACAAGTGTTTTTCCTCCGCGCCTCAGAGACAGTTCGCCTGTGCCAATGTTCTGATCGATGGCATAGAGACCAGTGACTTTGTGCAAGCGACGCCTATTCTGAAACTGCCTGCGACTGTAACGCTTGAAGGGAGATGCGCCGCCGCGAAGCGGGCGGCGCTGCCAGTGGGCAGATGCCCGATAGCGAGCAGGTGTCAACCCATGGTCATTTGGTGCGCGACTTCATACCAACCCGCACCACGCAACCCCGCATAAGTTCCATGTTTCTGTTGAGGAGCGCCCACGTTGACGGGCTCCGGGTTTGGCTGGTGAAGTGCTCTACTCATAGCGAGGGAGTTTAATTAACACTTAGGCAGTCCTTATCCCACCTGTTTGTCAAACTCCTATTGATATAGAGGCTTCATGAAATCACATAGAAAAATGCGTTTGGCATTCTTATCAGCAGTTTGCGTTTATTCTGTGGCCGTAATGACGGTTTTCTCGATAGCGGAGACTAAATCACCTGCGCATGGCCACAAGGTGAAGATCACGGGGCCGATTGTCGTGCACGAACGCGACATGGTGCAGATCCTGAACGAAAGGGACGGATCGGCGCACGGCTTCAAAGTCACAGACAGGACCACAATCAGATGCGAAAAGGGCTTCTTGCATGGCAACACCGTTATGGATGCCTCGGCGTTAGTGCCGGCCTTGACCGTTGAGGTAGAAGGGATAAGGACTCCCCAAGGTCTGCCTGAAGCCAGGACGATTAAAGTCAACCCCGACACATTCGCGCTCATGGTAGGCCAGGACAAGCAGGGTTGGAATTTGTGCCGGAAACCCGCCCATGATGCTGGCCGGTATTACGGAATAAGGATTTTATTCAGCAGCTTACTTCCCCCGATCTAGTTGCGCAATGAACTCAGCTGGGAGTGACCGGGTCCCCTTCTTGGGTAGTAGAATTTTTATAGGCCGCGTTCTGCCAGCTCGCCTTAGATCGAAGTGAAATACTGCCAACAGTCGTTTCGTGTATCTCCTTGACTTCGGGAGGCCGATTCGTATCAAGACTAGGCCGACGGTGGCAGAAACCCAGGAGGCCAATCTTCCGCCGATGCCGCCACCAACCTAACCTGATCGTTCCCCAACAAAGCGCGTTCTGAGACTCATGCCCCGGACAGTTTAATTCTCTGGATGGCCAACTATCGGGCTACCACACTGGGAGGTCAGGTCAGGGTATGTTTTTGGGTCCTTGCGCATACATACAACCGTACAAATGCTTCATGCGGACCGAATAAGGGCGTATCGACCCCATAAAGGCAGCTTCGCTGACCTGTCCAATGCCGTTGGCACGGCCTCCTGAACTACCTATACTTCCAATCCCAACCTTATGCAGAGAGGATAGTTCTGGTGCTCTAGGGACTTCTCAAACATCTCTAGTGTTGCGGCAATGGCGCGGACGGAAACTGAAGTGCTTATACCAAATGTCGGCTAAGACATTGGGCGGGTGAATGCCGATTCCTTTTGCATGGAGGCCCAGCATATGACAATAAAGAACGCCTGTTTCATTCCCGTCTTGAGCTCATTGGTCTTATTGAGCCTAACGACAGAGGCAAGAGCCCAGAATCCGAAAACGGCACACGCGGCCATTCTATTTGAGTTCTGCGTTGAGGGAAGCTGCTTACCCGCGGGGGACTACATCATCGAGCAGGTCGAATCGACATCATACTTGTTGTTCCGGAGCACGGACGGAAAAAGCATCGCTGCTGTTTTGTCGCTTCCTGTGGATGAAGATTCAGCCACAGAGGCCGATTCCAAGCTCATTTTTCGAGTTGAAAAGGGCAGGCATTACTTATATGGAGGCTGGGGACCATTTGGCAGACGTGTGGTGGCTGTAGAGTCGGCATGGGCCGCTCCATCAGGCGCCGCCAGAAAAGAAGTACCCATTACGTTTACACAAGCAAGCCGCGAATGAGCTTCCTGCAGGAACGCCAACAATGCGTTTCCTTAAGATCATTCAATAGAGCGGTTGCGGACAAGACGAGGCACTCGTGACCCCCTCCTTACAACTGACCTATTCCGGCGTGCTTTTTGCGGTTTTTGCTCAACAACTCTGCCTGCCAATCCCGTCTGTCGTTTTCCTGATGGCTGCAGGCGCTCTTTCGGCGCGTGGTGAAATGCGAACGAGCATCATTGTCTTGTTGGGTGTTGTGGGTTGCTTGGCAGCGGATGGGATATGGTTCTGGCTCGGCCGCCGCTGGGGTTCTCGTGCTCTGCGGTTGCTCTGCCGGTTTTCTGCCGACCCGCGAAGATGCTTTCAGAATGCGAATGAGAAGTTCCGCCGTTACGGTCTGCCTGTGTTGTGTGTAGCCAAATTTCTTCCTGGCCTGGATGTCGTCATGCCACCACTGGTCGGCGCGCAAGGAGCGCCGCTCTCCGGTTTCCTTGCCCTTGATACGTTAGGTGGGTTCCTCTGGTCAGGATTCTACGTAGGGCTGGGCTATCTCTGCTCCAGGCAACTGGACGTTGCAATTCGTTGGGTCGGACATTTTGGAACGACGCTCGGTATCGCGATTGTTGTTCCGATCTGTCTCTTCGCCGGCTGGCGGGGACTGGGTCTGGTACGAATGATTCGTCGCCTACGGCTACGCCGCATCAGCCCGGCGTTGCTTGCCCGAAAACTTAAATCCAATACGAAGGTCGCAGTGCTTGATTTGTTGGACTTCGAAGCAGATACCGACAATGAAAGCTCCGAGGCCATTCCGGGTGCTTTGAGGGTAGATCCCTCGGTTTTGCGAAACTCTCCACATATCGCAGTTCCGGACGGTGTCGACATCGTCCTTTATTCTTCCGCGGGAGGCGACACAGTAAGCGCGCGAGCAGCCGTGTCATTGAAGCGAATAGGAGTTGATAATGTATGGGTTCTCCAAGGTGGACTCAAGGCGTGGCGTGAGCAGGGTTTCCCTGTTTCTCAAGGCCCGGAAATACCCGAAGTCGTCGCAAAGCGTGTTGGAGTTGAATTGCCGGAAGCCGCGAGTGGCTCGGAGTAGGGTACAGGTAGGGTGATCGCATTGTCGGGGGTTAGTTGGTCCTGGCGTTTCTGAGTGCTACCCAAACTGGAACGTTGCTGTCGGAATTGTATTAGTGGTCCACTGGCTTAATTACCCCATTGAGGTCGGAAAAGCCCCTCTGGCCAAACTCTCCAACTAATCAGATGAGATCCAGGCTTGGTCCGCCTACTTGTGATTTCTAGCACCTCTGCGCTGCCCATTCGAGGGCACTGTCTCGATACGGGCACATCTTCAGGAGCCAGTAAAGAGCAAGTGCCTAGAAAGATAGAGTTGACAGTAGCAAACTTTGGCCACATGAATGCAGTTTCATAAACGTGGAAAAAAGCGCGATGAAGAAGCTGGCCCAATTAGCTAAGCCCTATCGGGTAGAAGTTGGCAATCATTTCCGTCTCCAGGATTTCGATCCTGGGGATACGGGCGAAATCAGGTCGAAGCAACACGCCGCGGTGGACTTGCAAAGAGGTGTTGACCAGTTGCGCGATTGGCAAGACAAGCTCTACGCACAGCATCAGTGGGCGGTTCTTTTGATCTTTCAGGCCATGGACGCAGCCGGCAAGGACGGCACGATCAAGCACGTCATGTCAGGAGTGAACCCCGCAGGTTGCGAGGTTTACTCCTTCAAGGCGCCATCCGGCATAGAGTCGAACCACGATTACTTGTGGCGGACCACGTTGCGCCTGCCTGAGTGCGGCCGCATAGGGATCTTCAACCGCTCGTACTACGAAGAGGTGTTGGCGGTAAGGGTGCATGAGGCATTGTTGAAAGAGCGGAAGATCCCGCCAGCGCTGATCGGGAAGCACATCTGGAACCAGCGTTTTGAGGACATCTGCGGTTTTGAGCGCTATCTCAGTCACAACGGCATAGTGATACGCAAATTCTTCTTACACCTGTCCAAGGCCGAGCAATGCAAACGGTTCCTGGCGCGGCTGGAGGAGCCGGAGAAACATTGGAAATTTTCCGCTTCCGACATTAGCGAACGTGGACGCTGGAACGACTACATGGCGGCCTACGAGGACATGATCCGGCATACAGCAACTCCATGGGCCCCCTGGTACGTGGTTCCGGCAGACCACAAGTGGTTTACGCGCATCGTTGTTGCGGCGGCAATTGTCGACGCCCTGGAAGGATTGGACCTGTCCTATCCCAAGGTGGATCCGCACAAACACAAGCAGCTTGAAGAAGCCCGCTGCTTCCTGCAAAACGGGAAGTCCTTGTCATGACCGAACACTTTTCTCAGTTCTTGCCGCCCCCTGAAGCAGTGAAAATCCTCATTGTGCTCGTATTGTCCTTTCTGATTGGGCTCGAGCGAGAGGAGCACAAGTCGGACGGCGATTATTCTTTCGGTGGGGTGCGGACATTTCCGCTTATAGGATTGGTGGGATACGCAGTGGCTCTGCTGTCAAGGGACCAACTGCTGCCGCTCTCCATCGGTTTTGCCGTGATAGGCGCATTTCTCTTGATGGCATACCGGCACAAGCTGTCTGGAGTTCAGGCGCTCGTTGATTCGCCCGGCGTTACGACTGAAATCTCGGGCTTGACCACGTACGTCCTCGGTGCGCTGGTCTCGAACGGCTACTACTGGATTGCTGCAACGATCACCGTCCTCAGCCTGTTCCTGTTGGAACTCAAGGAAGTGCTCGAGGGTTTGTCAAAACGGCTTGCCCCGCACGAGATCCTGACGTTTACGAAATTTCTGCTGCTTACGGCCGTGATCCTGCCGACAGTGCCCAACACGCCGTTGACTCAATTCGGGATTAACCCGTTCAAGACATGGTTATTGGTTGTGGCCGTGTGCGGGATCTCCTATGGAAGCTACGTGCTCCTCGCTCTAACCCGGCACGGGAACGGGGTGCTTCTGTCTGGAGTACTGGGAGGTATCTATTCCTCTACCGCGACCACAGTCGCATTGGCGAAGAAAGCTTCTCTTCAAGGGGACGCATACCTGTTTTCGGGTGGCATTCTCCTCGCCTCGGCAATGATGTACTTCCGTATGACAGTTCTGCTGATGCTCTTTAATCGCACACTTCTACATATGCTCGCAGTGCCGCTTCTGGTGCTCGGGTGTGTAGCTGGTATCACAGGATGGCTCTGGTCACAGCTTCAGCGACAGAAATCGGCAGAAACCGGCGGCGAGGTCCAGCCGAAAAATCCGCTGGAATTGCGTTCTGCGATCGTGTTTGCACTACTTTTTCTTGCAGTTCTGGTTATTTCTCGCCTCGTAATGATCCATTTTGGGAGCACAGGGATCTATGGTCTTGCGAGCCTCACCGGCCTTATCGACGTGGATGCTTTTATCCTGGGCATGACCCAGTCTGCCGGAGCCCTCACGCCAGGCCCTCTGGCGGCCAAGGGGATTTTGATTGCCATCGCCAGCAACAACGTGGCCAAGGGCTTCTATGCCTATGCGTTCGCTGATCGAAAAACTGGGTTGCAGAGCGTGGCCTTGCTGTCCGGTATGGCTGCACTAAGTCTCATCCCGTTGTGGCTGTTAAGCTGACGTGGGTCGATATCGTAATTATTGGGATTTTCCATTCGGACGCATCCATTCTAAGAACACTACCGAGCGAAGACCAGGTGCTCATCAGGCTGACGCGAGCACAAACGACGGTACGCCGCACATTGCCGATGAGCACGGTTATGTTGTCCAGAAGTTACTAAAGGTTCTGCGCAACGTCAGTGCAGGAACGTAACCGCGAAAGGCAAGCCGATCCCAAGTAGAACAACCAGATAGAGCGTTCCCATAATGGCGCCCAATCTCCAGAAGTCCTTCGTGGGTATGTAGCCGCTGCTATACCAGATGGGCGCTGGTCCACTTGCGTACGGCGTCAGGATGCCCATCAAGCCCAACGAGTAAACCAGAAGAAGGGTGATCGCTTTTGCCGGAACGCCTTGCACCGACAGGACAGCCAGCAGGAACACCGGCAACAGCGCAGTTGTCTGTGCAGTGATGCTGGCAAAAAGATAATGGATGATAAAGAAGGCTGAGACAGTCGCAATCAGCATCGGAACCAGCGGGATGCGAGTCATGTATGTGGCTGCCCGGGACCCGAACCAGGTTAGAAAACCTACATTGCTCAGTCCCTCAGCCATCGCGACCAAAGTGGCAAACCAGACCAGCACGCTCCAGGCTTGTTTGTTGGCAAGAATGTCATTCCACGTGACCACTTTGGCCAGCAACATCACCGAGATCACGGCGAGAGCCACGACCACTGGACTTATCCACCGGCTGCCGCCGATCCAGCCGACCAGTGCGGCGCCAGCCAGCACACCCATGGTCACTTCACGCCGCGTGATTCGCCCCATGGTGATCAGTTCGCCGCCGGCCCATGTGGCAACTTCGTCGCCGCGCTTGATCTCTGGCGGATAGAGGAAATAGGCAAGCAGCGGCGTCGCCGCGAACAACAAAATCCCCACCGGCAGAAAGCCCATCGCCCACAGACCCCAGGAGATGTCGACGTGCGCGACCTTGCGTGCGATTTCCACCGCCAGCAAGTTGGGGGCGAGCGCGGTCAAGAACATGGAACTAGTGACGCAGGTCGTGGCAAAGCCGGTCCATAGCAGGTATCCACCGATTCTTCGCGGATGATTGTTTGGAAACGAACCATAGAGCGGCGGAATGTTCTTCACGATCGGATATACGGTGCCACCGCTGCGCGCTGTGTTCGATGGCATCACGGGAGCGAGACATAGATCGGACAGCGCGATCGCGTATCCGAGGCCGAGAGTTCGACGGCCGAGCGCCTTCACCAATAGCAGCGCGATACGTCTCCCTAGCCCGGTGGCCTCATATCCCAGGGCGAACATGTTTGCCGCGAAAATGAGCCACACCGCGTCATTGGAGAATCCGGAGAGCGCCCATTTCGTGGCCTCGCCGGGCGTTTTGCCGACTAACAGTAAGGCGGCAGCCACGGTAACGCCGATGAAGCCAACGGCTGCACCGGGCAGCGGTTCTGTGATCAGAGCGGCAATGACGCCGGCGAACAGCGCGAAATAATGCCAAGCCGTGGTATTCAAACCGGCAGGCGCTGATATCAGCAGGAGAATGAATCCCAAAAGCAGCGGCCCCAGCCATTTCCCAAGTTGTTTCGAGGCACCAGGCCGGGTGCTAGCTGGTGGGATCGGTCCTGGAGGTGCAATCGCTGGCGAGGACATGGACGAAACTCCTCGGGCTCGACAGGCGGTGGTTAACTTTCCCACTTTAGCGCCAACGCAAACTACAGTCGGTGATGGATAACCGAATTCAGAGTGACCTAGGTTTTGCTCCACCAGGCCTATTCGCTTCAGCCGCTTGGCTGTCCGTTTTCCTGGTACAAACCCGGGCCCCTCTGTGCCTTGTGGGCGAAGCATTGATTCAATAGCGACGCCGTCCAGAGTCTTGGGATTGCTCCGCAGTGACACCCTTAATTCCCCAATCTGCCACGAGTGCCGGTATTAGGGCGCGCGGAACGCGCCCAGAGACGGTGCGAAGCCTGCAAACCGGCTCAAAATCCGCAACTTAGCCCTAGAAGATCATATGGCGCTCGGTTTGCACTCCCATGATTGGGTGCTTGAGGTCGATGAAGTGATGAAACTGGCGGAGATATTAGAGGAAATCAGGGGAGGCCACCGCTGTGCCACTACAGAGGACATCCGCAAAATCTTTGGCGATTACCACAACGTCCTGCGCTGGTTAGCCATCTTCCTGATCGAAGACGAGAAGCTCGCAGACGCCTATATTGTTGATGCCTGCAC
>JBARGS010000322.1:0-15249 GCA_049798495.1 Candidatus Korobacteraceae bacterium | reverse complement strand
ATTGGTCGGGGAGAGAGGATTTGAACCTCCGACCCCCTGGTCCCGAACCAGGTGCTCTACCAGGCTGAGCCACTCCCCGACGAGGAAGCAAATACGAAGATCCAAGTTAACGCTCAGGGCACACGCGGCTTCATCTCGCATGCCAAAAGGCATTTTAATTATAACAACAGAGATCATCCGAGGGCCAGCCGATTGCGGAATTCTGTCGCCGCCTCAGATTGAGCAGCAGGATCCGACTGCACCCATTCCGCTCCACAGTCAGGAATCCGGAGCGGAAGTGGAAGTTAATGCACTTGAGAACCGTATCCGGGGTTCAAAAGCGCGGCAGGGGCGGGAAACAGCGACGTTATGCTCGCACGAGCCAACACACCATCTGAGGGGGTTGCTGACTGGCAAGAACGCAAAACTAGACCAGAAAGGAGACGCAGACCTATACCTGAAGGACGTCGCTTTCACGCGCGACCATCAGGTATAGCACAGGGTTGACAAAAAAACCGATGAATAACCGGGAGATCAGACCTGCCACTATGACGATGGCGAATGGTTTCTGCGTGTCTGAGCCGATGCCGGTAGATAGCGCTGCGGGAAGGAGTCCCAGACAGGCAACTAAGGCCGTCATCATGATGGGACGGAGTCGCAGCAACGAGGCCTCCCGGGTTGCGACGGCAATATCCATCCCTTCCTGACGGAGTTTGTTGATATAGGAAACCAGAATGACTGCGGTTTCCACCGAGACGCCCAACAGCGCCAGCAAGCCAAGAACCGACGACACGCTAAAGGGTGTATGGGTGAGCTTCAGGGCAATGAGAGCGCCCACTGGCTCCGTCATGATGACACCCACCGCGATAGCGACCGGAAATTTGAAGTTGCCATAGAGGGCGAATAGGATCATAAAGATAAGTACAATCGCGAGTGGGCCGATTAGCAGAAGCTGCGATCTTGCTTCCAGAAGCTGGCTATACTCTCCGCCCCAGGCCATCCAGTAACCTTCAGGCAATGTGACGGACTGACTAACTGCCTTTTGGGCGTCGCGTACGGCGCGTTCCAGGTCTCGTCCTTCAACGCTATATTGAATTCCTATATAGCGGGAATTATTTTCACGGTAAATAAAAGATGCGCCATTTCCCTGCCGGATATCGGCAAGCTGGCTGAGGGGAATCTGCTTGCCATCGGGCGTACCAACTAACAAGTCGCCTATTTCACGGGCACTGCTGCGGAACTGAGGTTGCATGCGGACAACCAGATCGAACAATTTCTCGCCTTGAATAACCTGAGTTACAGCCTGGCCTCCAACCGCCGCCGACACCACCGCTTCCACGTCGGCTACATTGATGCCGTAGCGGGCAATCTTGTCGCGGTCGGCGTCAATCAGCAGACTAGGCTGGCCGAGTTCTCGCACTACAGTCAAATCAGCGAAGCCCGGCACTTTGGCCAGCGTATTCTTAATCTGTACTGCTTTGTCCTGAAGGACAGTCAAATCGGAACCATAGACCTTGACAGCTAGCGAGCTCTTCAATCCAGTCAGGGCTTCATCGACGGCATCCTCCGCAGGCTGGGTATAATTAAAGATGATCCCTGGAAAAGCTCTCAGCTGGTCATTAATTGACTTGATCAATTTCTCTTTTGTATCGAGATTGCCACTCCAAGCTTTATCCTTATATGGTTTCAGTCCGACATAGAATTCGCAATTAAAGAACCCTGTGGGGTCGGTTCCATCATCAGGCCGTCCGAGCTCTGAACCGACGACAGTCACCTGGGGATACGACATCAGTATTTTGCGGATCTGGGGAGCGATCTGGCTCGCCTGCTCAAACGAAATCGTGTACGGCATAGTGGCGCGCACCCAGAGCGCCCCCTCGTCAAGATGGGGCATGAACTCTCCACCTATGAAGGGGACCAGCAGCAAACTCGCCCCAAAGATCGCGGTCGCAATGATCATCGTAAGCTTGGGGCGTGCGAGAGCCCAATCCAATTGGCCGGCATACACCTCTTTCATCCACTCGAAAGCGCGGTTGGGATACTCGCGGACTCCCCTCTTGAACCAATACGAAGCCAGCACCGGAACCAATGTAAGCGTCAGGATTAGCGCGCCGACCAGCGCAAATGACATGGTCTCGGCCATCGGGTGGAACAGCTTTCCCGAGGGACCGCTAAGGGCATAAATAGGCAAGTAACCAGCCAGGATGACAGCGACAGAATAGAAGATTGGCCGATCCACATCTTTGGCAGCCGTGAGAATGACCTGGTTCAGCGAGTATTCCTGTCCCTGACGCAGGGCTAGCTCACGATAGATATTTTCTACCATCACCACCGTCCCATCGATGATGATGCCGAAATCGATCGCGCCGATCGACAGCAGGTTAGCAGCCCCGTCGTGGGCGTGTAACACGATGAAGGCAAATAATAGAGAGAGCGGAATGGTCAGGGCCACAATAATGGCTGCTCGAAAGCTGACCAGAAAAAACATTAGAACAATCAGCACCAGCACCATACCGCGCAGTAGATTACCTTCCACCGTGTCAGTGGTGAGCTGTACAAGCTCACTCCGATCATAGAAAGGATGAATTTTGACGTCGGGGGGGAGTATGGTCCGGTTTAGTTCCTCCGTCTTCGCTTCCACCCCTTTTAAGACGTTCTGGGTCTGCTCACCGCGCAGCATCAGAATGACGCCCTCGACCGCATCGTCATTCTGTTGATAGCCGAACTCACCCAGTCGGGGGGCATGGCCGATCACCACATCGCCAACGTCCTTGATGCGGATCGGCACTCCGTTGTTGCTGCCAACAACAATATTTCCGATGTCGCTGGTATCGCGCACCAGCCCAATACCCCGTACGTAGTAGAACTGGTCGCCCTGGGAATAGAATCCACCGCCCGCGTTAGAGTTATTCGCAGCCAATGCGGCCGTAACCTGGGGAACGGTTAGGTGATATCCGTAGATCCGGGCAGGATCGAGCAGTACCTGGTACTGCATAACAGTTCCGCCGAAGCCGGAGTCATCGGCGACACCATGAACCGAACGATAGGCCCGCTCGACCACCCAATCCTCGATGGTCTTCAGTTCCTGTGGGCTGCGATCCGGGCTCTCCAGAACATAGCGATACACCAGACCGCTGGGGCTGAACAACGGAGCCATGGTTGGGGTCACGCCTGCCGGAAGCTCGGCTTGCGCGATCCGTTCAAATACAATTTGGCGCGCAAAATAGTCGTTTGTGCTCTCTTCAAACGTTAGGATCACGTCGGAAAGACCGTAAAGCGAAATAGATCGCATCACGACCATATGCGGGACGCCGTTCATCTCCAATTCGAGAGGAAGGGTGACGAGGCGTTCCACTTCCTCGGCGGCGTGGCCAGGCCATTGTGTGATCAGTTCGACTTGCGGAGGTGATAGGTCAGGATAAGCATCGACGGGCATGCGCTGGAACGAGATGATTCCAGCTGCAGTCATAAAAGCCGTCAGCATTAGTACCAGGAACCGCTGGCGAAGCGCAGCTTGTACGATTCGATGGATCATTCGAGTACAGACGCCGCTGTCGTCATGAACGGCCCCTCACTAAGGAAACTCTGCTCAAATTCGTCGAAGTCCCTCAGCGGCTAAAGCCGCAATGAGTTTCTGGTACTCACGGGCGGGCTGAAGGCCGTCCCTCTCAACAGACTCAATCAGAGTTTCCCTAACTGTCGATTCCCGCGCGCTAACGTTGCAGCGAGTTTGCAAACTGGAGAAATATGCTGCCATTCCCGATAACGCGATCACCAGGGTTTAGTCCAGTAATAATTTGCGTTTGTCCGTTGATGCTTTCGCCCAGCGTGACTGTCCGCCTGCCAAATTGGTTCGAGGAGTTCTGCACGTACACAAAAGGCTGATTTTCACTATCTCGCAGGACGGCGGCATCCGGGATGGCAATGGCATTGCGGATTGTGCCCGCATCCACCGTCGCCACCACAAACATGTCTTTCTTCAACTTTTCGCCGGGATTGCTGGTCTCGATGCGCGCCTGCAACGTGCGAGTATTCGGATCCAACGAAGCTGCAACATAGGAAATACGTCCGGAGAAGACATCGGGATATGCCTCAGTCTGAATCGTGACAGTGTCGCCCACATGCACAAAAGGCAAGTCTTTTTGATAGACGTTGACCAGTACCCAAACCGTGCTGGTATCGGAGACCAGGAAACACTGTGTCGCGGCGGTTTGGAGTAGTTGCCCCACCGCGATGTCCTGTTCCACGACCTGACCGCTAATTGGAGCCCGGACAGTGGCCTCGAATGAGGCTGGCCCCTTCACTAAGGCATCCAGGTCGGAAACTCCCAAGACTCGCAGAGCGGCTTCAGCAGCGGCCAAGTCACCTCCGGCTTGGACCTCGGCCGATTCCGCCTGCTCCAGATTCTGTTCGGCAATCGCGTGATGTTGGTACAAATCCTTCGCACGATCGTAAGACTTCTGCGCCAGGGCGTAGGCATCCTTCGCCTTCAGGTAGTTGGAGCGGAGCTGGGAATAATCGGGGCTGGCGACATACATCATAGGCTGGCCGCGTTCCACCCTCTGACCGGGAACCACCATGATACGGCTTACCGGTCCGCTGACCTGAGTAATGACCGGCGTGGTGTGGAAGCTGTTGTAGGCCACGGCGCCTGTTAGCCGCAGGGTACGAGTCAGAGTTGTTGGCTGGACAGTGAGCACCTGCACGTGGGCCATCTGATCGGCCGGAATGGTAAACAGTTCGGCATTGCTTCCATTGTTCCCACCGTTCTTCGCGGTATCTTCCGGCCCCGCGCCGCTACAGGCTGCAAGCGCAAGCAGCGTTGCCGCGGTCAACGTCAACGCGAGCAAATGTTGCCAACGATGGAGTGTCATCGTCATGGGAGGCTCCTCGTTCCCACCGCTTCCCTTAATTGCTCGAGCGCGGTCATGTAGGAAGCCAGGGCCTGACGATAGGCCAATTCAACTGTCCGGTAGCTGCGTTCCGCATCAAGAAAATCCAGCAAGCTTGTGGCCCCACGTTGATAAGCGTACTGACTAATGTCGCGCGAGTCCTGCGCTTCCTTTAAGTACCCGGAAGCATAAAGCTGTACCACCTCATCGTTGCTGTGCAAAGCCTCGTAAGCGTCGGCAACATCGGACAATACCATATCGCTCGATGCTGCCAGAGTTTCCTGGGCCTGGGTAAGAACGTACTGAGTACGAGCAATCTCACCCTGATTGCGGTTGAAGATTGGCATGGGGAAATTGACAAAGAAGGAAGCTGTGTCTTGGGCTGCGACGTGGGTGTAGTAGGCAGTGCCTGTCACATCTTGCTTGCCGTTGGCTTTCGCCAACAGGATCTGGCTTTGCGCGGCAGTCACGCCGAGTTGCGCCGCGCGATAATCAGGCCGCTGTTGCAGCGCTTTGGCCTGCAGGTCCTCCAAATTTGCTGGCACCGGCTGATACGCCAAATCACCGACTACATCGTAATTGGCAGGAACGGCGTCATAGCCCAAGGATTCACGTAGATCGATCAGGGCCTGCACCCGAGCCAAGCGGGCCGAGGAAACGTCCGTCTGAAACTGCAAGAGCTGCAACTTGATCTTCAGATAGTCAACTTCGCTAATGTAGCCCGACTTATACTGCTGCTGCGAGATGTCAACTGTGTCCTGAAAGCTTTTCAGATCGGTCAGGGCAAGCCGCAACGTGGATTCGGCCAGCAAAACCGCAATAAATTGTTGGGCCACGTTGAAAACCAGAGAGCGTTCAGCGTCCGAAACCTGCGCCCGGGTAACGGCGGTGGCATCCTGCGCGGCCAGTAACCGGTGTTGTCGCTTCTTGCCTCGCTCAAACAGGTATCCGACTCCCACATCGAACTGTTGCGCTTCGTTCAGATTATCCGACGAGAAGTTCGAGGGAGAAAAAATGGGGACGAACTGAGAGTCAAAGTTAAACGTCGGATTCGGCCGCAGATTCGCGGTGATCTCCTGGGCCTGGTTCTGAGCAATGAGAGTGCGGGTCGCCTTCAAGGTGTGATTGTGCGCCACGGCCAGATCGATCGCCTGATCCAAGGTGATCAACACGGTGTTCTGTCCTACAGCGCCGCGCACGAGCAGCAGCAGCAGCACAGCCGCTGTAAGAATGCACATCCGGAAATGCGGTTGGCGCATAAGGCTTAAATCAATCGACGGCGGCCTTGAGAGCGACATTCCAGAACGTCGGCCGCACTCGCGAGGGCACACAAGCATCCCTGAGAATGTGAATCACTCTAGCGGCAAACCCATTGTAAATCGGGAAGTTGCGGTAGACCATCGACAGAGGACGCCAACTGCAGAAATTCGTTCCGGGGTGGCTGCTCAGCGCCGGCAGGCGGGAAAGCGAAGAAAGGCTCTTGCCCTGTCTGGCAGCAAGTACTGAACATTTGCTGTCAACCCATGCGAAGAGGAATCCTGGTTTCTGTTTCGGAAGACGAAACAGGACAAGAACACGAAGGAGTAAAAGCTATCCGTTCGGCTTGACCACCTTGGTATGTCCGGTGGTCTTCAGCTTGAAAACGTCATTGGGAATCTTGCGGTTGATTTCAATGTTGCTGAACTTTGTAAGTTTGTAATCGCCCGAAGGCTCGTCATATCGCTGTTGCACGCTCACGCCCCGCGCGGCATCGATCCACAGCGTGATGGTGGAAAACATGTTTCGCACCCGCTGCGACTTGGGGGTCAGTTCCAGCTTAGCGGCATTCACACCCTGGACCTGCTCGGCGCCAGAGTACTTTACGTCAAAGGCCTTGGAAAGATCCCGACCGCTTCCTCCAAACCCCAACACCAGGAAGCTCTCGAAATCTGCCTTGTTCTTGCCGGGATTGTACTGCGTCACCTGGTCGATGGACGGTTGATAGACGCTGAGGAGATCGCCTGTGAACAGGACGTATTTTTGCTCGGGCGGGGCGAACTCAGCAGCCATCTCGACATCGTTTCCCTGCCGCCGAAAGTACATGGTGCCTTTCTGCATGTCATGGTCGTCGACGACTTTCTGGTACTGATCGGAGACGAAATCGCACTGCGCGCTGTGAAAGCTGGCCGCTGCCCGGTCCATCGAGCCCAGAACCGCTTCCAGATTCTGTGCCTGAGCTGCGGCCACACCACAGAAAACAAGAAATCCCAGCACGACAACAAGTTTGTTTTTCATGTTTCTCTTACTAAAGACTGACACCGAAAGCTCGCGAGAAGTCGCTTCGCTTGATTGGGAGTTGGACATCGGACGAACTCTCAGCGATGCGCCCAGACCTTATACGCGACGAGATTCTGCTTCTGGTCGCGCACTGTCTCGTAGCGATCAATCGTAATCTCACCCGACATCGGCTCGATAATCCGCAGCAGCGATTCCCGGATATCCTCATCGTTTCCCGCCTTCACCGCCGATGCGTCTACCTTGTACAACAACCCGTTGCCTACCTGCTGCACAATGACTTCTGTCTGATGCGGCGGGCGCTCCTGCGGTTTGTCCCGAAAGTTGACCCAGATGGGCGTGAGAAAGATGAAGGCGAGGATCAGCGTGACCATCACGTCGTAGGGGACGCTGCCGCGAGGGTAGGTCCACCAGATATAACCTTTGACCGTGTGTCCGAAGTTGCTCATCGCTCAATCAAGTCTAGCAAGAAAGGCCGGTGTTCGGCGGTGGCTTGCCGCTTTTCGCCGGCGGTCGCTTTTCGCTATTCGCGATGCGCTGTTTAGCGTTGAGCACAGTCTCGGCAGCCAGAGTCTGGTAGCACGGAACAATGAATCAACAACGGTGGCGAAAAGCGCACAGCGAAGAGCGTCTTCACGTTCGCAGCTCCACCACGGTTGCTCCGCCGCCGCCCTCGTTCTGCGGCGGCTCGCTCACCTTAGCTACGTGGGGATGGCTTTGCAGAAACTGCCGCAGGGCCTTGCGCAGAATGCCCATGCCGCTCCCGTGTACCACTCGCAGGCGAACGGCGCCGGCGAGAAAGGCGCGATCCACAAACTTTTCGACCGCCTGCGTGGCCTCGTCCACCGTCTGGCCGATGACGTTAATCTCGGTGGCTACACTCTCGTCTTCGTGAGCCAATGTAACGTTGATGCCGCGCGAGCGCGCCGCCTCCACCGGATTACTGCCGGCGTGAGCCACCACGCTGGCGAAATCGTCGCGCGCCACCTTCATCTTCATCGGGCCGACGGCAACTTCGAAGCTGTCGTCGTCAAAGTAACGAAGCACACGCGCATCACGTCCCAGCGACTTGAGGCGCACGGTATCGCCCACTGAGACCTGCTTCACTACATGCAGCTGGGCGTTCGGGTCCCCGGTATCGGCTCCGCTGCTGTGCGCCACTACCGTGGAGTCAAACTGCTCACGAAATTCGCGGCGCATCTTGGCGATGCGGCGCTCGGCGTCCTTGGACAGTTTCAATGCCTGGGCACGATCCTGTACCGCGTTCACCGTCTCTCGCGCGCGATACTCAAAGTCGCGCAACACGCTCTCCAGCTTCTTCTCCAGCTCGCGAAGTTTCTCGCGCTGTTCTTTACGTCCTTCGAGGTTGAGGTGGTCCCGCTGGCGAGCCAGTTCCTGCTCGCGGGCACGCAGCGCGTTGCGATCTGCGTCAAGCTGACGCAACTCGCTGTGCAAACTGTCGAGAAATCGCGCGATATCCTGCGCCTGCGAGGTCATGCGCCGGCGCGAGTCCGCGACAATCTCCGGATTCAGGCCAAGCTTCTGGGCGATGTTGATTCCCGCCGAAGGGCCCGGCACACCAACCCGCAAATCATAGGTCGGAGCGAGCGTCTGTTCGTCGAATCCTACCGCGGCGTTCAGCACCCCAGGCGTATTCGCGGCATAGACTTTCAGCGCAGTGTGGTGCGTCGAGATGATGGTGAGGCACTCCGCTTGGCGAAAGTAGTCAGCAAGCGCAACGGCCAGAGCGGCGCCCTCTTCCGGATCTGTAGCGGAACCCAGTTCGTCCAACAGCACCAGCGACTGCGGAGTTGTGTGGTGCGAGATGAAGTCGATGTTGGTGACGTGGGCCGAAAAGGTCGAGAGATTCTGCTCGATCGACTGGTAATCGCCGATGTCGGCAAACACGGAATCGAAGATCGGCAGCTCGGCGCGATCGGCGGGGACAGGGATCCCCGACTGCGCCATCAGCACCAGCAGTCCTACCGTTTTCAGCGCGACAGTCTTGCCGCCGGTGTTGGGGCCGCTGATAATGAGCTGCCGATGCTGGTCATCCATTTCAACAGTGAGTGGAACTACCGTGACGCCTCTTGATTTGAGCGTGCGCTCCAGCAGCGGATGGCGCGCCTTGCGGAGGACCAGTGCGTCGCTCGACGGGGGGTCGGGGGAACCCTCCACCGGTGATTCGTTGACGCCGGATAGGCCGGCCTCTGAGGGCCCGGTCGCTCCATTACCCAGTAGCTTTACCGCAACGCAGTCGTAGTCTTCGGCGAATCGCGCCTTGGCAAACTGGAGTTCCAGCTCGGAGAGAACTTCCACCGCATGGGTCAGCGCGCCGGCATGTTCGCCCAGGCGCGCGGTCATGTCGAGCAGGATGCGATGGATCTCCGCCTGCTCCTCTTCCAGCAAGCGGACAAGATCGTTGTTCTGTTCGATCGTCTCCAGCGGCTCGATGAAAACGGTCTGCCCGCTCGAGGACGCCCCGTGCGCCACCCCCTGCACCCGCCGCCGCTGCTCCACTTTGACGGGAATCACGAAGCGCTCGCCGCGTATGGTCACCAGCTCTTCCTGCACCGCGCCGCCTTCGGAAAGCCGCCGCAGATAGGAGCGCAGCGACTCCTGGATGACGCGCTTCTGCTTCTCGATATCGCGGCGGATGTGCGCCAGCTCCGGCGAGGCGCGATCGTCAAGCGTGCCGTCCGGCAGAATCTTGTTGCGAAAGTGGCGCAGCAGCAGGGTGAAGTCAGCGATATCTTCGGAAAGATTGCGCACCGCCGCCCAGTTGCTTTCGACATTGGCGGCAGGATGCAAAGCGATCTCGCGCCACTCGGCGGCGCGATCGGCCACCAGCAACAGGTCGCGAATCTCGGCAATAGCCAGTGCGGCGCCGGCAATGCGCGACTTGTTCACCAGCTGGGTTGGGTCGAGCAAGCCATGGAAGTCGAAGCGTCCGCCGGCGCGCAAATATCCACGCAGCTCCTGGGTGAGCTGCTGCTGGCGCTCGATCCATTGGCGGTCAGGCGACGGAGTGAGCCGCATCACGCGCTCCCGTCCGAGCGGCGAGCCGGTGTAAATGGCCAGCAGTTGCCGCAGATGATCGAATTCCAGAACCTGTTGGCTGGAGTTCTCGATGAGGCTGGGAGAGTTCATCGCCGTAACTTCTATGGTACAAGAGAGAGCCTGGCGGATTGCCAGCTTGCATTCACAGGTTATTTATCTTGCGCAGGTCGCCGCGACTACCGCTTCTGCGGCGCGCCGGATAAACTGTTGCGGCGGATTCCTGCGTCAAGTTCAAGGCGCGAAGCACGTTGGTTAGGATGGGCGCATAACTTTCCATCGCCGCTGCTCATCTTCATGGTGCGGCCAGAGGACTTCATGCTACAGCATTCAGACGCTTTCGTTTTTTTCGGCGCGACCGGCGATCTCGCCCATAAGAAGATCTTTCCCGCGCTGCAGAACATGGTGAAGCACGGCACACTCAACGTGCCGGTGATCGGCGTGGCGAAATCTGGTTGGACCATCGAGCAGCTCCGGGATCGCGCCCGCGACAGCATCGCCAAGTACGGCGGCGGGGTGGATGAGGACGCATTCGCGCGTTTTTGCGAGCTGCTTGACTATCTGGATGGCGATTACAAAGACGACAAGACGTACGAAGCGCTCCGCGCCAAGCTGGGCAATGCGCAGTTTCCTACGCACTACCTGGCGATTCCTCCCAGCATGTTTTCTGTTGTCGTGCGCGGGTTGGAAAAATCTGGCAGTGCGAAGAATGCGCGGGTAATCCTGGAAAAGCCCTTCGGACGCGACCTGGTCTCCGCCCGCAAACTTAACGACACATTGCACCAGGCCTTCCCCGAGGAAAACATCTTTCGCATCGACCATTACCTCGGCAAGGAGGCAGTCGAGAACCTGCTGATCTTCCGCTTCGCCAACAGCTTTCTGGAACCCATCTGGAACCGCAACTACGTACACAGCGTGCAGGTCACCATGGCGGAGTCGTTCGGCGTCGAGGGCCGTGGCAAGTTCTATGAAGAGGCCGGCGCCATTCGCGACGTGGTGCAGAATCACCTGCTACAGGTGATCGCATTTCTGGCGATGGAGCCGCCGACAACAATGTATGTCGACTCGGTGCGGGACGAACAGGTGAAGATCTTTCGCACCATTCCACCGCTCAGTCCCGCGAATATTGTCCGCGGCCAGTTCAATGGATATCGTGACGAGGCGGGTGTCTCGCCCCACTCCGACGTTGAGACCTTCGCCGCATTGCGCCTGGAGATCGACTCCTGGCGCTGGGCGGGCGTGCCGTTCCTCATCCGCGCGGGCAAGCGCCTGCCGGTCACGGCGACGGAAGTTTATGTGAAGCTACGCAAACCTCCGCTGAGCAAGATGGGCGGCGATGGCCGGAATTATTTCCGCTTCCGACTCGGCCCCGATATCGAGCTGAGTCTGGGCGGACGGGTGAAGCGTCCCGGCCCGCTGATGGTGCCCATGCCGGTGGAACTCTCCGCCGTGAAGTATTCCAACGATGACGAGATGGACGCCTACGAGCGGCTGCTGACCGATGCGATGAAGGGCGATCAGTTGCTCTTCGTGCGGCAGGACGCGGTGGAAGCAGCGTGGGCCATCGTCGATCCGATTCTTGGCGATTGCTGCCCGACGGAATCGTACGAGCCGGGAACATGGGGTCCGCCGGACTCGCGCGAGCTGGCAGCGGATATCGGCGGGTGGCATGATCCGATGTAGGTGTTTTACTTAGCTGGCCGGTTGCGGCGCAGGCTGGGTGCCCCACCCATTCCCGCTGTTGGAATGAGTGGGAGGGATGGTCTCCCACACATTCGAAAGTCGCGAATGTGTGGGGCACCCGAGGCCGGAGTGATTGTTCGAGTCGAGTCGGCCGAACACGTTGATCAAACCTCTTTCCGGCGCAGCATATATCCTCAGCCACATCCGGTTTCCATAAGGAGTCTGAGATGAATCGAATCATGAGGGCAGCAGCCTTCACCTTGGCACTTTTCATCAGCGTCGCATCCGCGATGGCGCAGGGTACGCAGAGTGCCGCAATGGGGGAGCTGAACAGTCTTACAGAAAAGGTCAAGGACGCCGACACCCGCGTTCGCGTAGCGGCCTTCCATGAGGTGTGGAGCATTGCCTTGGCCAGCGATAACTCCGAGGTGAAGATGCTCGCCCTCGATCTGCTGCGGGAACCGGTTGGCAGTTCCTCCGACCAGATCCGCTTGCCCGCGGTGTATGCCATCGCTGAAGTTGCCAACAGTACCGCCGATCTCAAGGTCAAGTCCAAAGCCTTGGCTGACCTAAGTGCGCCGATGGTCTCGGGTCAGCTTCCCATCCGTCTTGCCGCCATCGACGCAGTCAACAGCATCGTGCTTCCGGCGCCTGCGCCCGAGCTGGCATTGCAGGCGGTCGAGCTGCTGGGCGAGCCGCTACGCAGCGGTAACAACGGCGTGCGGATCCCGGCGATTAACGCTGTAGCCCATATCGCCCTCGCCTCCAACGACCCTCGCGTTTATGGCGCCGTGCTCGACTTGTTGCAGGCGCCCCTCCAGTCGAACGCTGCGATCGGTGGCATGGAGGTGCGGACAATGGCCGTGGCCGAGGTGGAGAAGATCGGAGTGGCAAGCACGGATACTGCAATAAAAACGAAGGCTATGCAGACGCTGCAGGCTTGTGCCAACAATAGTCAGTGGGAGCCGGAGTCGCAGCATCGCGCTGCCGAAGGTGCGGCCCGAATTCAGAGCACGATCAAACCGGCCGCTCCCGCAACCTCCGCTGCCACATCCGGCAAGTTGTCGGTTTCTTCCACTCCCACAGGCGCCGATATCGAACTGGACGGCAGCTTTGTGGGCAACACTCCATCGGAGCTTTCCATCGCCGAGGGCGATCACACCATTCAGATTAACAAGGCAGGATTCACGCTCTGGGAGCGCAAGCTCAAGATCACTGCCGGAAGCACCGTACATATTGATGCGGAACTGCAAAAGACGCCCTGATACGGGTAAGTTCGCGGTCCCTGATGGACTTTTGATCCCCACACATTCGAAAATCGCGAATGTGTGATGCACCCGGCGGCCCGGCAGATTCGAGATTGCGCCACGTTTCTGAAAATTGAAGTGCGATGGTCTCCGAGGTTAACCCACCCTCTTCGCCGAGACGAACGGGTTTTCCGCAATCACGAATCGCAGCGCATGGTCCACCGCTTTAGTGATGCCAATGCGCGGCGTGGCGGCGATTCGTTCCGGGCGGAAACCGTCGTCGGCGAACCACAGATCGGAGTCGTGTGAGGTCAGGTCCTTGTTGTTGTCCCGCTCGCGTGTGATACCGAGCGCCTCTGACATGCGTCCCGGCCCGCTGGAGATTAAACGCAACTGCGACGCCGACGGCGACACCGGCAGGTCGATGCCTCGGGCTCGCGCCATCGCATCCACACCAAACACCGGTTCCATGGCGCGGAAGAGCACGCCCTCGCCGTGGCCTTTCGGCATGCAGGAGACGTTCAGGCAATAGTGATTGCCGTAGATGAAGTAGACGTAGGCGTGACCGGGCGGACCGAAGAGCACGAAGTTGCGTGGCGTTCGCCCAGAATAGGCATGCGCCGCGGGATCCTCGCGGCCGAGATAGGCCTCATCTTCAACGATGCGTCCGGCGAGCAACCGCTTCCCTGCCCGCCGGATTAATAGCTTGCCCAGCAACTCACGCCCGACCGTCTCAGGATGACGATTGAAGAACTGACGTGGCAGAATTTGCGCACGGCGAAGGGCTGTGGCTGTCATTCGGCCGGCCGCTTGCCGCGAGTTCACAGCTTTACGGCGACCAGCCGCAGCCGCCGGTAGTCGATAGTCCACACTCCATTGTGAAATAGAGCTGGCGCGGCGAACTCGTTCACCATCCGGAAGAACTCTTTGCGCTGCTCCGGCGCAACAGCCTCCACGGCAAAGCGTCCAAACATCTCCAGCCACAGCTTGAGCCCACGATCGCCGCCCTCCAGAATCGTTGCGCGATCGAAGAGCACGGCGAAATCCACTTCCAGCCCGTGCGCCTCCAGCAGGGGAGCGTACTCGCCAATCGAGGGAAACGACCAAGGGGACAATTGCTCGGGATGTGTAATACCAAGCGAGCGCAATGCTCGATACACAGCGTCGAGCAGGTTATGCAGGTTTCCCCGTCCGCCCATCTCGAAGACGAATCGCCCGCCCGATTTCAGCGCGCGCGCAATCGAGTCAATCGCCGCCAGCTGATCGCGCACCCAGTGCAGCGCAGCATTCGAGACCACCACATCAAATTCATTCGCGTAGGTCAACGCGGTCACGTCGGCAACTTCGAAGGTGACATGCGGGAAGTTCTGGCGCGCAGAGGCGATCATCTCCGGCGACGAATCGATGCCGACCACCTCGGCGCCGAACTGCGTGATCTCGGCGGTGAGCTGTCCGGTGCCACAGCCCACATCGAGAATGCGCTCGCCCGGCTTGGCGTTCAGCAGCACCAGCAGGTCGCGCCCGTATTGCCACACGAACGAGTGGCTCGACTGGTAGAGTTCGGAGTTCCAGCTATCGGGTTTGGAGCTCATGCAAAGATTGTAATGATGCGGACTACGGTTTTATGTGATACCGGCCTCTCCAGCGCGGAATTTCCAGTAGTCGCCGGCGGTCGCGCTCAAATCGGCCGCAGGCTTTTCGCCGCGGAAGACGCGCGACACGCCGCGAACGACACGCCGCATCGGCAGCTCCCCGTTCTCATCGGTTAGGAACAACTCGCCGACTTTGATCGAGCGATAGTACCAGCGCTTGACCAGCGCCAGGTGCTCCATCCATTCCAGTGCGCTGCGCAGCTTCGGAGGCTCCGCGGTCGCGAGCGCTTGCGTGATGCGCGCCTCCATCGATTGCGGTCTCGCAGACATCTCCGCCTGCTTGCCGACGTTGAGCGCCACCGGCTCGCAGATCCTTCCGCCGGCGATGCGGAACAGCGTTACGGCTTCGCGCTCCGCCGAAGGCTGCACCATGACACCGTTCAGTTCGTCGATAGGGCGCACGATATCGTGCAGTTGCGCGACGACCGCTTTCACTTTTTCCAACCTCGCGTGCAGCGCTGCCGC
>JBARGS010000321.1:0-15354 GCA_049798495.1 Candidatus Korobacteraceae bacterium | reverse complement strand
GAACTTCGCGCTTTCGGCCTCACCGGCATCACTCAGCGTCGCACAAGGCAATCAGGGAACGTCGATCATTACGTCCACCATCAGTGGCGCCTTCAATAGCTCCATTGGCCTATCGGCTTCCGGAGTTCCGTCAGGTACCACGGTCACCTTCAACCCGACTAGCATCCCCGCGCCAGGCTCCGGCAACTCGACCATGACCATCGCGGTAGGATCCAGCACACCCACTGGCACTTATCCCATCACCGTGACCGGCAATGGTGGCGGCGTCCAGCAAAACACTACTGTGACGCTGACCGTGACCGCACCACCCAGCTTCACCATCTCCGCCTCGCCGGCATCACTTAGCATCGCACAAGGGAATCAGGGAACGTCGACCATCACTACCATGATCAGCGGCGGCTTCAACAGCTCCATCAGCCTGTCCGCCTCCGGCGTGCCCAGCGGCACCACCGTCACTTTCGCACCCAACCCAATTCCCGCACCAGGTTCATTTCCGTTATGGCTCCACTCCGAATCGGTAACATACGCCTGACCGCCTCTGAATACAAGAGTCCGTATCGCACTGTGTAAATGTAACCGTAGGAGGAGGGATCGCACCGTTTAATCCGAATGTCGCGAAATGCGCGGAATCATTTCTGTCTAGTGAGATACCGTCTTCCCGCGCGATGTCTCCACCGATTTCGGTCGCGCGGATGCCGAGGTGAATCTTGTACTGCTGCGGGAGCTCGGCAATAACGAGCAAATGCGGTTAACCACACGCGCTGCTTGCTGGGATTGTCATCCACGATGTTGTAAGGGGTGCGCAATCCAGGGCTCTGACGGTGGCGTCAGCCGCATCATCAATGTGTACCCAACTCGTCCGTACGCCTCTGGTCGGAACCTGTGAAATCATCGCATATCTGTGATCTGGTAATGATCCATCGCCGCTAACCGGCGGCCATGGGTAGTCGAATGCGGCTGAGAGTCCCTGACTTGTTTGTCGAACCAGGTTGAAGCCTTGTTCGATGGCGCGGAAGCTCATCATCTGGGCGTGCTGGTTCGGCCCGCGGCTAAGGTCTCACCAGGACCTTAGGGAATCCAAGTTCCCATTGCCTGCTACGTGCGCAAACCTCACTTGCCAAATGAATCACTACTCGTAATTCCAAATCAGGAAAATAGTCGCAGCTTACTCTAGTCCGCCGCGGAAGGTGCTCGTATCCTCGCGCGGGTGGTCCTAGAATTTAATCATAGACGGAGGTAATGTCATGCTCGCTTTGCCAAAGACGTTATTGGCAACCGCGCTGACGGCTGCCATTTTTTTCCTATCCGCTTGTTCGCAACCTTCTAACCCACTCGGCGGCGACGTGATCACCGCGAAAGCCAGCGAGCCCGCCAATCTGGCTGCTCCGGTCACAGCTAAGGCGGCGTATGTGTCGCTATATAAGTCGGCGTACAAATGGACTCCCGATGCCGTGATGCTGCGCCTCGAACCCAAGGAAATGCCGGGCTTCCAGAACGGAGGCGGCAAAGCTGCGCTGTGGGAGGGAACATTTGCCTCGGCCAGTCAACACGTGTACCGAATTTTCACCTATGCAATTGCTGCACATCCGCCGGACATCTACCAAGGAGTCAGCATAGGACGCGCCATCCCCTGGGGAGGCGTGACACGCGATGCCATGCCGATTGAGGCGTCGGAGTTCCTTTGCGACTCGGATGCTGCGTACACTGCAGCTGCCGCCGATGCCGCGGCCTGGTTGAAAAAGAACCCGGACAAAAAGTTGTCCGAACTTCAGTTGGGGAACGGATACCGGTTCCCGGGTCCAATCTGGTATGTGATGTGGGGCGACAAGAAGTCAGGCTATGTCGCCTATGTGAACGCCACCACTGGAAAGGTGATGAAGAAGTAGCTAGGGCGGCAACCGCAGCTTAGTCCAACGGAAGGACGAACCGGGGCATAAAGGCTTACGGACGCCCTCGACCGACAAGGGCGAATAGTCAGGTGCCAAGTGCAGCCGTAACCGGATGCGAAGCAGCGGCGGTCATGTTGTTCTGGTCCGCCCGGTTCGGTACGCCGCCTGTTTGCCGCTTGCAGGACATGGCCAGGTAAGGCACGGCGTAGATAGCTGCTCCCGCAACATAGGCAGTCCTGAATTCTGAATTTTGGAAGGCGGAACAGAGTTTGTGGTTCCATGGTGTTGGACAGCGACACCAGGGGCAAGACTGGTTACCTTATTGACACTCTAGGTAACCGATCGTGATATTGACTTTCGTCGAAGCCACTTAGATATTGTGATAGTGGAGAGATTTTATTGAGAACAGAGCTTGTGCCAGAAAACCGCCTGCAATTTCTTCATCGCCTTGACGTACTTCACCGAGCGCCAACGACGCACTCACACCGTACCACGTTGTGGGACACGAGGTGGAGAAATCATGAAGACTGGAAGTGTGGCAGTTTCCGATCTCCCAGTCAGTCGCGAAGAGCGTAAACGATTGGGGCACCCAGCGTCTGCCCTTTCGCCGAAGCGAGACGAGCAGATACGGCACACTCGGCGAATCATCCCCATCACAGATTGTTCGACTAGAGTGCTACGCGTTAATGCCAATCAAAAGGTGTTGGTAAGCATCAGATGTTTAAGCTAGTGTCAAGACAATTTAGTAGCGCAAGGGTGTTGGTTATGCGAAATCAGCTAAGATTCTGGAAAATATACCGAGATCATGAAATCGGAAGGATGATGATAGCAGTATTGTCCGCCTGGCAGTCGGCACTCTTTAACATCCGCCGACGGCACTGTGGAGGAGGAATTTGATGAACATTTCCATTTTCAAGCAGCTGCTTCGAGACGAATCTGGTCAGGACCTAATTGAATATGCTCTCGTCGCGGCCTTAATCGCCCTGGGAGCAATCGCCGCGATGCAAGGCGTTGCCACCGGCCTTAGCACCGCTTTCAGCACCATCGCTAGCGACCTATCGAGTTCAGTCGCGTAGGTTGACAACAGGGAGGCGCAGAGGGTTGCAATCACCCGCCAGGCGCCTCCAACATAAAACCACCACCACCTCACTGACCATCCAATTGAATCTTCGCAAAGCCTGATGCCCTAGGTTCCGCCCTTCGATTCGCCTAACCTGGGATCAACTGCGGAACGCCTAGCCCACAAACCCAAAATTGGACGCCGGAGAAACTCGCGACGGTGATTTGGAAGTTCTGCGTTCCGGTATTACCGTTCGTATGGGTCGCCCTGATCGAGAAGCTCAACGTGCCGAGCGCAGTCGCCTGAGTCAAGGCATTCTGGATGCATTCCGCTCATGTCCAATAGTACGTCTTGCATCGGTCGCTCTTGACCAGCCGTCCCCAACGGCTGGGGCTAGTCTGGGTTCTGTTCGATGGCCGGCCCAGCCATCGTGAAGCAGACGGTTGTGAGGTGCTGAGTGCTGGTGCGCTGAACGGGAACCCGTTGCGTGAGTCACCAAAGAGTAGAGCTAGGAAAGAGTGGCCCGTGGAGTGTTTCTGGCCGGAAGCATTTCCACGGGCGTGCGCCACTTCGTCTGCCCGGCAGTGTATGCCGATGGGCTCCTAGTTGTCTGCAACTTGATAGCCTTGCGGAACTAACTGTACCAGGGACGTGCGGATAAGATGAAGCTTGCGACGCTCACGTTGGAAGGCAACTCTCTCCACCGCCGGTCTTTTCTGCGATCCTCCGTGCAATCAATTGCAAAAACTATACGGTTAGCCTTGCGCGGGGCATGTGGCGACCCCTCTTCTATGCCAGTAAATGTATTCGCCCTACGCCGCCTTCTTCCTCGCCGCCCACCTTGCCTTCATCATCTGTGACAATCTCTTGCGGGCGGCAGGACTCATTGGCTTGCGACCAGAGGCTTTCTTCGGGGCTGGTGCAGCCTTTTTTGCCCCCGCCCGCCCCTTCTGCTTTGCCCACCGTGCCCGTTGCGCGGCAGCTATCTTGGCCCGGGCCGCTGCGCTCATGGTTCGACGCTTGCGTCCACTCGGCTGCAGGGATCGGCTTGCCTTGGGTGGACGACCACGCCTAGCCGGTGTGGAACTCAGTCCTACCAGAGTTGCAATTGCCTGCTCGATACGGTTGGCTTGCTGTCTGAGCTGTGTCACTATGCTTTCGATGTCCATGTGTATCCTTTTCGGAGAAGGTATCGACATAGTGTAGCAGGCACGCCGTTGCGTGTGTTGTCGGCGAATAGCACAAACATTTGAAAATAGGAGGCATCACTTTTCGTAACATTCTATAAACTCCAGCAAAATCGTGGAAGACATTGCTCCCAGAAAGCCTAGTCTGGTTTTGTGGAAGTCCTACTAGAGAATCCCTTC
Organism: Candidatus Korobacteraceae bacterium; assembly: GCA_049798495.1. Lineage (GTDB taxonomy): Bacteria > Acidobacteriota > Terriglobia > Terriglobales > Acidobacteriaceae > Bog-257. The sequence continues at coordinate 11,038 of JBARGS010000321.1, read as the reverse complement.
CGGACTGGCGTTTGCGAAACCTGTGCCGAGAGGGGTCGGCCAAACGAGCCTGTTTACAAGATGGGGATGTGCGAGTTCTGCTATAAGGGCTGGCCACATCCCAAGGCGACCACGAAGGAACTAATCACAGAGAGAGGAGGGGAACGACCTTGCCGAAAGCACCCTCTCCCAGCTCCAGCCGTCATTGTTGCTTCTTAAGCTTACGATTTCTCGCAATGTGCCAAGCAACCAAGCAGGCAACGAAGACTTACACTAGCACTCTGTGGCGTCGGAGAAATCCCGGAGCCGCTGATGCTTCTTCTGCAAGTCGGTCCAAGCGAGTCGCCTCATGCGCGAAGAAAGATTCGTAGTCGTTCTTCACCGGATGCAGCATTGAGGCGTCCAGCACCAGGTCCTCCCGCTTGGCCTTTTTCACTTCTTTCGTCCCTGGCCTACTACCGAGAGACCTAGCACCGACCCGATCCAGCGGCGGTATTTCTGAAGCATGTCTCGGATCTAGTCCGACTCGTCCGGCGGCATTTGTCTTTTCTTCATGGCTGATCGAAACACCCCCAGAACCGCCGCAAGGGGCCAGCCCCGGCCGCAACCTTATAAATGAAGGTCGACCCCTCGCGGCCCCTTTTCAGACGATAGGCCCCGTTTCAGACGATAAGGGGAACACTACGAGTTTTCCTGCCTGTTGGTCCCGAGACAAGATTCTTGCCTATGACTGCTTGGATTTGGGGCAGAACGTGACTCCCACGTAGAAATCCTGATAGGTAAGCGGCAGCTCGGAGTCGCCGTGGTTGTAGTAAGTCTCTCCGTTTACTTTAGTTTCCAAACCGTTTTTTCGACAGTGTGGACACTCTTTGATTTCTTTGTCTCCGAACTTGGCGCCCACAGGAAAGTCGCCGTAGTTCATTAAGGATCCTTGGCCTAAGATTAATTGCTAAGCACAAATATCGTCTTTCTGATTCTTGCCGCTTTGTTTGCGTAGAGCTCCCCCGCATCTCTAAGAGACAGCTACACTGGCGTTTCGATGCGAGAAACAGGCTAGTGGTTGGCTGATTCTACCGGTGCCCGAGGTTCTCGCCAAACAACTGAGCGCCACGTCCTCAAATTGTGCAGCCTCTCTGCCGCATTTTTTCGCGCCATCCGTGACAACCGTTAGTTCGTCACGTAGCACTTTCGTGCTAATCGCCGAGGGAATTGCCTTGTGGCCCATCAGCGCCCCAACCAAAGTGGAGCTCCCGAACTGGATGCGGACGCGGTCCATAAGCCTTCTGGGAAACGGATGCTCTCGCTTCGATGATCCGATGACGGCCATCAAGTGACAGGATCCCCGTGGCTCAAGAACCGCCGATTCGGGTTTTGAGTCGGCATCAGCAAACCTCCAGCTCCGAAATAACTAATGGAATGATCCGCCGGATTGCGCATCACTCGGGAGCCAAGATTACAAAGTATGCAGGGTTGCCGGGCGTAGTGATCTTCGTCCGACGACTGTCTGTCCACCTTCTCGCCAGACTGCAGCCGAGATGTGCAACCCTCTGTACTGGATCGGACAGTACGTCGGAACCACCAGGAACCCGGATGCCGCAGGCGATAATTCGCTCACCTCGTGGCACTCACATTGTGCAAATGCCCCAACCAGTTACCCGGTTGAGTGAGTTCTGCCGCAAGAACTCGCCGGGGATTAAATCTTAGGCCGAACCGCTTATAACGGAATCCATCCATTGCGAAAACTAATTGCAACTGCCTGAGTGCGATTAGCCGCTCCCAGCTTTAGGTTCACAGTTCTCAGCATGTTCTTAACGGCCTGTCGCGACGTCTGAAAGTGCTCTGCGATGTCACGGTTCTCGTATCCATACGACAAGAGCTCAAGGAGTTGTAATTCCTTCTTCGTCAGGATGGCTTCCGCGGAGCTAAGAAAAGACGGTGTCGGCTCACAAAATTTGAGTAACTGGGAGTGCATCGTAAGCAATCCTCCGATTAAGAAGCGCACAGCAGCGCGGGAAAGCCACATCGTCCGGCAAGGATGTTCTAAAGGTCGTTCACCCCTCTCACTGTGGGTAGTTCCTTAGGGAGACTCTGATTAAGTCTTGTTTTGAAGGGGACGGCCTTCAGGCCGTCCGTTAAGTACCCGAAAACCAATGCGGATTTAGCCGCTGCGGGACCTCGCTTTCACTTGATCAGAGTTTCCTTAGTGGTCGCCTTGGGATGGAGCTAGCCCCTATGGCAGAACTCGCATATCCTTATCTTGTAGACAGGCTCATCAGGCCGTTTCTTCTCGCCACCCGTCTCGCAAAAACCGGTACCGATGGGATTCTCTAGTCCGAATGCCACAAAGCCAGACTAGGCGGTCTGGGGGCAATGTCTTCCACAATTTTGCTGGGGTTTCCAAAATTATGCCAAAAAGTATTGTGTACCCACTTCCGAGTGTCGTGCGCTTGCTCCACAAGTAGATCGTATAGGCATGGCGATCCCCGCTTCAACCCGCGAATGGCGATTGATCACCGCGAAAGTGTCGACTCAGCTCGCAAGTCGAGTGAGCGCTTCGCCGCTATCCACTGAACCACAAATTGCTTAGGAGGAACAGAATATGCGTGTTTTTCTTACCGGCGCGACAGGCTTCATTGGTACGGCAGTCGTCCGAGAACTGATTGACGCTGGTCATCAGGTGCTCGGCCTGGCACGCTCGGATGCGGCAGCCAAATCCCTTGTCGCGGCGGGAGCCGACGTGCATCGCGGTTCGCTCGAAGATCTCGAAAGCCTGCGCAGCGGAGCAGCAGCTGCGGACGGAGTGATCCACACCGCTTTTATCCACGATTTCTCAAACTATGGGCCGGCCGCCGAGGCGGATAGGGGTGCCATCGAGACGCTCGGCGCTGCGCTCGTGGGCTGTGACCGCCCGTTGATTGTCACTTCCGGGACCTTGCTCGCTCAACCCCAAGGCTCGCTCGCAACAGAAGAGGATGCGCCCAATCCCAGCTTCCCCCGCAAGTCGGAAGAGGCGGCGCTTGCGCTGGCGGCACGCGGAGTTCGCGTATCTGTGCTGCGGCTTCCCCCATCGGTCCACGGCAACGGTGATCACGGCTTTGTGCCTCGCCTGATCAGCATTGCACGAGAAAAGGGCGCTTCCGCGTATATAGGGGACGGGCTCAACCGCTGGCCGGCGGTGCATCGGCTCGATGCTGCTCATCTCTATCGGCTTGTGCTCGAGAAAATGTCAGCTGGCGCACGGTATCACGGTGTGGCCGACGAGGGCGTACCAACTCGAGAGATCGCTGAGGCAATCGGCCGACACTTGAACGTACCGGTCGTCAGCAAGTCTCGCGAGGAAGCAGCCGATCATTTCGGCTGGATCGCTCTCTTCTTTGGTATGGACGGCCCGGCTTCCAGCGCGCAAACGCAGGAACGGCTGAAATGGCGACCGGTTCAGCCTGGGCTCATTGCCGATCTGAACGCGGAGCACTATTTCGAACTCACTGCGAAGGCCGTTCCTTTGCACGGCTAGCGCATGACCGGATCCGTGAACCGTCACATTGACGTGTCAGTACAAGGAGGTAGAAAAAATGACGAACATACTTGAGGCAACTTCATTTGGGGCAACTTCGACCACAGACGACGTTTTGTCCGGCGTAAATCTGAAGGGCAAACGGATTCTCGTAACGGGAGTTTCGGCCGGCCTGGGCGTGGAAACGGCGCGATCACTGGCCGCCCACGGTGCTCAGGTTGTAGGCGCGGTGCGGGATTTGAACAAGGCCAAAGCTACAACCGAACAAGTGCGAAAGGACGCCGCGGCCAATGGCGGAAGCTTCGAATTGGTTGAACTCGACCTTGCCAATCTGAAGAGTGTGCGTGCCTGTGCCGACCAGTTGCTGGCGAAGGGAGAACCGTTCGACGTAGTTATCGCCAATGCAGGAGTGATGGCCACACCGTTCGACCACACTGCAGAAGGCTTTGAAACGCAGTTCGGAACGAATCACCTGGGCCACTTTGTCCTCGTCAACCGGATCGCCTCTCTTATTCGTTCTGGCGGACGGCTGATCAGTCTTTCTTCTTTGGGTCACCGCTATTCTAATGTTGATCTCGAGGATCCGAACTTCGATCGTACGCCGTACGAGCCCTTCGTTGCCTATGGCCGATCCAAAACGGCGAATATCCTCTTCGCGGTCGCCTTCGACAAACGTCACCGGGATCGCGGGGTGCAGGCCGCGGCTGTGCATCCGGGAGTAATACAAACCGAACTGGCTCGCCACGTGGACTTCAGCGAAATAGAAAAGATCATCGAGCAAAGGAATCAGCAACTCGCGGCGGATGGCAAGGAACCGTTTCGCTGGAAGACCATCCCTCAAGGCGCCGCAACTTCGGTATGGGCCGGTGTCGTTGCTCCCGCCGAAGAAATCGGCGGCCAATATTGCGAAGACTGCCACGTGGCCAATCTCGCGCCGGACAACGTGCCCATCAACACCATGAGTGAGGGAGTACTTGGATATGCGCTGGATCCAAACAAAGCCGAGGCGCTCTGGAAGAAGAGTGAAGAACTGGTGGGAGAGTCTTTCTAGCTTTCCTGGTTACAAATAATTTCAGGAGAAACAGAATGATCGGACAGATTGATCTGGCCGGCAGCTTCACGCTGCCCGGCACGTCGATGACGGTGAATCGCATGGGCTACGGAGCGATGCAACTCGCAGGCCGAGATGGAAACAAGTTGGTCTGGGGGCCACCTCGCGATATCGATGCAGCGATTGCTGTTCTGCGAGAGGCCGTCGCGAGTGGCGTGAACCACATCGATACAGCCGATTTTTATGGTCCTCATGTCACGAACCAGATCATACGAAAGGCGCTGTCGCCGTATCCCGACGACCTGGTGATCGTCACAAAAGTTAGCATCCGGCGCGGTGAGGATGGATCATGGATTCCGGCTTTCTCTCGCGAAGAGCTGACGGCTGCGATTGACGACAACCTCCGCAATCTGGGACTGGACGTGCTTGACGTGGTCAACCTGCGCAGTATGTTCAGCATCCATGAACCCGCCGAGGGATCGATTGAGTCACCGCTCACGGTTCTAGCCGAACTCCAGCAAAAGGGTTTGGTGCGTCATATCGGGCTCAGCAACGTCACGCCCACGCAGATCGCGGAAGCCCGGCGGATCGCTCCGATCGTCTGCGTACAGAACCACTACAACCTCGCGCATCGAACCGATGATGCACTCATAGCCGATCTTGCTCGTGACGGCATCGCCTACGTGCCATTCTTTCCACTCGGTGGGTTCACTCCAATCCAGTCGGGTACGTTGTCTGACGTCGCCGCACGCCTTAGAGCCACGCCGATGCAGGTTGCCCTTGCTTGGCTTCTCCAGCGCTCGCCCAACCTCCTGGTGATCCCGGGAACATCTTCCATCGAGCATCTTCGCGAGAACCTTCAGGCTGCGAGGCTTCAAATTCCGCTTGAAGTGATTGCCGAGCTCGACGCAATCGGCGGAAATTCCTGAGATGGGAGGCGAGCTATCCACAAACGCGTGCCGCGCTCATCCAGATAAGTCCTGACAACGCCCTAGCGTCCATCGCGTTGTTCCGATTCCGTGCCAGTTGGTGCAAAATCGGCACTGCACAAGTAATCCACACTGCAAGCTGCCGTTGTCCCCGACCCGATCCACTCTGTTTGCCTTTTAGCGTCATTCCGATTCCGCCGGTAAATTAAAAAGGCCATGACGGATGCGCATACAGGGTGGAGCGGTCGTCGGAGATGCTAGACCCCTTTGCTTTGCCTCGCTGATGAGGTGAGACGATGAAAGATTCCGAATGCACCAAGCGTGTTGCCATATATGCCAGAGTCTCCAACCTCCACGGTCAAAACCCGGAGATGCAACTTGGGGAACTGCGCGAGTACGCTTCCCGCCGGGGCTGGACCGTCACCAGGGAATACGTCGATCAAGGCGTATCGGGCGCAAAGGAATCGCGTCCACAACTGAATCAACTGACGGCCGACGCTCACTGGCACATGTTCGATGCTGTGTTGGTGTGGAAGATTGATCGGTTCGGCCGTTCGCTCAAGCATCTGGTCAACGATATCGCAGACCTCGCAGCCTACGGCGTCGCCTTCGTCAGCTTGCGAGACAACCTGGACCTCTCAACCCCTTCCGGTCGGCTCATGTTTCACATCATCGGAGCTATGGCTGAGTTTGAGCGCTCGCTGATTCAGGAGAGAATCAGCGCCGGTCTCAGGCACGCGCGGGCGAATGGTACGCGACTGGGCAGACCACGGCGCATTGTTGATCAGACCGAACTTCTCCGGCTGCAGTCCGAGGAGGCTCGCATCGCGTCGGACGGAGCAGAAATGAGCCAAGAGCTAGAGCAGAGAATAATAAGCCGCTGGCCAGGCTGGTTGGCTATGCACGGCGATATCCGATTTACGCTCATGCCTTGGGGTTTCTGCCACGATGATGGGTAGTTCGACCTCTTGTGGCTTCTCTTTCAGGATTTGGAGCGTCCGGTCGCCGAATGGGAGCGGCACACTGGACGCACATTTCAGGTCCTGCAAGTGAAGGAAAAACTTGGTGGTCTGCGCGTTTATGTCGTTAGCGACGCCAGCCCCGCCATACACGAACGGGTTGACACCGCCGAACGAGAGTCTTACTGCCTGTGCGAGGTCTGTGGAAGGCCGGGGGTGCTCCGGGAGCGTTTGCTTAGGACGTTATGCGACACCCATGCGGAAGAAGAACTCCGCCCGCAGTGAGGCAGGCTTTGTCTGTGAACCTCAAAATCGAAGGTCTTGCAATTGAGAATGGAGGAAGAACCATGGCCGAAAAGAAAGGTCCGCGTCAGCAAGTAGAAAGTCTGTTTGACAGCAAGACGGGCGAGCACACCTTTGTCATAACCTCGGTTGGTGCTAATGAACGAGTGATTTCACAGAGGATCGAAACAACCCACAAAAACGGAACCCATACGTCGGAGCGCACCTACGGCGGAAGGGAGCTGCCATAACTTCCTTAAGCCCGCGAATTTGAAGATGGTTTAGGCAAGGAGGCGTACCTATGGCCGTAAAGCTCGAACCGCACGTCGGAATCGCGTACCTCGTCGAGGGTCAGCTCTTGCTCGATACCACCCCTCTCAGCGAGGCCGGCGAATACCTGGACTTCAAGATCCACGAGCGCTCTCACCTGGAATATTGGGCAGAACTGGTCAGCAAGAGGCTTGTGCCCGATGTCGAGTACGCCTCAGCCGGACGTTCTCGAGGCTCTGTTGCTAGAGTTTCGGGCGCAATATGAGTACGACAGACGACTCCGTGAAGGAAGTTCTCAACTAGGCTCTCGCTGTCGCTGATCTGATCAGCTACTGTCCGCTTCGGGTGTGCCCAGCGGCACAACTGGAATTGACTGTGGAGTCTATTGTGGAATATCTTCAACAGTATGGAGACGATCCAGGTAGTCTTAGATTCCGAATTGCTCCGGGCGACGAACCGAGCGGCAAAACGGGTACAAGTCAACCGTTCTGCTCTGATTCGAGATGCCCTTCGCGAACACCTAAAGCGCCTTCGTGCGCGCGAAAACGAGGCTCGTGACCGGCAGGGTTACCGCGAGCATCCAGACGCCGCGAGAGCGGCTGCAGCATGGGAACGGGTGGCATCGTGGCCGGCGCGCTAGGCCGCGGCGAAGTCCGGTTGTACCGATTCCCTTCACCCGACAAGCAGAGGCCCGTGGTGGTGCTCACCCGAAACAGTTCCATTGGCTACCTGTCCGCCGTCACCGTGGCGCCCATCACCTCCACCATTCGCGGCGTGCCGTCCGAGGTCCTCTTAACCGAGAAGGATGGAATGAAAAATCCATGCGCCATCAATCTCCACAACGTCGTGACGGTTTCGAAGGCGCATCTGGGGCGCCGGGTAGCAATGCTGAGTCCGGAACGCCTGAGCGAGGTTTGCGCGGCGTTGGGATTTTCTCTGGGCTGCAGCTAAGCAGATTTGTCAGGCCCCGTCACTCCGGCAGAAATATTCGCACGCGGCCTGCAGTCGAGGTAGCTACGATACAAGCAACGAAATCCGTGCGACGGATTCGCCGCAAACTCGAGAATATTCGCCGCGCAGCATGCGGAGAACGACGGGCTTATTCTCGGCATAGCGGTGCAACGGGTCTTTTTCAGTCCGGGATCTTGCGTTGAGGAAGCGGAGGAACCAGCCGCCGGTACACTCCGTTCCAGTAACTCCAGGAGCGTACGTCAAAGATGCCGGCTGGCGGGTCGTCCAAAACGGCCTCGAAATCCTTTTCCGAGAAGTACCGGCGCGCGGTGAGAATGTCTTCCAGGGTCCCAAACGTCATCAGGTAGGCGAGAAAGCGCTTGGGTTGGCCAAGGGTCTCTTCTGGAGTCTCAAACCAAACCACGCGTTCGGCCAAGGCCCGAAGATCCGGCGGAGCATTCATCTCGACCTAACCTAGTTGGAATCCTGGTTTTGCCGCCAGCTGCGGCAGCCAAGTCGCACCTGAGCTTGCCTTTCCTCCAATGTCGACAATGTATACAATAATTACAGGAAGGACTCGATGAAGGCAAACCGCCCCATAGTTCTCAGCATGCGCCTGTCTACAGAAAGCGGAAAGCGTCTCAAGCGCATGGCCCAGCGGCATGGATGGACACCCAGCGACGCGAGTGCGCGCCTAGTTGAAGAACCGGCATCAATGAGGTCGCTCAGGTCGTCTTCGTTCGAAAGCGCAGGGTAGAAGTCCAGTACCTGCGGGCCACCATCACCGGCCAACAGCGGCAGGAGTTCGAGACCCTGGTCGAAGACACAGTCCGCAGGATCGAGTCGGGACTGTTCCTCCCTCACAGCGGCATACGCTTCCCCCAGAATCCTTGTACGACCTGTCCTTTTCTCGGGCTCTATCTCGACCACCATGACATGGTTGAGGCTGGACTGATTCGCAAGCCGGGAGTCGATCTTGGTCTGTTTGACGAACTTGTTTACTAAGTCTCCAGCGATGCCGCCGAAGCTGAATCGCCGCCGCGCCCTGCTGGTGCTCAGCCGGATTGATGCCATCCTGGCCTGGGAGGCCCAGCATGAAAACGAGCGCGACAGCAAGTTCGTTGAGCTCGGCAAGTATCTATGCGAGGTGCGCGCCGGACAGTACTGGCGGCTTGAGAACCTGAAATCCTTCGACGATTTCCTCGAGAATCGCTTTCCCGAATCCCGAAGGAAGGCCTACTACCTGATGTCGATCCACGAGCACCTGCCACCCCATGTGCGAAAAGAACTGAAAGAGGTGGGGTGGACCAAAGGGCGGGAATTGGCGAAGTTGGCCCACAAGCAGGGCCAGCACTTCGAAAGTGCACCCTGGTTGCACAAAGCCCGGCACCTGCCGAGAGAGGAATTTAAGCGCGAAGTCGAGAAAGAACTAACCGGAAAAGAAATCGAGCCTTCCGAGCTAATCTACTTCAAGGTATACGAGAGCCAGATTCCGGTCATCGAGCAGGCAATCGAAACTGCCGCCTTGATACTGGGTTCCGATAAATCCCGCGGCTATTGCCTGGAGATGATCTGTGCCGACTTCCTTGCCGGCGCCTGCATGGACGGCAACAGCCCAGAGCTTCTGTTGCAGTCCATCTCCCGCTACTACAGGTTCCTGCCTAAGATACAGCAGGAAGCATTTCTGCGACATTAGTCCAAAAGCTTCATGAGGAAAGATCTGGCCAAAACTCAACGAGTCCGACTCGATTCAAAGAACTACCGCGAACTACGCCGCCAGATTCTATTGATCCACTGCCTGAACGTCGCACGTCTGCTCACCGTTTTCTCCACGTTCTGATGATTGAACCACCCCACAATAGGACAGTAATAGATAGCACTTATATGTGCTATGTTGGGGAAGGTGATTCAGCCTTTTCTCGGGCTGTGTCTCGACCCGCGGCTAAGACTTGATTCGGCAACCTATCGAGATCTGCATCGGCAGGTGCCGGAGCGGGATGGCCGGAGATGCCAAGTCTGCGGGAGTATGCAGCAGTTCCAGTACACCACCTAGAACTCCGCAGCCAATCGGGCGGCGACGAGGAACAGAATTTGATCACCCTCTGCGCTGATTGCCACGAACGGGTGCATCAAAACTAGGGACACCTGCCGGCATTAAGACCAACCCACAGCGTAGGAGCAAGAGCAGCGTGGGCTGAATCGAAGAACCGCTAACGTTCACGCACAGGCGCGCGAACTTGGCTTCCCACCTTAAATAGCCTTGAACGTCCGCTTCGTTCGCGATGGGCGTCCCCAAGTCGCTCTGTAGGCCGCCGGTCCGTCCCAATGTTACTATTGCGCTTTCCGATGGGCCTGGGCCGGTTCGATCTTCTCCCGAATGAACAAGCCTTCACTACGCGGAGCGGGAGCATGGGCTGCGCAATCCTCGGAGTGGCTGGTACTGCTACTCTTGCTGGCCGCTTCCATTCCCCCCGTTCTCATACGGCGCCAGTCCTTGACCGTGGTCCCGACCCTCAACCTGCTCGATGGATCCTGGGTTCTCGATATCTGCTACAAGGCCGCGCACGGAGTCTGGCTGGGCCGCGATGTGCTCTTTACCTATGGACCGCTCTATGAGTGGCTGTCGAGCGCGCCATCGAGATGGATCGGCCCTTCCACCGGGACGATCCTGGCTACCTCGAGCATGCTGCCAACGCTGGTGAGCGTTCTGGCAATTTTCGTGAGCTCGCGACTTCTCCTGCCGAAGGTGAGCCCGTGGCGGCGTGCTCTCTTCCTTGCTGTTATGTTGTGGACGCCTCCCGGTGTACGCCTGGCGATTTGCCTGTTCGCATTCGTGGTATTTGTTCGCCTCGCTGATGCCGTAGCCTCTCGTGCTGCTGGCATTGCCCTGCCTGCGCTCGTCGCAGCGATCCTCTGCCTGGCATGCTTTCTCGTGTCGGCGGATGCCGGGCTGTACGTGATCGCCGCTTTTCTGATTTGTGTGGCAGTGACGGCGATCGTCCAATGGAAGATGCCTGGGGCGGTAATCAGATTGTGCGCGTTGCTGGTCGCGGCGGGCGTGGGCCTGGCTCTTCTGGTGGTGACAACGAATGCCGTCATGGCA
>JBARGS010000320.1:0-3701 GCA_049798495.1 Candidatus Korobacteraceae bacterium | reverse complement strand
GGAAAAAAACCAAGGCCAGGACCCTTGAAAATCGGCAGACCCGCGCGTCTTTCATGTAAGGTGCTCCACGTTTAGGGGGATGCGATGCCGCCAACTGCAGCCGGCGACCTGCATCATGCTAAGTTCGCGGGCGACTTGCAGATGTCACGGTTCTGTCAACGATTTGCAAAGGATTATCACTGCTGAGCCGGTGCGGCTAAGTGGGGCAGAATCCGCCTCTAAACAAACCCGGCGGCACGCGGCCGCCGGATCAGTCACGCAAGAATTGCTGATCAGAACTGGCCGGGACTGGCCGAGGCATAATCGTCGTCGCGGCGCTGCAGCGTCGGACGATCGTCGCCATTACTGGCCGGCTGACCCTTGTCGCTGTCCGCCGTCTGCGTGCGACGCAAGGTTGGCTGATTGTCTTTCTTGTCGGGGATTGCCTTCTTGCCATTCTCGAAGGCCGCCAACCGCGTCTTCACCTGCTCGAACTCCGAAGTGTCGACAATGTATTCCGGGCGCGGCGGCAGGATCTCGCGAATTTCTTCCTGGCTCTTCAGGATGCGATCGGGGGTCTGCGGATGCGTAGCAAAAGCCTTGGCCAATGTGCCCGGCTTCTGTTTTTCCTGCGCCTTGATCTTCTCGAAGAACGAAATAAACGCCTGCGGATCGTAACCTGCTTTGTACATATATTGCAGGCCGAGGTAATCGGCCTCCGCTTCGAAGCTTCTGGTGAAGTGCATGAACGCCATTGGCATCGCCAAGCTTATGGCGGCATTGGCGGCTTCGTACAGCCCCCAGCTGTTAATAAAAATCAGCGGAATCGTAACCGCAATATTGGCGGCCTGGGCACGCGTCATCTCGCGCGTGGCATGGCGCGCCGCGACGTGGGCAATCTCATGCGCCATTACGCCGGCCAGTTCGGCCTCATCATCGGCGGCGAGAATCAGCCCGCTGTTCACGTAGAAAAATCCGCCCGGCAGAGCGAAAGCGTTGATGTCGTCCGAGTCCACAACCTTAATGGTGAAGGGCACCTTCGCATCCGAGTTGCGCACCAGGTTCTGCCCCACACGATTCACGTACTCGTTGATCACCGGATCCTGAATCATGCGTGCGCTCGACTCGACCATCATGGCGTACTGCTTGCCCATCTTGATGTCGGTGTCGATCGAGTACCAATCGCCCACGCTCTTCCCGGTCGACCCAACTTTGCGGTCGCCAATATCGTCGATATCGTTCTTGTCCTTGTTGTGGGTTTCCTTCGGGGCGCCCGCTGTCGGCGTGGTTGCGGCGGTCGCGTCGACAGGTGTTGTCGTGTCATTTGCATTCGCCGCGGGTTGTGACTGCTCGGTTGAGTTGACGGGCGGCTGGGATGCGCTTTGCGATTGCGTACTATCCTGGGCCAATGCCGGTAGAGCGAGGCTGGCAGCCAGCATGAGTACACTCGCAGCTGCGAGAGCAATTGACTTCATGGGAAACTCCAGTGCCGAACACTGAGCTACACCTTGCCAGGGTGTTTCTTGCGGCCATTATATGCTTGGAATCGCAAGCTGGGGTAATGGATTTCCGCAACTCAGCCGGAAAACGAATTTTCTTGCGGCGGCGGGTCGGCTGCCATGGGCTATTCGCAGCTCATTACTGCGGAAGCTGGGTTAGAATGAGCGGTTCGTCCCAGGAGGGCTGGCATCATGAGTACGGTTACGTCATCGCAGAAAATTACTGCAAAGGTTACGATCGAGGACTTCGTCGCAGGCTTGCGCAAGCTGCGCGAGGAGGATTTCACCGGGGTTCAGGGCACGCTGGAATATCTGCGGGCCAATCCGGTTGATCCGGAAACGATTCAGCCTTATCTCTTCTGGGACGCGCAGCACTACACTCGCAATCTCATCGATAAGACCGAGCTCTACGAACTGCTGGCCATCTGCTGGGACGTGGGACACCGTAGTTCGATTCACAATCACAAGGGACAAAACTGCTGGATGGCTGCCCCCATCGGGCGCCTTGCCGTGCAGAACTATCGCCTGCTCAGCGAAGACCTGGCCGCGCATCGCTGCAACATCGTCCCCACTGACATGGTCGAGATCACGGCGGACAATCCGGTCGCGGTCGACCCGCTGAATCCGGTTCACGACGTCCGCAATCCCCGCGAGCTAAATCAGCGCGCCGTGACCCTGCACGTGTATTCGCGGCCGTTCGATTCCTGCGTGGTGTATTCGGTGGAGCAGTGCACCTGCGGCGAGATCGGCCTGCAGTATACGTCGATGTACGGGAAACGGTGCTAGGAAGCTGTCAGCTCTCAGCTGTCAGCTGTCAGCCACCAGCCAAGGCGGTTATAGTTGTGCGCTGGGTCACGCCACGATTGAAGTTAAGCTCTAGTGAGTGGGACGAGCACTTCTAATACTCGTTGTTGGATCCTTGGCTGAGAGTTGACGGCTGATGGCTGACGGCTGCATTCAGAATCTCAATCCTGCTGGCTCGCCACTCCCCGTCACTTCCCTGTTCTGCCGTGATGCGAACTTCCGTCCCGGCAACCAGAGCATCCTGCGGCTTGCGCGTCCGGTCAGCGGGGGGAACGTCCTCGTCGTACTCCACGGTCGCATGGGAAATCTCCACTCGCCGGACCATGCCGTTTCGGCCCTGCACATAGATCCAGTTCCGCTCGGGTGATGGCCCGGAGTAGTCAACGATTTTGCCGCGAAACGAACCCGGAGTTCCTGCGAAGGCCAAGACACTGAAAATCACGACGGTCGCTAGCGCGCCAACGCTTCTTCTCTGACTGCGCATGTTGCTTTCGATGCAAAGTCCGTCCGCTAAGGTAGCGCCCGGATGGGCCTGCTTTTAGTGGCTGCAATGTGGCATGCTGCCCGGCATGAGCCCCGATCAGCCTGAAACCCAAGCTCGCAACGCCGTCGCAACCGTTCTCCTCATAACCATCGGGAATGTTCGTAGATCACAAGTGACGGTTCAGCCGAGGGATATAATTTTTCTTTCCCAGGCAACGAGCGCGCTGGCTCCGCTTGGCTTTTCGATTCGGCGCGCTGGCACGGCCGATTTTCAATCCTTCTCCGGCGGTTCAATATGACGATTATCAAGCAGGACGATCTTATCCAGAGCGTAGCTGACGCTTTGCAATACATTTCTTACTACCACCCGGTCGATTTCATTCAGAGCATGGCGCGCGCCTACGAGAGAGAGCAGTCGCCCGCCGCGCGCGACGCCATCGCGCAGTTGCTCATCAACTCGCGCATGTGCGCCGAGGGCCACCGCCCCATCTGCCAGGACACCGGCATCGTCACCGTCTTTCTTAAGGTGGGAATGAATGTCCAATGGGATGCGGCCATGGGCGTCGAGGACATGGTGAACGAAGGCGTCCGCCGCGCCTACCTGCACGAGCACAATAAGCTGCGCGCCAGCGTGCTGGCCGATCCCGCCGGCTCGCGCAAGAATACCAAGGACAACACTCCCGCGGTGATCAACATGACCATCGTTCCCGGCGACAAGCTGGAGGTGATCGTCGCGGCCAAAGGGGGAGGCTCGGAGGCGAAGTCGAAGTTCGTCATGCTGAACCCTTCGGATTCGATCGTCGACTGGGTGCTGAAGACAGTTCCGACCATGGGCGCGGGCTGGTGTCCGCCGGGCATCATTGGCATCGGCATCGGCGGCACCGCCGAGAAGGCGATGCTGCTGGCGAAAGAAGCGCTGATGGAGCCGATCGACAT
>JBARGS010000319.1:0-1842 GCA_049798495.1 Candidatus Korobacteraceae bacterium | reverse complement strand
ATGCAGCATGAACCATGCTGACTTCTGGGTGACGTGGAGAGCCCTACCGAGTTCGTAGCTGCTGATTCCGTTCTTATCGTTGACCAGCATCCACAGCGCGGGGAGCCACTTCTGCAACGGGATCGGCGAATCTTCGAATACGGTGCCGACCTTCAGCGAGAACTTCTGCTTGGGATGATTGCCCTTGCACCAGTAAACACGCGCCTTGTCGAGATATACCACATTGTCAGACTCGCAACGCGGGCAGCGCACAATCCCATCCGCCCAGCGGACAGCGACCATGAACTTGCGGCAGTTCTCGTAGTCGGAAAAGAAGGTAATCGCGTCTTGCAGTGACTTCGGAGAGCCGGTTAGTGATAGCAGCCCTGAATTCATAGACTTACCTCAAACGCAGAGGTAGCATAGCAGAATCAATAACTTCAGTCAACTATATTATTACCCTGCATTATTTCTGTGTTTTCAAGATTTTAGAGGCGGGGGCGGGGGGATCCCCTGGTTGCCAGACGGTTCCAATTCGGGACGCCACTGATTGGTGACGTTCAGCCGATCTTCCTAGAGCGTCGATACAGGCTGCTCGACGGGCACAGTTCTGGCGTTGCGGTGCCGCCAAAGATACGCCGACAACAGCACGAGGGAAAAAGCCAGCAGAACCAGATACGCCCACGGCCAGGCGATACCTGCTTCCGACTTCGCCACATGCAGCGGTACTGAGACTCGGGCGCTCTGTGGACCACGTTGCACCGCAACCGCGACGGTCCAATCGCCGTCAGCGGGGAAATCGACTTCCGCCGATTGCAGAAGCTTGTTCTCCGATCCGTCTGCGCTTGCACGAACCGAAGCCGACCGTTGCCCATCACCGGCGCGTTGAGCGCTGAGATCGACAATTGCATCTCGCAGAACTTCCCGCGTGTTGGAGTCTTGCACCAGAACGCTGAAGGTGCCGGGACCGCTTGCCAGGTCTCCGGGTGCAGCAAAAACCGCCACTATAAAGGGGCCCGATTGCTGGTGCAATCGAAGGGTGTGGTCATCGTCGTCACTCGAGGCCGATGCCAGGTGCGCAAGATAGAGTCCGCACACCGCAAACAACACCAGAAAGGAGACGGCCTCAACTGTCCGGCTGCTCCATCGCCGACGCGCGTAACGATGGGCGAGTGCGAAGGGATTGGCGGCAGAAAGAATCGTCTCAAGCGAAGAGGACTCCCGCGGGCGAGCGAATGCTGTTTCAGCCTGGTCCCTCCTCCGCTGCAGACACTGTATGGCGATCACGACGGCGGGAATTATGAATGCCATCCCACCCAGGACCCACATGATAGCGCCCGCTGCTGCCTGGTCCTGCTGTGCCGAGAACCCGAACAGCCGTGGAGTCGTTGCGTACGACGGGTAAAGCACCCGGTCGGCAAAGATCAGTGTCGCCGACAAGATCGTATTCTGCACATCGCCGATCAGCAGATAGGGAATGATCGCCCAGCGTGGCCACTGCGCACGGCTGGGCCAGGGCTGAATCACGGGCCACCAGAAGATCAGCGAAGTCAGAAAGAAGCAGGCATGCTCGAACTCGTGCCATGAACTCGATGCCAATGCCAGCTCATATAGCCGCGGCGTATGCCAGGCGAACATCGTTACTCCCATCATGAGTAGCGCGACAATGGGATGGGTGAGAAAACTGCCCACCCGGTTGGCCACACGCCAGTTGAGAAAAGGCCCGGCAAATTCGCGCGCAGCAAAAATGGGCAGCCCCCGCACCAGCGGCACCAGTGGCGCGCCCAATAGAAGCAGCGGCGGCGCCATCATCATCAGCATCATGTGCTGCAGCATGTGAGCGGTGAGCACCAAGCCGGAGAA
>JBARGS010000318.1:0-8721 GCA_049798495.1 Candidatus Korobacteraceae bacterium | reverse complement strand
GGTGAAAAGAGGCCATTCGAGTCTCCAGTGGGCAGCAACCAAGAATAAGGGATTCGAGGACATTATGCACTAGATTTGCCCGGTCGCGGAGCCCAAAGATCAAAACGGGCTAGTGGATCGGCGAGCTTCCGGTCCGCTGAGCCTGGTGCCCCAGGTTCGGCCTGCTTTTGGCCTAACCTGGGCTGAGGAAGATCCGTAGTGGAGCGCCCGTGATTTTCAACTCACGATCTCTGGCCGTCCACTCCGATTCGATTTCCACCACCCCCATCTGCCGGTAGGGCGGGTGGCCCAGGTGAACACTCGGGTGCCCCGTTCAAGCGGAGCTTGAGCGGGTCTTTTCGGTGGCCAAACGAAAAACCCCACTCAAGGCCAAATGCCGGCCTTGAATGGGGCACCCGTTTCGTTCTGGCTTCTGTTCTTACTCCGCCACCAGCTCTTCCCCTTCGTTCTCGCCCTCATGCCGGAGCAGTTCCAGCGCGCGTTCGGCTTCTTCGTACGCGGCCGTGACCTCCTCCTGCACCTTGGCGGCGGCTTCCTCCATCTCCTGCGACAGCCGGACATTGCGGTAGTACTCCATGCCGGTGCCCGCGGGGATGAGTCGGCCCACGATGACGTTTTCCTTCAGACCGCGCAGGTGATCGACGGCGCCCTGAATTGAAGCTTCCGTCAGCACACGCGTGGTCTCCTGGAACGACGCCGCTGAGATGAACGAGTCGGTGGAGAGCGACGCCTTGGTGATGCCCAGCAGCAGCGGACGGCCGGTAGCCGGCTTGCCGCCGTTGGCAATCGCCTTCTCGTTCTCTTCGCGGAAGCGGAACTTGTCGATCTGCTGTTCCAGCAGGAACGGCGTATCGCCCACGTCTTCCACTTTCACCCAACGCATCATCTGGCGAACGATTACCTCGATGTGCTTGTCGCTGATGTTCACGCCCTGCAGCCGGTAGACCTCCTGGATTTCGTTCACCAGATAAGCCTGCAGCTCCTTCTCACCCAGCACGGCAAGAATGTCGTGCGGGTTCAGCGGACCATCCATCAGCGGCTCGCCAGCGCGAATACGCTCGCCTTCCTGGACATTGATGTGAACGCCGCGCGGCACCTGGTATTCCTTCTCGGTACCGTTGTCGGCCACCACGTAGATCTTGCGCTGACCCTTGGCGACGTCGCCGAACTTCACCACGCCATCGATCTCGCTGATGACCGCGGTTTCATGCGGCTTGCGTGCTTCGAACAGCTCCTGCACGCGAGGCAGACCGCCGGTGATGTCCTTGGTCTTGGTAGTCTCGCGTGGGATCTTCGCCAGCACATCGCCCGGCGTGACGGTGTCGCCATCCAGAATCATCAGGTGAGCGCGGGAAGGCATCAGGTAACGCTTGCTGCTCTTCGCACCCTTGATGACAATGGCCGGCTGACGCTTCTCGTCCGGCGAATCGACAACCACGTGGCGGGACAGCCCCGTCACCTCGTCGACTTCCTCGTGCAGCGTCATGCCATCCTGCAGGTCTTTGAACTGCACCGTGCCGCCAATCTCGGTGAGGATCGCGAAGGTATACGGATCCCACTCGACCAGCACATCGCCCAGAGAAACCTGGGTGCCGTCCTCGACCTTGACCTTGGCGCCGTAGACAACTGCGTAGCGCTCCTTCTCGCGGCCCTTCTCGTCGACCACCGCGATGGAGCCATTGCGGTTCATGACGACCAGGTGGCCTTCCTTGGAGCGCACAGTGATCAGGTTGATGAAGCGCACCGTGCCGTTATTCTTGGCATCGAGGCGCGACTGCTCGCTGACGCGCGAAGCCGTGCCGCCGATGTGGAAGGTACGCATGGTGAGCTGCGTTCCCGGCTCGCCGATCGACTGCGCCGCGATGACGCCCGTGGCTTCACCCAGCTCGACCAGTCGGCCCGAAGCCAGGTTGCGGCCATAACACATCACGCAGACGCCGCGCTTCGATTCGCAGGTCAAGACCGAACGAATCTTCACGCGCTCGATTCCGGCAGCCTGCACCGCACCCGCCAGGTCTTCGGTAACTTCCTGGTTGATGTCGACGATGATGTTGCCTTCGTAGTCCTTGATCTTCTCCAGCGAGACGCGGCCCACGATACGGTCGCGCAGCGGCTCGATGATCTCGCCCGACTCCACGATGGAAGTCACGTAGATACCATCGACCGTGCCGCAATCGTATTCGCTGATGATCACGTCCTGCGCCACGTCGACCAAACGACGAGTCAGGTAGCCCGAGTCCGCCGTCTTCAGAGCGGTATCGGCCAGTCCCTTGCGGGCGCCGTGGGTGGAGATGAAGTACTCCAACACCGTCAGGCCTTCACGGAAGTTCGCCGTGATGGGCGTCTCGATGATCTCGCCCGAAGGCTTGGCCATCAGTCCGCGCATACCGGAGAGCTGACGGATCTGCTGTTTCGATCCGCGAGCGCCGGAGTCGGCCATGACGTAAATCGGGTTCAGGTCGCCCGCCTTATCTTCCTGCTGCATGGCGGAGAACATCTCGTCGGCAACTTTTTCCGTGATCGCCGACCAGATTTCCACGACCTTGTTGTAGCGCTCGCCGTTGGTGATGGCGCCGTCCAGATACTGCTGTTGCACGGCGATCGCCTGCTTCTCTGCGTCCTTCACCAGCGTCGCCTTGCCGGCGGGGATAACCATGTCGTCGATACCGATCGACAGGCCTGCCTTGGTGGCGTAGTGGAAGCCAAGCTGCTTGATGCCATCGAGCAACCGCACCGTCGTTTCCAGTCCGAAACGCAGGTAGCAGTAATTCACCAGGTTGCCGCTGCCCTTCTTCTTCAGCAGGCCGTTGATGTACGGCATCTCCGGAGCGCCGCGCTTCAGGTGATCGTTCATGATGGCGCGGCCAACCGTTGTCGAAATGTACTGCCGCTCGAACATCGTAGGCTCGGTGTGGCTCACGTCCTGATCGTCATACGCCGTGGTGAGGTCGATGACCTCGCCGCTGTAGCGCAGACGGATCGGAGTAAGGGTTTCCACCTCGCCCGCTTCCTTGGCCAGGATGACTTCGTCGATGTTGGCGAAGGCGCGTCCCTCACCCTTGGCTCCGGGCTTCGCTTTGGTCAGGTAGTAGATACCCAGAACCATGTCCTGCGTGGGCACAGTGATCGGCTGGCCCGACGCGGGCGACAGGATGTTGTGCGAGGCCAGCATAAGTACGCTGGCTTCCACCTGGGCTTCCGGCGACAGCGGAATGTGCACCGCCATCTGATCGCCGTCGAAGTCTGCGTTGAATGCGGTGCAGACCAGCGGATGGATCTTGATGGCCTTGCCTTCCACCAGCACCGGCTCGAAGGCCTGAATGCCAAGCCGGTGAAGCGTTGGAGCGCGGTTGAGCAGCACGGGGTGATCTTTAATCACCTCTTCCAGGATGTCCCATACGATGGGCTCCTGCTGCTCCACCATTTCCTTGGCCTGCTTGATTGTCGTGCAATGACCAGTCTGCTCCAGGCGGTGATAGATGAACGGCTTGAACAGTTCCAGCGCCATCTTCTTGGGCAATCCGCACTGGTGCAGCTTGAGGTCGGGACCGACCACGATGACCGAACGGCCCGAGTAGTCCACGCGCTTGCCCAGCAGGTTCTGGCGGAAGCGGCCCTGCTTGCCCTTCAGCGTGTCGGAGAGCGACTTCAGCGGACGATTGTTGGCGCCACGCAGTACGCGGCCACGGCGTCCGTTGTCGAACAGCGCGTCCACGGCTTCCTGCAACATGCGCTTTTCATTGCGCACAATCACTTCCGGCGCGTGCAAGTCCATCAGCTTCTTCAACCGGTTGTTGCGGTTGATCACGCGGCGGTACAGATCGTTCAAATCCGACGTCGCGAAGCGGCCGCCATCGAGTGGAACCAGCGGACGCAGCTCCGGCGGAATGACCGGGATCACGTCGAGGATCATCCAGTTCGGCTTGTTGCCGCTCTTGCGGAAGGCTTCGACCACCTTCAGGCGCTTGGCATACTTCAGCCGCTTCTGCACGGAAGTTTCCGTGCGCATCTTCTCGCGCAGTTCGACGGAAAGCGTCTCCACCTCGACGCGCTTCAGCAGTTCCTTGATGGCTTCTGCGCCCATCATGGCTTTGAAGCCGCTGGCGCGATGCTCCTGATCGAGCTCGCGGTACTTGGTTTCATCCTTGATGACTTCGCGTTCTTTCACCGGCGCTTCGCCCGGCTCAACTACGACATAGGCTTCGAAGTAGAGCACCGACTCCAGATCGCGCAGCGAAATATCCAGGATGTGCCCGATGCGGCTGGGCAATCCCTTGAAGAACCACACATGCGAGCAGGGTGAAGCCAGCTCAATATGGCCCAGGCGTTCGCGGCGGACCTTCGACAGTGTGACTTCCACGCCGCACTTGTCGCAGATCACCCCGCGGTGCTTCATGCGCTTGTATTTGCCGCACAAACACTCCCAGTCGGTGACCGGACCGAAGATGCGGGCGCAGAACAGACCGTCACGCTCCGGCTTGAAGGTGCGGTAGTTGATCGTCTCCGGCTTGGTGACCTCACCGTGAGACCAGCTGCGAATCTTTTCCGGCGAAGCCAGGCTGATGCGGATGGCGTCGAAATCGGCGATGGCGTTTCCGAGATCAAACGGACTCGAACGGTACATGTTTAGTCCTCAGTTGCCAATGGCCAGTGGCCAGTGGTCAGTTGTTGGTCGCCAATTGGCAACCTGATCGTTTAGTTGTTACTGTCTCCACTCGCGGCAACTTCTCTCATTGCCCTCGTAACCCTGCTGCTACTACTGCTCCCCTTCGAGCCGGGTAATCCGGTTCTCATGGATCTGGGCAATATGCAGAAGGCGAGCAGTCGCCTCGGCGATCTCATTGGTATAGCTCTTGACTCCGTCGATGCTGGATTTCAACCCATCAATGCTGGATTTCGTGTCGTGCATCTCGCGAGCCATCAACTCGATCGTTTGAGTCAGAGCTTCGTGCCGCCCAACGAGTTTTTCCAGCCTCTCGTCTATCGTCATGGCTCTCTCCCTAGTCGGCCGCAATGGGAGGCGCCGGAGCAACGGGCGCCTTGCGCTCGTTGGTCTTGATCAGCTCCACATCGAGGCACAGCGACTGCAACTCGCGAATCAATACGTTGAACGACTCAGGTACGCCTGGCTCAATGGCCGCTTCGCCTTTGACGATGGCCTCGTAAATCTTGGTGCGGCCGTAAACGTCATCGGACTTCGCGGTGAGCAGTTCCTGCAGGATGTAAGCGGCGCCATAAGCTTCCAGCGCCCACACTTCCATTTCGCCGAAGCGCTGTCCGCCGAACTGAGCCTTGCCGCCCAGCGGCTGCTGGGTAATCAGCGAGTATGGTCCGATGGAACGCGCGTGAATCTTATCGTCGACCAGATGCGAGAGTTTGAGCATGTAGATATAGCCGACCGTTACCGGCTGCTCGAACTTCTCACCCGTCATGCCGTCGTACAGATACGCCTTGCCCGAGGAAGGCAGGTTGCCTTCGGTCAACAACGACTTGATCTCCCCTTCTTTCGAGCCGTCGAACACCGGCGACGCGAAGTACACGGCTTCTTTCATGCCGTCAGCCGCCTTCTCGAGGGCTTCATCGTCGAGGTTAATCAAGTCATCCACGAACGGAGTGCCTTTGAACATGGCCTTCAGTTCGCGCCGCATAAATTCCGCCTTCGAGTTTTCTTTCAGCAGCTCGCCGATCTTTTGGCCGAGAGCGTGACCGGCCCATCCCAGATGCGTCTCCAGGATCTGGCCGACGTTCATACGGCTGGGTACGCCGAGAGGATTCAGGACGATCTCCACCGGCGTTCCGTCCTCGAGGTACGGCATGTCCTCTTCCGGCAGAATGCGCGCGATGACGCCCTTGTTTCCGTGGCGGCCGGCCATCTTGTCGCCGACACTCAGCTTGCGCTTCATGGCGATATAGACCTTCACCAGCTTGATCACGCCGGGAGGCAGTTCATCGCCCTTCTGCAGCTTCTCGACCTTCTCGCGGACAATCTTGCGCAGCACGTCGATCTGGCGCGAAGTCATCTCCTCGATTTCGTCGATCTGCTCGTTGATGCGCGGGTCCTTGTCGGGGAACTTAATGCGCTTCAGGTTGCGCGTCGAGATGCGCTCGATGGCGTCGCGATCCAGCATTACGCCCTTGGTCAACAGGCGCTTGTTGGTGCGCTCATCGTGCAAGTCGGCCAATACCTCTTTACCGCCGAGCAGCGATTCCAGGCGCTTCAAACGTTCGTCGGTGAGGATTCGGATCTCGTCCGCTAGGTTCTTCTCCAGCTTGGCCACCTGCTCGGACTCGATGAACTTCGCGCGCTCGTCCTTCTCCTGGCCCTTGCGGGAGAAGATCTTCACGTCGACCACCGTGCCCTCGATACCCGGAGGACAGGTGAGCGAAGCGTCGCGAACATCACCGGCCTTCTCGCCGAAGATGGCACGCAGCAGCTTCTCTTCCGGCGTGAGCTGGGTCTCGCCCTTCGGCGTGACCTTGCCCACCAGGATGTCGCCCGCCTTCACGGTCGCGCCGATGCGGATGATGCCGCTCTCGTCGAGATCGCGCAGCGCCGACTCGCTGACGTTAGGAATGTCGCGCGTTACTTCTTCCGGTCCCAGCTTGGTGTCGCGCGACTCGATCTCGAACTCCTCGATGTGGACGGAGGTGTAATAGTCCTCCTTCACCATCTTCTCGGAGACCAGGATCGCGTCCTCGAAGTTGTAACCGCGCCACGGCATGAAGGCCACCAGGACATTACGTCCCAGCGCCAGCTCGCCCATGTCGGTGCAAGGACCGTCGGCGATGACCTGCCCTTTGGCTACGCGGTCTCCCTTCTTCACGATGGGGCGCTGGTTGATACAGGTGTTCTGGTTGGAGCGCTTGAACTTGGTGAGCTGATAAATGTCGCTGCCCACCTCGCGCGACAGCTGCATGGGATGATGCTCGCCTTCGACGCGCACGATGATGCGCTCGGAGTCGACCGAATCGATGATGCCGCTGCGGCGAGCCAGAACCACGGCGCCGGAATCGCGCGCCGTAACCCCTTCCATGCCCGTGCCCACGATGGGCGCTTGCGCGCGCAACAGCGGTACCGACTGCCGCTGCATGTTCGCGCCCATTAGAGCGCGGTTGGCGTCGTCGTGCTCCAGGAAAGGCACCAGCGAAGCGGCCACCGATACCAGTTGCTTCGGGCTCACGTCGATGTAGTCGACTTCGTCGCGGCTGACCAGCACGAAGTTGCCGGCCTTGCGGGCGTTCACCAGTTCCTGAACGATGCGGCCCTTATCGTCGATCTCCGCGTTCGCCTGCGCGATGACGTGGCGATCCTCCTCCCACGCCGACAGGTAGAACGAGAACGGCTCGAAGTCGATGGGCTTCTTGCGGCGCTCCTTCAGGTCGCCACTGACTTTCAGGATCTCCGCCTTTTCTGCGTGATCGCCGACGCGATAGTCGCTATCGCCGGCGTTCACTACGGTGAGAAAGTCGAGCACGCGGCCGCTCTTCACCTTGCGATACGGCGACTCGATGAAGCCGTAGTCGTTGATGCGGGCGTAGCAGCTCAGCGACGAGATCAGGCCGATGTTCGGACCTTCCGGCGTCTCGATCGGGCAGATACGTCCGTAGTGCGTGGGGTGAACGTCGCGGACCTCGAACCCGGCGCGCTCCCGCGACAGGCCGCCCGGCCCAAGCGCCGACAGGCGGCGCTTGTGCGTGATCTCCGACAGCGGGTTGGTCTGATCCATGAACTGCGACAACTGCGACGATCCGAAGAACTCTCGGATTGCAGCCATGACTGGCTTCGCATTCACCAGGTCATGCGGCATGGCCGTCGACATCTCCTGGTACACGCTCATCTTTTCCTTGATGGCGCGCTCCATGCGGACCAGGCCGATGCGGAACTGGTTTTCCAGCAGCTCTCCAACCGCGCGGACGCGGCGGTTGCCGAGATGATCGATGTCGTCCACCGAGCCCAGATTGCGGCGCAGCTTCAGCAGGTAGCGGATGGTCGCATAAAAATCATGCGGCTCCAGCGTGCGGTTATCGAGATTGGTGGCATCCTCGCTCTCGAACAGCTTGATGTTGAACTTCAAGCGGCCCACGCGCGAGAAATCGTACTTTCGCGCATCGAAGAACATGCCGTGGAAGAGCGAGGTGGCGGTGTCGAGGGTCGGCGGATCGCCGGGACGCAGCTTGCGGTAGATCTCGATCAGCGCTTCCTGCGGCGTCTTCACCGAATCGCGGCGCAGCGTGGCGCCGATCACAGTGCCCACATCGTCGCGCTCGGGGAAGAACACGTGGATTTCCGCGACGCCGGCGTCCATCATCTTCGACAGCTTGTCGGCAGTCAGCTCAGAGTTTGATTCGAGCAGCACTTCGCCGGTGTTGGTGTCGATAACGTCCGCCGCGACAAAGGCGCCTTCCAGGTCCGTCAGGTCGGCTTCAATCTCGGAGATGCGGTGCTTCTGGATTTCCTTCATCACCGCAGCCGTAACCTTGCGGCCGGAATGCGAAATCTCGTCGCCATTCTTGGCCGTGATCGCCTTGGCCAGCTTCATGCCAAGCAGGTTGGTCGGCTTGTCGGAACTGGGCTCGAGCGTCCACAGCAGTTTCTTGTCGCGAATGGCAATGCGATCGACGGTATAGAAGGTGCGAAGAATGTCCTCGTCCGAACGCAAACCCAGCGCCCGCAGGAAGATGCTTCCCAGGAACTTGCGCTTGCGATCGATGCGCACGTAG
>JBARGS010000317.1:0-7575 GCA_049798495.1 Candidatus Korobacteraceae bacterium | reverse complement strand
GGCCTCGTCGTGGACGATGCCATTGTCGTGGTCGAAGGCATACAGCATCACATCGAAGAGGGCCTGACCCCGAAGGAAGCTGCTCGCAAGGCAATGCAGGAGCTGAGTGGACCCGTGATCGGTATAGCCCTGGTATTGTCTGCGGTGTTCGTACCCACGGTGTTTATTCCGGGTATTACCGGGCGGCTCTATCAGCAATTTGCATTGACTATCGCGATCTCCGTCATCATTTCAGCCTTCAACGCCCTCACCTTGAGCCCGGCGCTTGGAGCGTTGTTTCTCCGGCCCAAGAAAAAGACACATGGCCCGCTTGCGAAGTTCTTTGCCTGGTTCAATCGCAAGTTTGATAGTGGCACCAATCTGTATGTGCGGGCATGCCACGGGTTGATCAGGAAGGGCGCGGTTGCTCTGGTAGCAGTAGCGGCGTTTGCGGTGATCGCTGTCTTCTGCGGGAAAGTGTTGCCCTCCAGCTTCCTGCCCGACGAAGACCAGGGATACCTGTACATCCAGATGCAGCTGCCCGAAGCGTCGTCGCTTCAAGCCACGTCGGAGGCAGCCCGCAAGGTGGAAGCTGTCCTCAAGTCCACGCCTGGGGTCAAGTACACGAGCACGGTTATGGGATTTAGTCTCCTCAGCCTCACCCGCACCAGCTACAACGCGTTCTTCTGGGTGACGCTCCAGCCATGGGAAGAGCGCAAGACAATCGAGGAGCAGTTCCAGGTGATCAAGGCAAAGTTGAACCTGAAGCTTCTCACGCTGCCCCAAGGCACTGTCTTCGCCTTCTCTCCACCGGCGATTGCGGGAGTCGGAACGTCGGGTGGATTCCAGTTCGTACTGGAAGACCGCGCGGGAAAGGATCCCGAATTTCTGGTGAACAACCTGAACAAGTTCCTCGAAGCCGCCCGCAAACGGCCTGAGATTGGCATGGTCACCACGACCTACATACCAAGCACGCCGCAGAAGTTCGTGTATGTGGATAAGGAGAAAGTGCTGAAGCAGGGCGTCAAGCTCAGCGATGTCTATGACACGCTTCAGGCTTTCATGGGCGGCCTGTTCGTTAACTACTTCAACGACTTCGGTCGCGCCTGGCAAGTGCGTGTGGAAGCAGAAGCGCCGTACCGCTCCAACCTCGACAACGCAGGACAGTTCTACGTGCGCAACAGCAAGGGCGAGATGGTGCCCTTGTCAGCGCTGACAAGGTTCGAGTCACGCTACGGCCCTGAATTCAAGATGCGCTTCAATGAGTATTCGGCAGCGCAGATCATCGGCAGCGCTGCTCCAGGCTACAGCTCCGATCAGGCCACCGCCGCTCTAGAAGATGTGTTCCACCAGACGATGCCACCGGAGATGGGCTTCGACTACATGGGCATGTCCCGGCAAGAGCAAAAAGCACGCGAGGGTATCCCATCGGGGGTTATTTTCGGGGTTTCGCTGCTGTTCGTCTTCCTCATTCTTGCGGCGCTGTATGAAAGCTGGTCGCTGCCGTTCAGCGTCCTGCTAAGCACCCCCGTCGCGGTGGCCGGCGCCTTCGGACTGCTGTGGCTGCGCCGCACCGTGCTCGGGATGATCTTCCCTGCCTTCATGGTGCAGATCGACAACGACGTTTACTCGCAGATCGGACTCGTGATGCTGATCGGGTTGGCGGCCAAAAACGCAATCCTGATTGTGGAGTTTGCCAAAGAGCAACACGAAGTCTATGGCAAGTCGGTGGTGGATGCCGCGTTGGAAGGCGCCCGACTGAGATTGCGGCCCATCCTGATGACATCGTTCGCATTCGTTCTCGGCTGCGTGCCCTTGTTCATCGCGACCGGCGCGGGTTCCGTCGGAAGACAAATCATGGGCACTGCTGTAATCGGCGGCATGCTGGCCGCTACCGGCATCGCCATCTTTATCATCCCGGCGTTGTACGTGCTTGTGGAACGCCTGACCGGTTTGGGTAAGCATGAGACACAGCCGGTTCCCGCAATACCGCAGCCGATGCCTGTGGAGGGAGACTAAATGAAGGCACTTAGCGCAGTTTTGATCGCGACTCTGTTAACCGTGGGCTGTACCGTAGGTCCGAACTACAAACGGCCAACAGTGGATGTTCCCGGCGGCTATCGTGGCGCCGCGCCTTCGCAGGAGACGCCACAGGCTGCGAGCCCATCCAGCGTAGAAAAGACCAAGCAGTCTGCAGCCCAGTCGCTCGGCGAGGAGAAGTGGTGGGAGGTTTTCCAGGACCAGCAGCTCCAGGAGCTCATCCGCACCGCGTTGAAGAGCAATTACGATGTGAACATCGCGGCAGCGCGGATACTGAAGGCCCAGGCGCAATTGGGGATTACGCGCGCCGACCAGCTGCCCACGTTATCTGTCGGAGCTGCGGCCATCAATGCAGATATCCCGCGAACTACACTTACTCCCAACACGGATACCAGCTTCAATGTGGCTGCGGCGAGTTTCAATTGGCAACTGGATTTCTGGGGCAAATACCGCCGCGCAACGGAAGCGGCGCGGGCAAACCTGCTTGCGGCGCGCTGGGCGCGGGAATACGTCACCTCGACGCTGGTCAGTAATGTCGCGGCATCGTACTTCCAGCTTCGCGCTCTGGACCTGCAGCTGGATATCTCGAAACGAACGCTGGCTGACCGTAAGGAATCCCTGAGACTGACGCAGACGCTGGCTGACGGGGGCGCCGGGACGATGATCGACGTGCGCCAGGCGGAGCAGTTGGTAGCCACAGCCGCCGAAAACATACCCGACCTTGAACGCCGTATCGAGCAGCAGGAAAACTACCTCAGCACCTTGCTCGGAAACAATCCCGGGCCCATAGCGCGCGGCCTGCCGCTGACCGAACAACCACATGCTCCCGAGGTGCCGGCCGGGCTTCCTTCCGAACTGCTGGCACGGCGGCCCGACATCCGCCAGGCCGAGCAGCAGCTCATCGCTGCCAATGCACAGATCGGCGTCGCCAAAGCCGCGTACTACCCCAACATTTCATTGACCGCAAACGCCGGATTTGCCAGCTCCGCGCTGACCAGCCTGTTTACCGGTCCGGCCGGATTGTGGGCATTCGGAGGCACTCTGATGCAGCCCATTTTTTCCGGCGGAAGGATCAAGTCCGGCGTGAGGTATAGCGAAGCACAAAAGCAGGAAATGCTGCTGGTTTACCGGCAGACCATTCAGCAGGCTTTTCGGGGGGTTTCGGACTCGCTGGTCGCGTATCAAAAAGACCGCGATTTCCGTGAATACCAGGATCAACTGACCGTGGCTGCCCAGGATTCAGCGCGCCTTTCGGAGGTGCGTTACAGCGGTGGTCGCGCCAGCTATCTGGAAGTGCTAACCAATGAGACCAACTATTTCAATGCCGAATTAGGACTGGCACAGGCACGTCTGAATGAGCTTCTGGCGCTCGTCGATCTCTACAGGAACCTGGGGGGCGGTTGGCGGAGCTAGATGGGTAGGTAGCAGTTCTGTGGGAAGCCCCATGCCAGAGCAAGGCATGTCGCCGCCGGACCAAACGGAGCGCTTTGGATAATGACCTTATTTCACCAGATTGCCGCAGCTGTTCTACTCGTACTGTCGACGTTGAGTTTGCAATGTGCCGGCGTCGCCATGATTGTACAGTGGCTAAGGACGGTTGCGGTGAAGGACATTCGAAAGCTTCCGATCTCTCGCTCTGCGGCACTGGTGATGGAAACCACAATAGCGATCGTTTTCCTGCAGGGCGTTGTGATCCTGCTTTGGGCCAGCTGCTATCGTTGGCTTTGCTTCTCATCATGGGAATCAGCCTTTTACTTCTCAGCAGCCAGTTATTCGACGGTTGGATATGGCGACGTGGTGCTCCCCTCCCGTTGGCACCTCTTGGGGCCCCTGGAAAGCATGATGGGAGTGCTGATGTGTGGGATATCGGTAAGTCTGCTGTTTGCGCTGATCACCCGACTGGTCGAAAACGAAGGAGGAGCTCGGACAGTGAATGCATCATGAACAATACCCCCGGCGCATTACCGGTCTCAGCCAAACCTTGGAGTCGCTTGATAAGATGATTTCGGTTTTCCCTTCCGTCGCTAATGCAATCGTCTCGGAGTGTGCCATGGCGAGCGCCGAAGATCGCTATCGAACTTTGCTGGACATGTCCAGCACCCTGGCCGACCAGCCTACCGTCAAGGCTATGGTGCAAAGCCTGCGGGGTCTTCTGACCAGCACTTGCAGCATCCATGGAGCGCACCTCTACATCCTGGACAGTGGCCGAGAAAGTCTGCATTTGTTCGAGTTCGATCAAGCGCCGGACGCGCCGTTAATCAGCACAGGTACCAAGATTTCGCGCGTCGGGGCACCAGCGCGAGTCCTCGAAGAACAGAAACCAGTTTTCCTCCCTGACCTAGCGCAGGAAATGGTGAAAATTCCTGAGCTGGCGCGGTTTGCACCTGAAAGCGTCGGACGAAGCACGTATTTGTTTCCAGTGTCCACCTCCCAGCAACGATACGGATTTTTCGCAGTAACGAAGGACCGTGGGCAGGAATTTCTCCTCGAAGATGTCGAACTGCTCGGTTCCCTAGCGTCGCACCTTGCGGTCGCGCTGGAGTGCGCAGTGGCGAGGGACAGCGCAGAGCGTTACCAGCGGCAGGTGGCGAAAGAACGGGACCGACTGAAGCTTTTGCTGGATATCAACAATTACATCGTTTCGAAGCTGGATATTAACGATTTGTTCGAGTCCGCATCGGCATCCATCCGGAGTTATTTCAACAACGACTTCACGGGATTCTGGCTGGTTGACAAGAAGTCAAACCAACTGGAATGCGTCGTATTGGATTTCCCCAGCGGCAAAGGTTTCTTCGCGCCCGGCGAGAGGTCCGAGTTTAGCGGTCCCGATTACGCAAGAATGTCCGCCCACACGCCTGAACTATGGTCGATCGAGGAGATCGAGAAACTCCCAGCGCCCATTCTTGAAAAGCTCAGAGCAGAGTCGATCATTTTGATGGCGCTGGCCCCATTGGTGACCGCACGTGGTCCTTTGGGTGTAATCACGTTAGGCAGCCGCGGGCCGCACAGCTTTAGCCAGGAGGATCTGGATCTCTTATCGCAGATAAGCACGCAGATCGCGCTTGCCGTCGAGAATGCGGTTGCTTACGGCCGGGTCGCGGCGGCGCGGGACCGCCTGGAAGAAGAGCGTCTGTACCTGGAATCGGAGATCAGTTCGGATTACAACTTTGAAGACATCATTGGAAAGAGTGCGACCTTCCGAAGGGCACTCCAACAGGTATCCATCGTTGCGCCTACCGATTCCACGGTCTTGCTGCACGGAGAGACAGGAACCGGCAAGGAACTTATCGCACGAGCGATTCACAACCTGAGTTCCAGGCGCCAGCACACGTTCGTGAGAATGAATTGCGCTGCTATCCCATCGGGGCTGCTGGAAAGCGAACTCTTCGGACACGAGAAAGGGGCGTTCACCGGAGCGCTGATCCAAAAAAAGGGCAGATTCGAACTGGCTGACCAAGGCTCGCTGTTTTTGGATGAAATCGGCGACATCAGCCTGGAATTGCAACCCAAGCTGTTGCGTGCAGTTCAGGAACAGGAGTTCGAACGCCTGGGAAGTGCAAAGACCATCCAGGTTGATGTACGCATGATTGCCGCCACGCATCGCGACCTGCCTGCGATGATTCGCGACGGGCATTTCAGGGAAGACCTCTTCTATCGACTGAACGTGTTTCCCATCGAGATCCCGCCGCTCCGCGAACGTCGCGACGACATTCCTTTGCTCGTCCACTATTTCGTTTCCAAGTTAGCGCGACGCATGCGGAAGGATATCAAGACGATTCCGAGGCAGGCAATGGACGCTTTGACGAACAGCGCATGGCCAGGTAATGTTCGGGAATTAGCGAATTTCATCGAGCGCGCCGTCATCCTCACACGGGGAGAGGAGCTACAGGTGCCGCTCTCGGAATTGAGAAGTGCTAGCCGACCTGGTGTCGCTGATCTCCCCCGCTCGAGCTTTGCGCAAGCGGAACGCGATGCAATCATCGAGGCGTTGAAAGCCGCTTCCGGACGGATCTCGGGCAAAGGAGGCGCCGCTGAACGGCTCGGTCTCAAGCGCACAACTCTGCAGAACAAGATGCGCCGTCTCGGCATTGCGGCAAAATCCACACAGACTAGTCAATAAGCCGTTGCCGCGGGTAGTGTCCTAAATCTACGTTGCTAGTCTTTAGGCTTTCGCGAACCTTAACAATAAAATCCGCATTCTACGTCCTGCATTCGAACGCTGCGTAGGCGACTTTGAAGTCCCCAGCGAGCAGAGGACAAACAAGGGCAGCAACTCCCTAAGAGGCCACACCTGGATGCGTTTGCCGTTTGCCGTTTGACGCAACCTCCTTCGTCCAGGCGCGGACTAGGCGGAAGGAACTGCATAATCGGAACGGCGGACTTGCAGCCGGCGCATTTTGTTTTGCAGTGTTGTACGTTTCAGACAAAGGCGTTCTGCTGCGCCGCCTGTTCCAGCGACCTTGCCCGAGGCAGTCTTGAGTGCCTCGATGATGGCCCGGCGTTCGGCGTCGTGAAAGCTGCAGGGAGAGTTGTTGCGAGGCGGTGGCATGGCGTTCTTCAGCTCTGCAATTGGGACATACAGCTCGCTTCCCTCGGTGAGAATGACGGCGCGCTCGATGTAGTTCGCCAATTCCCGGACATTTCCAGGCCACGACGTATTCGTCAGCACATCGATATTTTCTCGCGAAACCGATTCGATTTTTTTCCCCATACGTCGTGACAGCTTGGATACAAAATAGTCAATCAGCAAGGGAATATCCTCTCGCCGCTCACGCAGCGGCGGGATCTCGATGGGAAACACATTTAGACGATAGAAGAGGTCCTCACGGAACTCGCCTTCGCAGATCATTGTGGCAAGGTCCCGGTGGGTGGCAGCGATGATCCGCGCATCGACCTGGATGGTCTTTGCACTGCCCAGGCGTTCGAACTCCTGTTCTTGTACGGCACGCAACAGCTTGGGTTGCAATTCCAGGCTAATGTCACCGATTTCGTCGAGAAAAAGGGAGCCGTGATCGGCGAGTTCGAATCTGCCCTTTTTTTGCATCAGGGCGCCAGTAAACGCTCCCTTCTCGTGGCCGAACAGTTCGCTTTCCAGCAGTCCCGAAGGAATGGCCGCGCAGTTCATGCGTACGAAGCTGCGCTGGCGCCGGGAACTCAGGTTGTGAATAGCGCGTGCGATAAGTTCCTTGCCGGTTCCCGTTTCTCCGTGCAGCAACACAGTGGAATCAGTGGGTGCGACGATCGAAACCTGCTCCAGCACCTTCTGAATTGCTGGGCTCTTTCCGATAATGCCTTCGAAGCAGTACTCATTCATGTCTGATTCCGGGGAAAGCAGCTGGTCTTCGATGCTCATGATTTCGGCAAAGCTTGGCGTTGCAAGCTCTCCCGGATCTGCGAAAGCTATACCCGTGTGACCCATATCATTCTCCTACCTATCCGACACTCGAGTGTCTACGTAATGAATGAACAGCCCTGATTTCAGCAAGGAGCACGAAGCTGTTTTTGCTAACCGTGCGCTCCTGTATCAGGAGCGAGGCTATGTATTCTGCTCTCTGC
>JBARGS010000316.1:0-10547 GCA_049798495.1 Candidatus Korobacteraceae bacterium | reverse complement strand
GCGCTGGTTGCGAAAGTCGAACCATGCGTGCGAGTACTGGTGCACGAAGAGCGGGTCCCGGCCGCTGATGTAGGAGTAGCCTTCGAACTCCATCTCCGGTCGCGAAAACGCATTCCACGACGCAGCCGGGATGTTGTTTGCGGGCGCTCCGATGGCCAGCAGGTACATCATCAGGAGTTCGCAGTAGGTATCCCAGCGGGCGCCGATGAACTTGTACTCCGGCGTCCACCCCATGGCCAAGGTCTGGCCGCCATTCAGCATCCAGCGCCAGTTGATGCGCCGGTAGATGCTGTCGGCCAGTTGCGAGATCTGGGCATCGTGAAAATATTCGCGCGCCATGAGGACACCGCACAGCAGGATGGTCGTGTCGATGGGCGAAATTTCCGACAGGAGCAACCGCTTGCCGGTGTTGATGTCGATGAAGTGGTAGAAGAATCCGTTGACCTGCTCGACGTGGTTGAGTAGGAAGCGCAGCGTGATGACGACGCGCGCCCCGATCTCGTGCGGGGGAAGGTAGCCTCGCTTGTGGCCGATGCACATCGCCGCCAAACCAAATCCCGTCGCCGCAATGCTGGCGATGCGGCGGGTGTCACCGCCATCAGCCAACGCGCGATCGCGCACCAGGCCGGTGTGCTTGCCCGACTCGCTCCAGAAAAACAGGAACGCGCGGCTGACGATTTCTTCCAGAAGTTCTTCGCCATCCAGCCGCCAATCGGCTGGCACCGCCTGCGACGGCCGGTTTTGCGGGTGGCGAAGCGCTCCGTGCAGCTCAGCTTTCGCAAAGGGATAAGCTAGCGCTCCTTTCGCTAGCGTCGCCAACATTTCACGGCGAGTCAAGCCGTGCCTTCCGTTCGACAACGTACCTCCGCTGACAGTTGAGAGTTCCGGGTTCGGGATGGGAACCCTACACCCTCAGTTTATCGGCTGACCGGGAAAGCAACAAACTCCCTTGGGCCTTTTTAACCCTGAAGCAACATGAGCGCGATGGGCCATCGCAATCCGGTTTGCGATTGAGTTATTCCTTGACAATGCTTTGACCGGCAGACCACAATCGCCCCCGCGCTGGTCCAGTTCCATCTCGCCCCTTAAACACCCAGTTACCAAAGGAGTTGCCACATGCGCTCGTTGATCATCTCTACTCTTTCGGCGATTTTTCTGTTTGCCTCTGTTTGCGGCGGTCAGCAGATAACCAGCAACGCAACTGCTCAACGGCCGCGAAACGAGACCGCCGCGCCGCCTCCGGGCCCCGTGATTGGCGGTGATGGCACCCCCAATTACCTTGCGATCTGGGCAAGGTCCAACTATCTGCTCAGTTCCGCGATCTACCAGAGCGGGTCGAAGATAGGTATCGGTACAACGACACCGGCTGTAACCCTGGATGTCAGCGGAACGGTTAATGCCACGACCTACAACCTTACCGGCTTTAGTGTGCTCAGCGCTCCATACCAAAACCTTTTTGTCGGAATAGGTGCCGGGGCCTCCGGCGCTGGAGGCGGCACGAATACCTTCGTCGGCAATGGCGCGGGAGCGAACGTAGTTGACGGCCAGCAAAATACCTTTGTTGGTTACGACGCTGGCGGCGCTAGCTCCAATAGCGCAAGCTTCAACAGCTTTTTTGGCTGGCGAGCCGGGTATTTTACTACCGTAGGCTTGAATGCATTTTTCGGTTACGAAGCCGGCTACGGCAACACCACCGGTTCCGGAAATAGCTTTTTCGGCGCGAGTGCGGGAGTACAAAATGGCGCTGGCGATAGCAATAGCTTCTTCGGTTACGACACTGGCCTCGAAAACACGCAGGGATCGAATGACGTATTCCTGGGCTACAACGCCGGGGGTCAGAACATTACAGGCAGCGGCAACACTTTTGTTGGGATGTCCGCGGGCGCCCGCAACACCACGGGCAGCAACGACATTTACATCAACAATTCAGGGCCCTCCTCAGGAAACGAATCGAATGCCATTCGAATAGGCAATAGCAGCCTTCAAAGCGCGGCTTATATCGCGGGCATTTACGGTACGACCTCCTCAGGTGGCGTGCCGGTCTATGTCAACTCCAACGGCCAACTGGGAACACAGCCTTCCTCACTGCGCTTCAAGGAGCAAATCCGCGACATGGGTGACAGCACCAGCGCCCTGATGAGGCTGCGTCCGGTTACGTTCTTCTACAAACCCGAGTACGACAAAGGCGAACGAACCTTGCAGTATGGCCTGATCGCCGAAGAGGTCGCGAGGATTTATCCCGAGCTTGTGGCTTATGACAACGACGGCCAGCCTTACTCTGTGCGCTATCAATATCTGAGCACCATGCTGTTGAACGAGGTGCAGAAGCAATATCGCCGGGCGGAAGCGCAGGCGGGAGTAATCAAGACGCAGGAGAAGAAGATTGACGAACTGGAGCAGCGGTTGTCCCGGCTGGAGGCGTTGATAAGGACACAAGTCAGCGCCCTCCGGACACATGATCCGGGGGACGTCGGAACGCGGTAAAGCTCCGATCGGCTCGCATGCCATCGACCGCGAACTACGCCGCTGAAGACCTCCGGGAAAGACAGGTCCCAGCGACAGGCTAAGCCCTGCAAAACCACTTCAGCGTCGCAAACGGAGCCCGGTGGCCCATAGTAGTGCCGCTCATTGGTGCCATGACAAGGGCGGTTGGGCCCCATCAAATGGGGAAAGGATTGGGAAATCTACTGCAACCTCTTGCACCTGTCGTCGACAAACACAAACCTTATCAACAATTTAGCGCGGAACTCAGATTGCAATAACAAGTAGCGTCTTGGTCCGTGCTATGTGTCCGTCGAGCGCGGATGGAAGGTGTAAGGGCGGGGTGGGGGAGTTTGACCTGTTCTTGCACAATAGTGGGCCCTGCACGATGCCTCGATGTGTTTCATTGGAAACGGAGGAACCCTTGAGCAAAAAGTTCGCCTTTTCGTTCTGCTTGTTGGCACTCGCGCTGTGCGTCGGTCTGCCGGCGGTGGCGCAACAAACCTTCTTTACCGACCTCGGCACGGGAAGCAACGTGTACAACTGTTGCGACGGCTGGACTGTCTCCGGCACGGGCACGGTGGGCACGAGCTTCACCCAGGCCAATCTGTTTACCTCGCTGCTGTCGGGCGGTATTTCCCAGATTGACATAGGTATTGGATACGTCACGGGTGTGAACTCGTTCTACGCGTCGATTTGGACCGACAATGGTGGCCTTCCGGGCACCCAGTTGGGCCGTTGGGACAACCTGTCCAGCAGCACGAACTTCGGCAGTTGCTGCGGCTTGGTTACCATCAGCGGCATTTCCGGCGTGAATCTCACGGCCGGTTCGCAGTATTTCGTGCTTCTGGGACCGGAGAGCCTCAGCGCCACCACTTGGGAAGCCTGGAACTGGAATAGCCAGGGTGTAAACGGCCTCGATCTGTATTCCACGGATGGCGGTAATAGCTGGAATTCGAACGGGACCGGAAACCCCATCGGAGCTTTTGATGTCCTGGGTGCCAGCAGCACGAGCACCAGCAGCTCGGGCACCACTCCGGAGCCGTCCTCTCTGCTGTTGTTGGGAACCGGATTAGTAGCAGTTTTCGGCAGCGTTCGCCGCAAGCTGAACCGCTAATCTGTTAGCATTTTCCGCGAAAGCCGGAGCTCATGCTCCGGCTTTTTTGTTGGGTAGGAGTCAGGGTTTTTAGTTGGCATGTTCAGCTTAGATGGGGCGACCTGCCCCTTTTCAGTGTGATCGACTCGACCGCGATTTTTTTCGCCATCTAGTCGCGCCAGATTCTCGGCCTATGGCTGTTACTGCGGCCCGTCTCCCGCGTGACCGGGGCCTCACGACACTGTGTCGCAAACCCGTGTCGCCGCTCTGCGGCTCGGCAAAATCTCCCACTTGTGCGGGGGCTGACGCCTCCGCCTAACTTCATCCCGCCGCTTTTGCGGCTAGTTTGACCGCTCACACGCCGACCCCGCTCATCCGAAGATTACGATCGCGGTGCGACCCAATCTCGCGGACCTTGCGCCTCATCAGTGAGGCTCGGCGTCTCCCTGAGGAGGCTGTGCCGGCGTCGTCGGCGTCTGAGGACTGGTTTGGACGGGAGGCGTCATGGTGCCAGGCACCTGTGGTTGCGGCGTTTGGGAAGGCGTCGTGATCTCCTGCGTATTGGCCGGAACCACGCCCTTGACTGTCGGCATGTGCTTGACCTGCCCGGCTTCCGCATCGCCCATATCGATGCCTAACTTCGATAAGGTCTCCGAGGTGTAAAGATCCAGCGTCACCTTCGACTTTTCGTAATTGGCTGCGGCATTCAGAACGTTGGATTCAGCCTGCGTGAGATTGCTGGACGCCTGCAACACCAGCGTCGGAGTCGACGCACCGTAACTGAACTTCTTCTGCTCGGCCACAAGACTCTCGTTGGCATAGTCGCGCGCCGCGATCGCCGCCTGCAATGCGGCGTAGTTCTGCTGCATGGTGAATTGTGCGTTGCGCACCTGTAGCGCGACGGCGTTTTCTGTCTGTTGCAGCGCCACTTGCGCCTGGCGGTATTCCAGATCCGAGCGTACCTGGTCGGCCTGGGCAGCGCGGTTGCGGATGGTGATGTTCATATTGACGCCTACACCCTTGTCCGGCGACGTGCTGTTGAACAGCTGGTGAAAAGCATGTCCGTAACCGCTGTTGGGGAAGGTGCCCGGATTCAGGCAGTTCTCACCCGGAATCGCTCCGCTGAAATCGCACGGAGGAAGCAACGTGGTCTGATCGCCCGCCAAGCCCGAGGCTCCATAGAAGGCGTAAACATCCAAGGTCGGACGCAACGAACTCTTGATCGACTTGCGCGAGATTTCCAGGTTGGTGAGATTGATGCGCGCGGTAACGATCTCAGGACGCCCCTGCAAGGCTTCCTCGATCAGATCGGCCACCGGCCGAACCTCATACTGTTCGTTGGATCGCAAGGTATCGGTCGGGATCACCGGGGCCGACGCCAGTATGGAATCGACCATGTTCTTGGTGATGGCGTTTTTCATCAGCAGTTGCTCGAGCTGAAGAGTGGTTTGCGCGGCAATCAGGTTCTGCTTGGCAGTGGCTACGCCGCTCTGGGCCTGAGCCAGCGTGATGGGAGCCAGCGTGCCGATCTTGACCTGTTCCTGATCGTCGGAGAGCGTCTTCTCGGCCAGCTGCAAAGCGCGCTCATTGACCTTCACCGCTTCATACTGGGTCACGAGATCCCAGTAAATGTTCTCCACTTGCGAGACGGTGGTCATGATCTGCTGGCGAAAAACCACGTCCTCAATCTCGCGATTGTTGCGGGCGATACGAATGTAGCGCAGGTTGGGATCGAAGCCGAACCCTTGCAGCAGGTGCTGGCGCAGCTGGAAGCGGAAGCTCGGCGCCAATTGAGGCGACACAATGTAGAACGGCGAATTCACCGAGATGCGGTTGTTATTGAAGGTGACGCTAGCCAGGGTGCCGGTGGCGAACCCCTGGGCGTAGTTAAAGTTATAAAGGCTGGTGTTTTGATTGAACACCGGGACGCCCGTGAAGATAATATTCGGCTCCTGGGTGGTGGCGCGCTCGCCTTGGATGTTGCCACCAATAATCGGATCAAAGCTGTCGATCGCCGGGCCACCGCCCAAGGTCGATGTGACAATGCCGGCTGCACCAGCGCCCGCACCGCCGGCTCCGATCTGCGTACCGCCGGCGCCGGTTCCTTGAGCAGCCGTGGCGGAACTGCCGGTGCCCCCGGAGGATGTGGCTCCAATTGCGCCGCCGGGCGTGCCCTGCACCACCGATGAGTTGACGCCGCGGTCAAATGAGCCGGACTTGGTGCGCAGGATATCGGTATCGGCAATCGAGAGGTTATACCTCTGCAACGTGATGTCGAGATTGTTTTCCAGCGCCATGGCAACCGCGTCGTTGATCGACAGGTACATGGTTCCGTCGCGGAACAACTGGTCGGTGCGGCTGGAATTCGTCAGGTTCGGCGGCGGTACCCGGCGCGATGTATACGGAGCAATCAAATTTGGAAACGAGGATTTCGGCTGCGAATAATTCTGGTCGGAATACAGAGGCGCATTGTGCTGCGGCGCCGGAGCCTGCGGCATCGGCGTCAGCGGAGGCGGAACCGCCTGCGTGCCTTGAGGAGCGGCATTCTGAGCAAAACCGCAGGGTACAACCAGGCCCACGAAGGCTAGCGTGAGCACCATCCGACTCGCGGACCTGACGAAATTAAGAACGAACATTTCCTGTCTCCTGGAGCTGCCACTTCAGTTTGCGTTCTTTGACTGCTACGTTTTATGTCGGGGACCTTTATCTAATACGCACAAAGGTGCCCAAAGGTTCACGACGGCTTGAATCCTGAAACCGGGAATACATGATTCTAACTGGTGGAGCAGTACGATCCGAGCACAGATCTGCCAAACACAGCCATCAGGTCTGACGACCTGAACCGGTAATCGCGAGCGAATAAGTCGATTCCACGAAAAAAGGCCGCCAGCGCATATGCGCCAGCGGCCCGTCATCGACGCGAATCGTTTAGTCTTTTTGGTGAGGCGGTTGTTTGCCCACCGGATGATTGGGGTTTTCGTTGTCGAGGTCGTAGTAGGTTCTCATCGGATGATCGGACTTGATGCCGGGAATCGGCTTGTCGTCCTTCGAACTCATCAGCGGCAGGTTCATCTCATCCATGGTGAAACCGTAGCCCTCGGTGTAAACGGATTGCTGTAACAAGCCACCTGCCGGCGGATTGGCGATCACATAAACTGGGAAGGCTCTGCCGCCTGCCGGGTAGACGGTAGCAACATAGTCAGCCACCATCCTGCCGGAGAACGTATTCGGCAGCCAGCTCAGCTGCATGGCGTTGGAAAGCTGCCGCGCTGCAGTCCAGGTGTTTCCGCCATTGTTGGAAAGGGTGAAGCCCGCGAAGAGCTGGCAGTTACCTCCGCAGTTGGAGACCGGATAGTAATAATAAGTCATCGCCATGTGGGCCGTGCTTCCTGAAGTGCGGATGTCGACGCCCATGCCGTTGATGAAGTGATCGATGCCGCTGCCCACGGGATCCATGGGAATGCGAACCTTCTGCGACCAGTGGACTCCGTCGCTCGAGCTGCTATACACGATGTCATTGGCCGAGCAGCCACTCTCGAAGCTGCAATCCGACCAGGACGTGTACACCGTGCCCGCGCCGTCGATGGCAGCGGAGGGAAGACCCGCGCTACGCAGACCTCCGGCTTCGCCATGGCTGGGGGCGTTGGCAATACTTACCGCTGCCGTCCAGCTCTGGCCACCGTTAGTGGACATGAAAGCCGACATTCCGCCCTCGAAATCGGCAAAAGGCACGACCACGTTGCCGTTGGGCTGAACGATGGGATTGCCGCCAATGCCGTAATCGTTTCCGGCGGTGGTCTTCGGAGAACTCCAAGTCTGGCCGCCGTCGCTGGAAGTGCTCATGTACAGCAGGTCGCCGACATCGGGATTGTCCCACTCGACGTAGCAGTTTCCGTAGTAAGGACTGGTTGCCGTGTTATCGCAGGCGATCCAGTTCTTGTCGGCGTCCTGGTTGGTAATCACATAAATCGGATTGCCCCAGTGGATGCCGTCGCTGGAGCGGCTGACCGCAACCGTATCGAAATTGCCGATGGGCAAGGTGCAAATCAGCCACTGGCCGTGCTTGGCGTCATAGGCGACCGCAGCATCGCTGGCAGCGCTGTTGGGTCCGGCGCCTTCATACTGTGTAAGACCGGGCAAATATCCGTTGGTCCAGGAGATGCCGGCGTTCAACGACGTCGCCCATCCAATATCGGCGCCGCCGCCGCTGGAAATGCGCCCTACCTGGAAGGCGGTTACGATGGTAGCTCCATTAGCGAAAGCGCCGGGTTCAACTTCGCTCTTGTGCTGACTGCTTTGGTTGGTAAAGCTGTCCTGGCTAAGCTGCCGGAATATACCTTGCGCGTGGCCTGAG
The DNA here is from genome assembly GCA_049798495.1 of Candidatus Korobacteraceae bacterium. Taxonomy (GTDB): domain Bacteria; phylum Acidobacteriota; class Terriglobia; order Terriglobales; family Acidobacteriaceae; genus Bog-257. The sequence continues at coordinate 2,616 of JBARGS010000316.1, read as the reverse complement.
ACCGATCCCATGATTCCCAAGGCGAATGCGAGCGCGACGGTCAGCGCCGCCCGCCCGGTTGAATGGCGGGAAGAAAAATACAGCTGATTCATTGGCAAGTCTTCTTTCTTCGTGGTGATTCAGACTGGTGTTGACTCTGAGCACGAATGAGTAGTTGCGCTGGACGGAAGGAATTGAGTTCCACCTTCGAGGCGTTGCAACTTTATCGCGCGCCCGCGTGCGGTGTCAACGGAAACGATAGTAGTCGCAGCGCAATTCGCACCATTAGCCCCGTTTTTGGACATCCTCGCGATTCTCTGCTAGAGCCTGGTCGCTTCCTCTTGAATCCTTTTCCATGCATTCTCGACATGTGTCTGTGTCGTATTGGTTTGCCCCACGCAGAATCGCAGAGTGAACTTGCCATGCAAGCGCGTGTGAGTGAGATAGAGGTCGCCGCTGCGATTGAGACGGTTCATCAGAGTCTCGTTGCTTCCGTCGCCGCCACGATGGCGGAAGCAAACCAGGTTCAGCGGAGCCGGAGCGGCTACTTCGAAGCGATCGTCATGCTTCACCCATGCGAGGAATTGCTGCGCCAACTGCACATGCTGCCGCACGTGAAACTGCAGCCCCTCGACGCCATAGTGGCGGATGACGAACCATAGCTTCAACGAACGGAAGCGGCGCCCGAGCGGAATGTGCCAGTCGCGGTAATCGAAAACCGCACCCGACTCGGTTGCCCGGTTGCGCAGGTATTCCGGCAGGATACTCAACGTGTCGATGAGCGCCTTGCGATCGGCAACATAGAAGCAATTGCAATCGAAGTTGGTGAACATCCATTTGTGCGGATTGAAGGTATAGCTATCGGCGAGCTCAAGTCCGTCCTGGATGTAGCGGAACTCCGGACACAAAGCCGCCGTGCCCGACATAGCTGCGTCCACGTGGAACCAAAGCTGGTTCTTGCCGCAGATGGCGCCTATCGCCGGAAGAGGATCGAGCGCGTTGGAGGAAGTAGTTCCCACGGTAGCCGATACAAAGAACGGAATAAGTCCTGACTCGCGGTCCTGCTGAATCTGCTTCTCCAGGACATCGGGGCGCATAGCGAAGTATTCATCTACATCGATTAATCGCAGATTATCCAGGCCGATACCGGCAACCATCGCAGCCTTCTCCAGCGACGAATGTGCCTGGTTCGAGGTGTAAGCGACTAGACGACCGTCGCATCCGGAGTGATTACTCCGGTAACCGGTAGCGCGCTCTCGGGCTGCCAGCATGGCACACAGGGAAGAACTGGAAGCCGTATCCTGGATCACACCTCCTCCGCTGCTGGTCGATAAGAACTTATCAGGTAGACCAAGCATAGGCACCAGCCAATCCAGAACGTGGGTCTCTAATTCGGTACAAGCTGGACTGGTAGCCCACAACATGCCTTGCACTCCGAGCGCTGAGGACAGCAGGTCGCCCAGAATGGCAGCACCCGAAGCATTAGCGGGAAAATAGGCGAAGAAATTGGGGGACTGCCAGTGAGTTACCCCGGGCAGGATTACGTGGTTCATGTCCTCGAGGATCGCGGCAAACTCTTCTCCCTCGCGAGGGGGATGCAAGGGAAGGTGCTGCCGGATTTCACCAGGCTCGACCTGAGATAACACGGGTAGGTTCTCAATGCTTTCGTAATAGTCCGCTACCCAGTCCACTACGGCGCGTCCATACTCGCGGAACTGTTGCGGAGTCATGTGGTAACTCTTCTTGAACAAAGCAAGCTCCCATGTACGGTCAACTCTGTAGTGCGCTGGAGTGATGGTAACTAGCTGCTCCAGGCCCACAAGTGCCGTTTTTCCGACCGTCCAAACGCTATCTTAGGCTCACTACGCGTTACGTACGTGCTAGGGTTCGTTACCACCCCAGGATGTCGCCAGATGAATGACGCGTTTGTAATAGAATTTGTCAGCACTATTTTAAACATACTGTTAAACTACTCGGGGCGTTTTAACAGCTCGAAAGGAGAAGCATGGATATTCAGAACATACTTACCGATTTAAAGGGAGAGCGCGACCGTCTTGATCGGGCCATATCGGCGTTGGAGGGAACTGCTCCCGGACAGCGCCGCCGTGGCAGGCCTGCAGGAAGCCGGAATGTTGCAACCGCCGCTGCAGCTCCTCGCCGCCGTCATATGAGCGCTGCCGCTCGCAAGCGTATTTCTGAAATGATGAAGCAGCGTTGGGCCGAACGGAAGCGCAAGGGGAAATCCTAACTACTCCGCTACTCGTCGATCGGGCCATCGATCAGTATCTTCTGGAATGCCACTCGTTGCTGAGTGGCATTTCTAGTCTTGGCACGTCTAATTGCAGACAGTTACCCCGGCGCCTCACCATTCCGTTGGAATCCTGGAGAAAAGCATGCGCAACTTATTGAAGCTTGTCGCGATTGTTTTCACGGCTGCCGCTGCCTGCGCGCAGACCATCTCTACACCGGCAGAGCTGATTGCAGCCATGCACAACCGCTATTCGGAGAAATGGTATCGCACGCTAACCTTCGAGCAGCAGAGCATCACGCACAAGCCGGACGGCACCAGCTCGACCGAGATCTGGCATGAGTCGCTCCTGTTGCCGGGAAATCTGCGCATCAATATCGCTGATGCGG
>JBARGS010000315.1:0-1622 GCA_049798495.1 Candidatus Korobacteraceae bacterium | reverse complement strand
CATCAGCCCCGGCGGCGGCGGTGGAATCGCAATGTCGACATCCTGCACCGGTCCGAGTGTGTTCAGCGCTTTGCCGAACTCAGCGTCATTCCCCACCACCAGCACCGCCAGTCGATCCTTGTGCAGGTATTTCTTCGCTACACGGCTGACGTCTTCAGCCGTTACCTTCTCCACTTCCGTGCGGTAATGCTCAAGGAAATCCAGGGGATAGTGATAAAACTCGTAAGCCATCTTCTCGCGCAGCACTTTTTCCGGCGTGTCGAAGCGGAAGATGAAGGAGTTCAGGATGTTGTCCTTGGCGCGCTTCAGTTCTTCCGGCGTTGCGGGCTTGTTCAGCATGCCATCAATTTCGCCGTCGAGCCCCTGAACGCCCTCAACTGTGCTGGCGCTCTTGGTTTGCATTTCGATGTCGGTTAGCCCGGGGTGATCCCAGCCGGAGCCTACGCCGCCGCCGACGTCGTAGGCCAGCCCTTTGCCGGAGCGCAGATTGTTGAACAGCCGTGAGGAAAATCCTCCACCGAAGACCTCGTTCATCACCGTTACCGCATAGTAATCGGGATTGCTGCGCTCGATGCCCAGGTCGAGCATGTTGATGCTGCTCTGGTTTACGTCGGACTTGCGTACGAAGTACAGGCCGGGCTTGGGTTCGGTGAACTTGATGTCAGGCTGTTGCGCCTGCGGTCCCTTCTGCCACGACTCGAACGCCTGGCGCAGCTTGGCTTCCATCGCCTTGGGATCGAAGTCGCCAGTAATGCCGAAGATGATGTTGTTGGGATAGACGTACTTCTGGTGCCAATCGATCAGGTCCTGGCGGGTGACAGCGGCCACGGTCGCGTACTCGGCCACGCGCGCGTAGGGGTTGTCCTTGCCGAAGGCGATGATGAGGCTCTCGCGGTGCACGATGGAGCCGACATTGTCGTTGCGTCGCGCGATGCCGGTGTACATCTGATCCTTGGCCAACTCCAGCTTGTCTTCGCGGAACTCGGGATTGTGCAGGAGATCGAGGTACATCTCAAAGACCGCGTCGAAGTCCCCTTTCAGACAGTCGAGTGAGATGCTGGTGGAATCGGACTGATTGTCGGTTTCGATCTTTGCAGCACGGGCCTCGAGGAAGTCGTCCATCTGATCGCCCGTTTTGCTCTTCGTTCCTCCGGTGCGCCAGACATCGCCGTACAGATCGGTGAGGCCGGTTTTGTTTGCCGGCTCTGAGATGGCGCCGCCCCGGATCTGCGCCGTGGCAGTGATTAGCGGCAGCTCGTGGTCAGGCTGCAGGAAGATCACCATGCCGTTGGCGAGCTGAACGCGCGTAGGCTCGGCCGGGGCGAATGCCGGAAGCGGAGGAGCTTGGATCTTGTTCCAGGGTGTGACCTGCTGTGCGGAAGCGACGGCGGTCAAGAGCAGGAGCAAGCAGGCGAGCGCGAACCCAGAAAAGCAGATCCCCTTCGACAAGCTCAGGGCAGGCTCTCGTCGGCTGAAGCCGACTCGTGATGACAAATCGGTGAGGCGCATATGGCGCATGTGAAGGTGCGCCCCTTCACTGCGGAGAGAGGCAAGTACGAAGCGGGTGCTTCCGTCAGGACGGCAACGAAGTTTGGAGCTCTCTGGCGCGCTCATTGCTGTTC
>JBARGS010000314.1:0-13074 GCA_049798495.1 Candidatus Korobacteraceae bacterium | reverse complement strand
TCTCATAATGAACCAGCTCGGTAAACCGCGGCTTCCCGCAGGGGCTAAAGCCCAGTTTTTTCGAGCCTTTGGACGGCACGGCTGAAGCCGTGCCCTTTCAAAACGATTTATGAGATGGCTTCTAGTTGCTAGTCGCTAGTTGCCCGAAGCACGCGGCTCGTCGCTGTTACTCTTCCTCTTCCACGTCCTCGCCGCGCTCGGCTTTGGCGGCGATGATGATCTTTTCCTGCTGCGCCTGTGGCACCACGTCGTAATGGTCCATCTCCATGGAGAAGCTGCCGCGGCCCTGGGTCATCGACGTCAGGTCGGTGCCGTAGGTCAGCATTTCAGCCATCGGCACCTCGGCTTTCACGATGGTCTTGCCGCCCTTGTTGTCCATGCCCTGAATGCGTCCGCGACGGCTGTTGAGATCGCCCATGATGGAGCCGGCGAACTCGTCAGGGATGGTGATCTCAACATTCATCACCGGTTCCAGCAGCGTGGGCTTAGCCTGCTCCATGGCTTTGCGGAAGGCGATGCGGCCGGCGGTCTTGAAGGAAAGCTCGTTGGAATCTACATCGTGATACGAGCCATCGTAGAGGATGACTTTGAAGTCGACCACGGGAAAACCGGCGAGGAAGCCGCGCTGGGCCGCTTCCACAATGCCCTTCTCGACCGCGGGAATGTAATTCTTGGGGATGGCGCCGCCGAAGATTTCGTTGACGAACTCGAAATTCCCGCCGCGCGCCAAGGGCTCCATCTTGATCTTGCAGTCGCCGAACTGGCCGTGACCGCCGCTCTGCTTCTTGTGGCGTCCCTGCACGTCGGCGCGGCCGCGGATGGTCTCGCGATAAGGAACCTTCGGGGCTTTCAGGTTGACTTCGGTGTGATAGCGATTCTTGAGCTTGGAGACGACAACTTCGATGTGCTGCTGGCCGGTGCCGGCAATGAGGAATTCCTTGGTTTGAGGATCGCGGAAGAAGCGCAGCATGGCGTCTTCTTCCATCAGCTTGTGGATGCCGTTGCTCAGTTTGTCTTCGTCGGCTCGTGTTTTGGGCTCGATGGCGAAGGTGATGGCCGGCTCTGCGAAGGTGACCTGGGGATATTGAATCGGGGAGGGCTTGTCGCCCAGGGTGTCGCCGGTCAAGGTATCTCTTAACTTTGCGACCGCGCCGATATCGCCGGCGTGCAGTTCGTTCACGGGTATGGCCGTCTTGCCCTGCATGACCGAAAGGTGCGCGAACTTTTCGGAGGAGCTGCGGCTGAAATTCTGCACCGTGGCGTCGTTCTTCAACACCCCGGAGTAAACCTTGAAGAAGGAGATACGTCCGGAGAAAGGATCGCTGATGGTTTTGAAGACGAACAGCGACAGTGGCTCGGAGTCGGCCACTTTGCGCTTGGCGGGTTCGCCGTTGTTCGCCGTGGGAGCGGCGCTCACGGTGCCACGCTCCACCGCCGTCGGCATGTAATCGACGAGGAAGTCGAGCACCTCGTCGGTGCCCATGTTGCCCAACCCGGAGGCGAAGAGCACGGGGAAGATCTTGTCCTCGCGAATGGCATTGTGCAGCCCTCCGACAATGTGCTCCTCGGCGATGGTGCCCTTGTCGAAGAACTCTTCCATCAGCGCGTCGTCGCCTTCGGCTACCAGCTCCACCAGGCGCTCGTGCGCGGCCTTGGCCTGTTCGGCCAGGTTGTCGGGAATTGGTCCGGTTGTGGCTTTGCCGTTGCCGCCCATTTCGTAGGTGTAAGCCTGCATCTTCACCAGATCGACGACGCCGGTAAAGCTCTTCTCGGCGCCGATGGGTAGCTGCACGGGAACCACGGTACGTCCGAAGGCCGAGGTCAGCGATTCCATGACCCGGTTGAAGTCGGCGCGCTCGCGATCCATGCGGGTGCAGACGATGGCGCGCGGCAGCACGAACTTGTCGCAGTAATTCCAGATGCGCTCGGTGACCACTTCTACGCCACTGACCGCATCGACCACCACCAGCGCCCCCTCGACCGCGGGCAGGGTCATCTCGGCTTCATGGATAAACATGTTGAAGCCGGGCGTATCGATGAGGTTGATCTTGGTCTTGCCCCACTCCACGACGGCAGTCGCCGCGGAGACCGACATCGCCCGCGAGATTTCTTCATCGTCATAGTCGGTGGTGGTGGTGCCTTCATCGACGCGGCCCAGCCGCTGGGTGGCGCCGGCAGTGAACAGCATGGCCGAGGCCAGCGAGGTCTTGCCGGAATGCGAATGCCCAACCAGGGCGACGTTGCGGATATTTGCGCCTTCGTAGTTCTTCACGTAGGACTCCTGTGCACGGATGAAGCGTGCTTGCAAAACCCCGAGGTTGCCAGTGAGGCAAAAAGGCGGGGCACCATGCCGAGCCCTCAGCGCTGGAGGCCCGGGGCCTGCGCATGGTGAAGCTGTAACAAACTTGAAATGCTAGCACAGGAGAAATGGAGGGCTCAAACCTTGCCGAAAAACCAGAGCACGTACCGGGTGACTGTGGGGGGACGGCCGTCGACCCCAACGCAGTTTCCAATATGAATCGGGGCACGCTCCGCCGTAGCCGAACAAACTTGCTAGAGCTCATCTCATAAATCATTTCGGTTCGTATCAGGGCACGACCTTTAGTCGTGCCGAACGAGTCGCAGTAAACAGCCAGGGCTTTAAGCCCCCGCAAAATCTAAGGTTCAGCAGGGGCTGAAGCCCAGCCATAACCTATCTGCTCGGGCACGTCTGAAGACGTGCCCTGATACAAAGCGATTTATGAGATGGCTTCTAGTAATCGGCGTACCGAGCGTCTACTATCCAGCCGGTTCCTTATACCGACCCGAGTCGCAGACCGTATCTACGGCTGAGATCGTTGCAGGTCGATGACAACGTGACCTGGCGGTTGCACTGTAACCTGGTCTCCCTTGTCAAGAACGACACGGTTGTATTGCGGAGGATGATTCAGAGAGACGATGGTGTCCGCGTTCCCCACCTTGCCGTTGGAAGCGTAGAGCGACCCGGCACTTATTGCGGATTGATCAAATGATCCGGTAAGCGTCAGGGAGAAAGCTCGGGCGTGATTTGTTCGGAGATCCTGACCAAGAATCCGGAGCCGCTGTCGAAGCTCAACGCGAGTGTACCGTCCGGATTGGAAGTCATTATCAGGCGCGCTCTGGAAAAGGACCGGGAGCTGCGGTATCAACACGCGGCCGACATGCGGGCCGATTTGCAGCGGCTGAAGCGGGACTCGATCTCCAGTGCCTTTGGAGCAATGCCGCGCCGTGCGACAAAGCCAAAGCGGCGCCTGTGGTTTTCTACCGCGCTGGTCATTGTGCTGGTACTAGGGGGTGCCGCGTATCTTCTACGGCACCGGCCGGCCCGATTGAGTGATCGAGACACGATCGTTCTCGCCGATTTCGATAACAAGACAGGCGATCCCGTTTTCGACGACGCTTTGAAGCAGGGCCTAGCCATACAGCTGGAACAATCGCCGTTTCTGGATCTGGTTTCCGATAATAAGGTGAACCAGATCCTCAAGCTGATGGGCCGTTCGTCGGGGGACGCATTGACGGCGGAAACTACGCGCGAAGTTTGTCAGCGCGGGGGAAGTAAGGCGATGTTGACGGGCTCGATTGCGCCACTAGGAAGTCAATATGTAATCGGGCTTAAGGCGGTGAACTGCTACACCGGCGACGTGCTGGCCGAGGCCCAGGCACAGGCGCGAGATAAGGAGACCGTACTAAAAGCTCTGGATGCGGCGGCTGTCAGCCTGCGCGGTAGACTTGGCGAGTCCCTCGGTTCGGTCCAGCGTTATGCCACACCTCTGGAAGAAGCAACCACGCCTTCGCTGGATGCGCTCCGGGCCTATAGCCTGGGGATAAGGATGCGTTCGGCAAGGGGAGACACAGCTTCGCTGCCTTTCCTCAATCAGGCGGTGCAGATCGATGGGAATTTCGCTCGCGCCTATGCCGTTCTTTCGATGAGCTACAGTACCTTGAACGAACTCGGGCCGGCCGCCGCCAATGCCCGCAAAGCCTACGATCTTCGTGACAAGGTGAGCGAACGGGAGCGGCTGTACATCGACTCTAACTACTACCAGACGGCCACCGGGGACTTGGAGAAGGCGGCGCAGGTCTATGAGCTTTGGCAGCAGATTTACCCGCGTGACTTCATACCCTGGGCGGGGTTGGGATTTGTTCGCAGCATGCTGGGAGCCCACGAAAAGGCGATGCAACAGGATCGGGAGGCTTTACGTCTGAATCCGGACGACTGGCTCAGCTATGCCACTTTGGGGGATGATTACAAGAATCTGAATCTGCTGGATGAGGCCGAGACGATCTACAAAAAAGCCGAGGAACGCCATCTCGAGGACGAATTCCTTGTTTTGAACCGTTACGAATTGGCCTTCTTAAAGGGTAATCAGGAACACATGGCGCGCCTGTCAGCCTCCGCCGCAGGAAAGCCCGGTACGGAGGATGTGCTGCTGGCTTCCCAGGCCGATACCAAAGCATGGTACGGGCGGTTCGAGGACGCGCGAGAATTGACCCGGCGAGCTATCGAATCCGCGCAGCAGAATGGCACCAATGAGACGGCCGCCTCCTACCAGGCGGCGGCGGCTTGGCGCGAAGCAGAAGCAGGTAATTTCCCGCAGGCCAAGGCCGATGCGGACGCTGCCGTCAAGTTGGGGCCGAATCGTCTGGTTCAGGCGATTGCAGTGCTAGCGTTGGCACGTGCTGGGGAGGCCAAGCGGGCGGAGAGGTTGGCAGCGCAACTGGACCAGGACTTTCCTGAGGATACCCTGATGCAACGCTATTGGCTGCCAACCATACGTGCCGCAGTTGCCTTGCAACGCAGAGACCCACATCGTGCCGTCGAAGAACTAACGATGGCCGACAGCGTCGAATTGGGCGCACCCACCCTAGTCACGGTCGCGCTGTGTCCCGCGTATTTACGCGGACAGGCTTATCTGATGATGCATGATGGCAAAGCAGCGGCGACAGAATTCCAGAAGTTTCTCACCTATTACGGCTTAGTGGCCAACTTCCCCCTGGGTGCAATGGCGCGTCTCGGCTTGGCGCGTGCTTACGCATCCGATGCCGCGTCGAACCCCGAGTCGCGTAAGCGGGCAGGTGTGGCGTACCGTGATTTTCTCAACTTATGGAAGGATGCCGACCCTGACCTCCCGCTCTTGCGAGAAGCGAAAGCCGAAGCCGTGCGACTCCAGTAATTCGGTCGTACGCCAGGAACTGGCTGGGCGTAACTTCCACACCGTACGAGACTCCCCGCCCCCGAATCCGTTACTATATCTGGCAGCGTCCTTGCTGATCCCGCCGGCTCGTCCGGCGTAAAGGAAACTCCCGGAATGAAGCGTTTTTCTCCGATGCAGTTCGCCGTCGCCCTTTCGTTACTGCTGGCCAGCACCATGGCCTGGTGCGCCGACACTTCGATGCTGAAGCCGCCTAAAGGTTCGAAGGTGGCCATCATTGTGTTCGAGGACCTGGAATGCCCGCAGTGCGCCAAGGCCGCGCCGCTGGTGCACGACGCTGCCAAGCAGTACAACATCGCCCTGGTGCAGTACGACTTTCCCTTGCGCCAGCATCCCTGGTCGATGGAGGCGGCAGTGAACGCCCGTTACTTCGACACCAAGTCTCAGAAACTGGGTGACGAGTATCGCCAGTACATCTTCGCCAACCAGAACATGATCACCAAGCAGAACCTGCGCGGCATCAGCGAGAAGTGGGCCGAGGACCACAAGGTGACATTGCCCTTCGTGGTCGATCCCTCGGGAGATCTCACGGCCAAGGTTGAAGCGGATCGGCAAGTGGGCAATCGCATTCCCCTCGACCATACCCCTACGATTTACGTGGTGAGTGACGGGGCCCATGGAAATTCCGTGATCGAGGTCAGCGACCTCAGTCAGCTTTACCAGACGATCGACCAGGTGATGAAGCAAACCGGCACCAGCGCGCAAGCGCATAAAACCTCCGCCCCGCATTGAGCTAACCATTGCTGTCAGGTGCGCGGTCAGGCTGAATCCAGCCTTCTGCTGGTACATTTGAGGGCGCCGGGTTGACGTCACGACCGCGGCGCCGGGCAGTGAAGCGAGCGCCTGGTTCCAAGGCGAATTGCCCTCAACCCCCTCCAATTTCTTGATCTTGCGACTCTTCCGGAGAGGCGCGCAACTTCCCCGGGCTCGTCGGGTTGCTATGATCGGACTAACGTTATGCCCGAAACTTTTCCTGCCACTCCCATCGTAAGATCCATGCCCGCGGTCTCTTCTCATGACCGTATTCTGCAGTCAGCCAAGCGGCTATTTGCCCGCAACGGTTACGAAAACACCAGCACCGTGGCCATTGCGCGCGAGGCCGGCACCAGCGAGTCGCAGCTGATGAAGCACTTCGGTAGCAAACAGGGATTGCTGTCGGCCATCTTCGATCGCGGCTGGGCCAGCATCGCCGAGAGGGTGGAAAGCACCCAGGGCACAACTTCGCCCGCTGACCGGCTATTCGAGGTGTTGCAGGCGATGGTGATCGAGTTGGAGCACGATGCCGACTTGAAAGAGCTCATCGCACTGGAGGCTCGCCGCGTGCGCAAGGACAACCGCGACGTCCTGGTGGGGCAAGGATTTCAGCAGTTCGCCGACGTGGTAGATCGCCTTCTGGGCGAGATGCAGAGGCAGGGCCAGATTCGCCCCGACCTCAAGCTGGATGCGGTGCGTGCCGCGTTCATCGGATTGACGGAAGGTCTGGTACGCGACCAGGTGGTGGCGCGCCGCTCCGAACTTCATGCCGATTATGGTTTCGACGACATCAGGAAAGTGATGGAAATCCTGGTCCCGGCGCTGGCCGGCGAAGACGTGCGTCCGCTCAAGGCAGTCAGCCAGTGATGCATCCGTTTGTCCCCGCGCTGGTTCGATAGCGGCGGGAGCGGGTTACCAGTGTTAGCCGCACCACACCGTCCACAAGCTGCTCACAGCTTGCGCAGCACCTCAAACACTTCATCATTGCTGGGTACCTGTCCTATCGGATAAATCTTAGCGAAGGCCAGCTTGCCATTCTTGTCGACTACGAAAAGCGCACGCTCGGCGACGCCCGGGAGTGGGTCGCCCTCGCGCAGAACGCCGAATTTCTTGGCCACGGCGCCATGGGGATAGAAGTCGCTGGCCAGCGGGAAACCAAGAATTCCAATCTCCTTTTTCTGCCACGCGCTATGGCTGGGAATCGAGTCGGCGCTGATAGCCACGACTTCAGCATCATAAGCGGCAAAGCGCTCCAGATCGGTGTTGAGCCCCGGCAGCTGCGAGGCGCACACCGGCGTCCAGTCGGCGGGATAAAACGCCACTACGACATTTTTCTTACCCCGGTAGTCGCTCAGCTTGAATTGCGATTTGATGTTGCCCACGACCGCCGGGAGTTCGAAGTCCGGCACTTCATCGCCTACGTTCAGAGTTGCCATTCGTTCCTCCAAAGCTTGCTGGGATGCAATCTGCGATTCTAGAGGCCGGGGTTGTGGGCGGGCAAGTCGCGGCGATGCATTGTTACAATTCGATGACACTCGTGGTGGGCATTCAGGCTTCCGTCCAAGGTTAGTCGACGATTCTGCCGGCCAGAGTGCTGGCGATTACGCAGAGATCGCGAAACGGCCGCGCTTCGAAGAGCGTCTTACTTCCGCTCCGTCGCAACACCGCGGTAACGGCCGTGCGAATCTCGCCATATATGGTCCACATCTGCCTGATCGTGGGTTGCCGCTCCTGACGTGAGAGGGCCTTACACAGCTCGGTGAAGATACCACCGATCGTTCCCGCATGGATGTAAACGTCCGTGCCATTGAGATCGGAGAGCGACTTCATGATTCGCCACTGCTTCTGCTCAAATACAAACCACACGTGCTTCTGGTGAATCTGCTGATGGGCGACTGCCAGTCCCAGCTCGAACGGCATGTTGAACCGTGGCGTCCTGGGAGCCGTGCGATCCAGTTGAACCCGCGACAGGTCGTGAATGGAATATTGGCATTGGGCCAGAATCTCGAAGATACGATCCAGCCGTCGCATGCCCCCGGGTATTTCGAGGGTGGCCCGCGGGGTGAGCCCAAACGCGGTCACGCCTGCAATATAGGCCAGGAACAGTGGCTGGAACGTAGAGTCGTAGGGCAGGTTCAGGAATACAGCCGGCGAGTGCGAATCACCCACTTGCTCGCTGCCGTTTGCGGTTGCCATTGAGGGAATTCTTATTGCTGATGGATGTCCGCTTTGCCTTCGGTGAAACCGCTACCTTGCGCGTTGTAGCCGAGCGCGTGGAGCGGCGGCTGCGATCCGACAAGAGATCGTCGACCAGCTTCTCGAGTTGCTTTCTTTGTTCCGCGGGAACGCCCAAGGCTTTCGCCGTATCTTCCGGCGTCGCGAATGGCCCGATGATCTTCACTGGAGTGCTCACGGTATTGTAAGAATACCTCTCACTGGTTCGATACACAACCGGCTTCGCGAGCGTCGACCGCCAGCAGGTTGCTTGTAGAGACCGTCCGCCAATCGCTGTCGCACCCGTCCGCCAATCGCTGTCGCACCCGTCTGCTGAGCGGCGTCCCGTTTTCGGAACTGGGGACGGGAAAAGCTGCTTTGAAGCGCTAACCAGGCAGACTTCGGATGTATGCTGCTCTCGACAAACGAAAAATCTCTAATCACTTTCAAACCTTCTGCGCAGCAAATCCTTTCCAGGAGGCATGCCATGATGCGATCTCTAGTTATAGCTTTGATTGCGCTTAGTTTTGCCCTGCCGGCGTTCGGCAAGACCTACAAGACCAGCTACCCTGACTCCTGCGGCGCGATGTGGCCTGCAGTGCAGGACGTCCTGAGCAACCCCGACAACTACGACGTCGTGTCCAGCGACAACGCCGCCATGACGGCGACCTATGACGTGAAGCATTCTGCTCATGTCAACATCTCCGGAACCCTGCTGCAGCGGAAAAATCATGTCACCCTGGTATCGCAGGGTACAGGCTGCGAGATGCAAGTGGTGTCGAACTACAGCGGATGGGAGCACAACGACCAGGGTGACTTCAAGACTCGTGTGGATGAGTCCTTGGCCAAGCTGAAGGGGGCGAACCCTGCCGAGCCCGGCAAGGTGCCGGATGTTGGTAAGTAATTTCGCCGCGCTGCTCCAACGGCTAACGATGCAAAGGCGGGATTATCCAGGGAGATCGTATGCAGAGAATCGGCTTCATTCTGATGATAGTTATTCTTGTGCTGGGCAGTAGTAATGCAATCGCGCAATCGGTGGCAGGGGAGCGTTTCGACGGCAACTGGCTCACCACACTCACCTGCCCTGCAAAAGGGAGCACCGAGGGCTATACCTTGCAGATTCCGAGCGTCATCCAGAGCAGCAACTTTCACGGAGAACACGGCACGGCGGGACAACCCGGCTATCTGCTGATCGAAGGCAAGATCAAGGAGGACGGCGGCGCCAAGCTTTCTGCCAACGGCGTGGTCTATTCCAGGAAGTATGCCCGCGGCGTCTTCGCTCACGAGGGCGAGGACTATAGCTACGAGATAAAAGCGCAATTCCAGGAGACCGAGGGCACTGGCACCAGGAACGCGGGCCTCGGCATTGTAGGCCGGACGTGCACGTTCGAGTTTACGAAGCAACAGGACGCGGCGAGCCCACTTGCCGGACACTAGAGGTCGAGCCGTCATCAGCCATTTCGTCGGGGCCGAAGAGTTTTAACCGTGAAATAGGTGGCGTAGCGAAGCCGCCAATCAGGTGTTGGCTTTTTCGGCTACTTCCCTGGCCAGCGGATGCTTGGTCTGAAGATCGCCGGCATAGCTAGCAGCCGACGGTTAAGGTGTAAAGTCGAACGTCAAAATCCCGACCCAAGCAAAACCAGCTTGGGTGGGGCAGCGGCAGGATTGTTTACGGCAACGCCTGTTCTCGTCAACTGACGCGCCCGACGCGCCTATTTGGTTCGCCTCACCACGGGTTTGATTTTCTTTCTTGTTCATGGGAGCACCATTCGGTAACGTGCAGAAAACTGTTCTGTGCCCGCCGCTGGTAAAGCCGTGTTGCCTTGTTGCGGCGCAAAGTTCCCCGAAGTGATTTCTAATGTGGACGTTGTCAGGCGGCGGTAGTTAGTCGCCGGTGGGCAGTTGCCAGCGGAGAGGGGCGGCCTCATTCGCGGAGTTCGACAGCGGCGCCAATACTTCCTGCCGCTCCGACAGGTAGTGCATAGCCTGTGCGGCCGTCATTGGTTTTGCGTAGAGATATCCCTGAAAATAGTCGACGCCCATGGCGCGAAGTATTTCCGCCTGCCACCGGTTCTCTACGCCCTCGGCGATAATCTCCAGACGTAAGGCGCGGGCGATCGAAAGGATCGCGCCGATGATCGCGGGCGATTCCTTTTCCAGCGCGGATATGAACGATTTATCGATTTTTATGATGTCGATTGGCAGATTATGCAGATCGGCGAGCGAGGAAAGTCCGGTGCCGAAGTCGTCGAGGGAAATGCGCACTCCCAGCTCACGAATGCGGCGCAGCGTGGATGCAATACTCTCGTGAGCGCCGCCGAAGACGCTTTCCGTAAGCTCCAGGTGAAGGCGATGAGGCGGAAGCCCCGACTTTGTTAGCGAATCGAGTACGACAAATGGGAAGTCGCCAGAGAGGAGTTGTGCGACCGAGACATTGACGGAGACGGCAGGAGGCTGTTTCCCGGGCCACGCAGCGGCGGTGCGGCAGGCTTCGCCGAGCACCCAACGTCCGATCGAAACGATTTCGCCGGCGCGCTCGGCGAGGGGAATGAACTTGTCGGGAGAGACCGCTCCGTAGCTGGGATCGTTCCATCGCAGCAAAGCCTCCAGCGCCTCACATCGCTCATCGCGCGCGTTTACAATGGGCTGGAATAAGACCCGGAAGGCGTTGGTGGCGATCGCCCTGCGCAGAGACTCCTCCAGTTGATGGCGCTCGATCAACGCTGCGGCGAGGGCGGGATCGTACAGCCGCACGCCGCCGCGCTTTTCTTCTTTGCCGGCGTACATAGCTACGTCGGCAGCCCGGATTAAGTCGTCAGGAAGTCTGCCGTGTTCAGGGAAGATGGCAATGCCAATTGTGGCATCGATGAGCACGGTGTCAAGTTCCAGCGAGATCGGCTCGACGAGGCTGGCACGCACGCTTTCGGCCAGAGCGATTGCCTCGCCTGAGTTTCCTCCCAGCTTGCGCACTACCACAAACTCGTCACCACCCCAGCGCGCCAGGTCAGTGCCGGCCCCGGTGCTGCGAGACAGACGCTGAGCCACGGCTTGCAAGACACGATCGCCGGTGAGGTGCCCTTTGACGTCATTTACTTCTTTGAATTTGTCGAGATCGACAAAGAGAAGCGCGACTGCCTCGCCCGCCTGCTGCGCCGCCGCCAGTATGTCGTGAAGCCGGCTGGACAGTTTGGCGCGGTTACAGAGCCCGGTAAGCGGGTCGGTCGAAGCCAGACGCGATAACTCTTCCGCGTATCGCTTGCGCTCGGCGATCTCGTGTTCGAGGTCGGCGGTCCGAGCCTGGATCCGCGATTCCAGCGAGAGGTTGGCATCGCATAGCGCGGCCTGAGCCTGCTGCAGTTCGGCGTTGGTCTGTTGCGCGAGGTTGCGCTGCCCTTCCACCTCGACCAGCAGTCGCTGATTGGCGTGATTCAAACGGATGGCCGCCAGGGTGGAAGCGTGGCTGACGCGTGCCGAAAGCAGCATGACGGCGAAGAAGATGCAGCCCAGAATCCCCAGGACATGATTCTCCACGCCTCCACTGCGCAGAAACATGAACGAAGCCGGCAACAGCATCGACGCACAATAACCGATGGAAAGGGCTAGCGATGGGGCCAGCACAGTCCCGCTGCCGCCCGCCAAAGCAGAGAGGATAATCGCGGTGGCGCTGCGGCTCACCAGGTCCAGCGACGAGAAGAAGGCCAGAGGAAACGCAATCCAGAGCAGCGCGGTGAGGAAGACGCCGCATCCAAAGCGGCGAATCTCTGTATCTCCATTCCAGGACGAGCCTGTGCGGCGGCCGCTCGAAAATCTGGCATCCAATGCGCGAACCAAAAGCGCGCCGGCCATCGCTAGCCACCAGGTGGCGACGTGGGCGTGCGTTGTCCGGCTATGAACCACGCAGGCCAGAAAGGAACTCGAGATCAGCGAGACGCCGATTCCTCCGACTCCGTGCCGGTAAAGCAACTCCGCGACGTCACGTGTGACCTGTGGATCCTTCAACTCGGAACCGCTCTCCGGTCGGCGCTTTCGTCCTCGGAGGAGCGACCGCACGCCCATGAAGGAGTAATCGGCGAATTCTGAGGGGAGCATTAGACCGCGGTGGACGCTGGACATTGATCGGGATCAAGGTCTTACCACCGCTGATGAGTGGCCGAGAGGTCGTGCGGCAAAACGCCCACGCTGGGTGCTCCACGTCTCCGCTAAAAGCCATATTGACCACGACAAGAGTCGAATGGTTCGCTGACGGGTGCCAGGACAAAGATCGAGTTGCGAACTCTCCGCGTTTCGTTTCGCGGGAGGACGCCGATTCGAGGCGCAGGGCATTCAGACCGCAGCCACACAAACCGTTGAAGAAAATTTCTGGCAAGCTGCTGCCGATACTGATGCTCTAAGGAGCCTCTGATTAACTCCCGGTTTTGAAAGGGCACGGCTTCAGCCGTGCCACAAGCATCGCAAAATCAACGGGGCATTAGCCCCTGCGGCAAGTTCGGCAAGTTATTCAGAGCTTCCCTAATTCTTGGCTTATCCTTCTCAACCGGGAAGCAGATTCTGCTAAACACAATGGTTGTGGCGCAACTGGACAGGGCTGTCCACCTACGAGGTGGATCGAGGCATTGTAGTCAAGACGTTTAGAGCGAATCAAGCATCGCTGGCGATAAATCGCCATTTCGTAAACGATCCGTTTCGGTGCAGTTGGAAATCTACCGTAGGCTGAAGCCGAACTCCTAAGTTCGATGAGACACACATACGGGACTCCACTTCAATTTCCATTCACCAGCGGCAGCTCCACATAGCTTTCTTCGCCCGGCGCGTGATAGATGCGCTGCACGGCTCTCTGGAAATCGCCGGGCTTGGCCCAGAAGATGTTTTGTACATA
>JBARGS010000313.1:0-3068 GCA_049798495.1 Candidatus Korobacteraceae bacterium | reverse complement strand
CCATAGGGGTAGATGGGTGGTGGCTGTCGTCGACTGTCCACCGCGTCGCCACGAGCTGTGGGGACGGTTGGGGCATCGCCCGCGCGGGCTAGTGAGTGTCGTTTCCTCCCTTCTCCGTTTACGACATCTCTCAAAAACCGGGAGTTAATTTGCCAAGAGAAGGTGCATATTTGGTTGCATAGTCGAGTGCCGAGTTACATAATTCAGCCCGAACAGCAAGACATACCGTGACGCTAACTCATTGAGTCCGCACAACAGGGATGTGGGACTACATATCTTCAAAACCGGCGATTGGCATCTTCGATGTCAATGGTGCGTTCGACTCGCACACGCTTCCGCCAAGTCTGGAAACGCTCCTTCGACTCAGCCTGCGGCCTCGCTCAGGATTTCGCCTGCAGGCTCCCGCTGCGCTCACGCCTGCAAAACGGCTCAAGTTCGACTCGCACACGCTTCCGCCAAGTCTCAGAGTGCCGGCTTTGGTGATGATGACGCCCCAGCGGCTGCGGATCAACCGTTGGGGCGGCGTGCTAATTCGTAGTCGTGCCTGAAGACAAAGCCTGAAGCAGAGCAGCTCCATTCGGACTGCCCCATCCGCTGCACGCGTCCCAACCTTTGCCCGCCTTGTAGTCTCCATTGCTCCCCGAGGTGACGTCCCGGAACAGACTCGTCGTCGACTCCGCGTCCTGATAGAGGCCGGGATTGAGATAACCAACCGGCTTACCCAGAGCTTGATTGAACAAGGCGATCAGGCCTGCCCACAGCGGAGCTACCGCGCTGGTGCCGCCTACCGCGAACTGCGAGCCATCGACTTGCACCTGGTATCCGGTTGCGGGATCGGCGTCACCGGAGACGTCAGGCACGCCGCGTCCCTTGAATCCTCCCGGATTCGCCGAAGGCGGCACATTCGCGTTGGCTTGAAAGGACGGCAAAGGAAATGTCGCGCTCACACCGCCTCCGGTCGCGCCGTCGTTGGGGAGATCGTTCCATACGACTTCCTTGGAAATCGAGCTGCCGCTAATGGTCAGACTGGTTCCACCGCAAGCCAGCGAATAGGGACTGGAAGCAGGGAAGTCGACATGATCCAGCCCGTCGGTTACGCCGTCGGTGGAACCGTTATCGCCGCACGCAACACAAACGGTAACGCCGAGCGCGGCCACCGATTGCAAAGCGCTGTTGTAGCTTTGGAGCGACTGCGCTGTCCAGCTCGATTCAGGACCGCCCCAGCTGATGGATATCACGGAGGGCTGATTGACCTTGTCCATTGCGGCCTGGTTGATGGCGTCCAGGAATCCGGCGTCGGTGTTGGGAGCGAAGTACACGACGATCTTCGCGCCGGGAGCGATGGCGCCGGCAACTTCGATGTCGAGCATTACCTCGGTGTCGGGACCGTTAGTGTCGCCGGTGGGATCATTTTGCGCGCCGTCGACAGAAACTGCCGTGACTGAGGGAGTGGGAATTCCGAGCGACCCAAAGTAGGTATCCAGGTCGGACTGAGTGAATCCTCCACCGAGCTCGATGATGCCGATGGTTTGTCCCGCACCGTTCCCGCTGGTTGGAAAACTGTAGGCCTGGGCCACCTGCACCGCGGTATACGATGTGGCTGCGGCGGCTGCCGCTGATGCGGCCTCGGCTACGCGGAAGTGCGCCTTGGCTTGCGGCCGATTGTCGAGTCCGTGGACGCTGACAATGATGTTTTCCAGCTCCGAGGGGATGTTGATGGCGCCGGTGCGACCGCGGTAGGTCCCTCCCTCATGTTGATACATCGCCAGGTCCACTTTGAAAGCCTTGGCGAATGCGTCTGTAGTTCCGGAAAGCACAGCCGTTCTGGCTCCCGCATTCACCTGACGAACTTTCAGGCCGTAATCCGCCGCAAATTTCTCGAGCTCCTTGATGTCCTTGGGATCGGCGCCGTATTGGCGTTCGTATTCCTCGCGGGAGACGCGCTCGCCGCTGGCGATCAGTTCGTCCAGGGAGGGGTGTTGCGAATCCGGCCGCTGCCGTAAGACGACGGTCACCTGCATCGGATCGCTTGGATTGCACGCGCTGGCTTTGGTTGCGCCCGGCATGGGCTGGCGCTCGCTGCCTGCCAGTTTTACGAATTTGTCGAATGCCATGTTGTTCCTCCTCCGCCCCTGTTGAGTCATTCTAAGCGAACAACAGGGTAGATGCGGAGCAGGGCTTCGCGGAGCCGGACTGCGAGCCATTCCTTTGATCAGTCGCTTCAGGGTTCAGGGTCGGGAGATTCGGCGAGCAAGGCTCGGATTTCGGCGGCATAGGTTTCCCGGCTGACTACTCCCTCGTGGCGGGCAGCAATGCGGCCGGCGCGATCGATCAGCACGGTCACCGGCAGTGAGTTCGCGTTGTATACATTCGCCAGATCGTCATTGCCGATGACGATTTCGTAGTTAACGTTCTTCTGTTCGAGGTAGGGCTTAACCGACTTCCAGCCATCGCCATCCAGTGACACTCCAATGGCAGCCAATCCATCAGCTTCGTAGTTGCGTTCGAAGTCGACGAACCAGGGGATTTCAATTTGACAGCCGTGGCACCACGTCGCCCAGAAGTTCAGCAGCACAACTTTACCTTTGAAAGCAGAGAGCCGGATGGGCTTTCCAGAAGCATCGCTCAAGGTGAAGTCGGGCGCGGACGGTCGTTGAAGCTCTGGCTTCAGCTGGCTGGGAAGCGCGGGAGGAGTCGAAAGTGCCTGCAGGAAGGCAACCGAGCAATCGAGGCAACGATGAGCCAGGACTCGCGGCGCCGGAAGAACGACCAGACACACGGTCACCAGCACAAGCCCTGCGGCGAGTGCCGTCCAAGTCAATTTCCGGCGGTTACAGGCTGTGACAGCGCGTTGTCTAAGCCGCGCCAAAGCCAGTGCCGTGTCCGGCTGCCAATCGGGGCCCGGGGCGAGGGCCTGCATGCGTTGCTGAACCCATTGATCGAGTACCTGGCTATTGCTCTCCATATCGCTTGACATATTCCTTTCTGAACGCGGACTGCGCTCGGCTCAGCAGAGTTCCAATGGATGCGGGGTTGCAACGGAGTGCCGCGGCTACTTCGCCATAAGT
>JBARGS010000312.1:0-10968 GCA_049798495.1 Candidatus Korobacteraceae bacterium | reverse complement strand
CTCTACATGGGCGGGGACATTAATTCAAGGACGTCAGTACGTCACGCGCGAAACATTATTGTCTGCTTGTGTGTTGCTGATGCCCGTGTAGGTTCCCATTCGTGCATTGTTAGTGAAACCCAGATACACGCGGCTGCTGCCCGCGCCCGAGCCACCATGCGCCGCCAGACCGGTAAAGTCGCCCATCGGATTGGAGTCAAAGGAGTCGGTGTTCGTCCCGTCTCCGGCGATGGAGTCATAGCTGGTAGTCACGTCGACCGTGCTGCCCACCGTGATTGAACCGCTCGCGATCTGGTTCATCTCCATCACGACCTTATTCTTGTACGCATCCGACTTCGTACTGTAATACGCGATGGTGACAATGTTCTGACCCGTGTCGTAGGCGATCGCGGGCATGATTTGATGCCCCGACGAGGTGCTCACGTGGTGGAAAGCGAACGACGGGCTGCTCAGGCTGGTGTCGACCGCCATCACGATATCGGCATCGATGCAGCCTTCTACCGGGTAGCCAGAATAAGTAGGCACTTTGCAGTCCGCCCAGACTATGAAGATCGTCTGCCCTCCTCCGCTATCGGTTCGGGCGGCGATTACCGGCCAGGTATTCAGCGCCAGGCCCGGGTTATCGGCGAGGCTGAAATAGGTACTAATCACGTTGGTGTCCGAACGAACCAGGTGATGGCTGCCACAGGTAGGATGAGTGGGCGCCCCGTGCGGTGTGCACGACACAAATTCAACGTTATTGGGGCTGTAGCCGTACGAAATGACAATCGTGCCCGCGTTCGATCCCCCGGCGATGACCGCGACGCTTGGAAACTGTGTCTGGTTCTGGCTGCCGCTGACTGTAATCGTGGGCGCGCAATCAGAGATGCTGCTGAAGGTAGCTTTGCAGGCGGTGAGATGAATTACGCTGCCAAAGCTGCCAAATTGTGTATTCACCACATAAATGTCACCCGCTCCGGTTCCGCTGCTGCGCGGATCCTGCGCGATGGACACCGAATCGGCCATCTCATAGACGCTGGGGTCGACCAGTATGGCCGTGGCGCCCTGGCAGGTGGCTTCCTGGCCGAAGGTTAACGTGCCCGCGGGGCAGGTGGAGGTGTTCTCGAAGTTGCTGGCCGGGACGCGGCGAAGTCCGACGCCGGCGGCTTCCCCATCCGCACGCAGGTCGGCGAAGATGAACTGCTTATGCGAGGAGTTGGCATCCGCCAACACCCGTGCGCCGCCCATGCCTATCAGCATATCGGAAGGATCGAACGGGTTGGCGATGGTGTAATTCCCCATCTCGAAATCCGTCCCGCCGTAACAGGACTGGGAGGGGTCGCGATGGACATAGATGCCCGAATAGGAGTCGAAAGAACCGAGACGGCTATCATACCCCGACTCGACCACCAGGTCCTTGCCTGATCCCAGTTCACTCAGGAGGAAATCAACCGAAGGGCCCCTCTGAGCGACAGCGTTGGCGGCCGCTTCCAGGTTCATCACCGTGCCGGAAGCGGTGCCGCAGCCGGTTACGCTTACCGGGGGATGTATTTCGGAGGCCAGATCGGCATGAACTAGCGGCTGCTGGGGATATTGCCCTACCGCATCGGGATGGAAGCGCGCCAGGATGCCCCGTGCCGCGGGATTCGACGAATGCAGCAGCGCCTGCTTTCCTGCTTCTGAAGCGAAGTACGCCAGAGTTGAAGAAGGCGGCGCTGTCCACTGCTTGAAGATTCCGGGATTGCGAGGGTTTTGCGCGAACAGGCCAGTCGCGGACAGCATAACTAGGGTGAGCAGGGCAGTGACGGCAAGAGCCCAACGTACACTTCTCATACTTCCTCCTGATGGTCGGTGTGAGTTTCACAGATCAAATTTGGAAAGGGACCCGAGGGAGCGATGTCCTGCGATCACCCGTTTGCCTCTCGATATTGCCGGACGAGCGCGCGATCGAGGTCACTGGGGTTCCGCTTGGAATCGAGTTGCCAGATTATAACCCGATTTGTTCAATTCACCAGCCTTTATTTATGCCTTCCAGTTCAGCATTTATGCCTTCCAGTTCAGCGCCCTGGCTTACCCATTTCCTCAAGCTCTGGGGTGGAAGTTGGTCGATTTGCACGTCTTACCTGTGACCGGCATCACACAGCGTGGGGCCATCGCTTCCCTACTATGGTTGTCAGGGAGTTTCCGCCTTGGCCCGCGCCCGGGAACTCTCTTGCTTCTATGTCCCGGTTAGCCATTGCCGTCAGAGCCGGATTCAGCGCGCTCATCGTGCTGCTGGTCGCCTCCGCCTGCGAGGCGCTCCTGCTGGAGGCCTTTCCGCAGCGTTCCCATTGGCCAACGCATGTCATTACGATCGGTGTTTGCGCGGTTGCGGTATTCCTTCTCAGCTTCCGACGCCAACTGATCGGCTTCAACCGGTTGCAACATGAAAAAGATAACTTCAAGGCGGTGGTTGAGCATCTGCCCGGACTCGCCTGTATTGTGGGCGAGGGCAATCGCTTCCTTCAGTGGAACTCCCGCTTTCAGGAGGCTCTCGGTTATTCGGCACGGGAACTCAGGGAGATGAAGGCTCCGCAAACCATCGCAGAAGATTATCGCAAGCTGGTTCCGGCAACCATGGGGGCGGCGTTCACCACGGGTTCAGCCGAAATGGAAGCCGCGTGGGTGACGAGACTTGGCAAACGAATCCCCTGCTACCTGAGCGGAGTACGCATTCTGGTGAATGAGAAGCCGTGCGTCCTGAGCGTCGGCATCGACCTCAGCCGGCGCAAGCAAGCGGAAGAGGCTTCGCGGAAGAGTGAGGAGCTTTACCGCCAGCTTCTCGCCAATCTTCCCGACGTCACCTGGACGGTCGATTCTGAGTGGGGGATCAGCTACATCAGTCCCAACGTGGAATCCGTGCTCGGCTACACGCCCGGCGAAATCATTGGCGGCGACAAGCGCCGGCGATTGTCGCGCGTCCATCCAGACGATGCGCCCATGGTGGAACGAGCGTACAACGCGCTCTTCCTCGCGAACGCCACGTTCGACCTCGACTACCGCATGCTCCGCAAGGATGACCGCTGGGTTTGGGTGCGTAACCGCGCCTTGCGCACCTATCAACGCGACGGTGTGTTGTTCGCTGATGGCATTCTGACCGACGTTACCGAGCGCAAGCACGCCGAGCAAGCCGATGCCCAGCTCGCCTCCATCGTGCATTCGTCCAGGGAAGCAATCATTGGCAAGACCGCCGACGGCACCATCGTCTCCTGGAACCCGGCGGCCGAAGCCATGTTCGGCTACTCGGCTCCGGAAGCCGTAGGGAAACATGTCTCCATGTTGATCCCTCCGGAACGCATGCCTGAGATGCCTGAGGTCTTCGGCAAGATCGCCCGTGGAGAACAAGTGCAACGCTTCGACTCGGCTTGCGTGCGTAAAGACGGCACCCGCCTGGACGTCTCGCTGGCGATTTCTCCCATCATGGACAAGACCGGTACGATCCTCGGCATCTCCACCATCGCCCACGACATCGGTCTGCGCAAGCACATCGAACGTGAATTGCTGCGAGCCAAAGTCGCTGCCGAAGCTGCCACGCGAGCCAAGACCGAGTTCCTGGCCAACGTCAGCCACGAACTTCGCACCCCCATGAACGGCATCCTGGGCATGACCGAGTTGGCGCTCGATACCGAACTGGACGCCGAGCAGCGCGAGTACCTGCTCACCATTCAATCCTCCGGCAATGCCCTGCTCCGCCTCATCAGCGGGCTTCTGGACTTCACCAAAATCGAGTCCGGCGCCCTGCAACTCAACCCCGTCACCTTCAACCTTGGCGAAACCGTTCGCCAGACACTACGGCCATTCTCCTTCCAGGCGCAGCAGGTAGGCCTGGAAATGTTGTGCGAGATCGATCCTTCTATTCCGGACGCTCTCATCGGCGACCCGGAACGGCTTCGCCAGATTCTCGTCAACCTGGTCGGCAACGCCATTAAGTTCACTCATCAGGGCTCAATCAACGTGCGAGTTGTTGGCAACTTCCGACACGACAAACCGGTCCAAGTTCTCTTCATGGTCTCGGATACCGGCATCGGCATTCCTCCCCAAAAGCACGGCGCCATCTTCGAACCTTTTACCCAGAGCGACGGCAGCAGCACGCGAAAGTACGGCGGAGCAGGTATGGGCTTGGCGATCTCCTCCCGGCTGGTGAAGTTGATGGGAGGCAGGATCTGGGTGGAAAGCGATCGCGGACAGGGCAGCACCTTTAAATTCACACTCAACTTCCAGCGCCCCATTCGGCCTGAGTTTGCCGCCTCGCTGACTCGTGAACCTGCGTCGACCGTTTGACTTTGTCTTCCTCGGCGAGCACAATGCCCCTGAGCTTTTCGCCAAAAGGAGACCGAGATGGCAGAACAGGAACAAAAGCCATGCGCCCATGAACCCTGCCAGTGCACCGTTACTTCAGGTCAGAAATACTGTAGCGACTTCTGCCGGGACGCAGGATCTCAGGAAGTCGAGATCGCCTGTCAGTGCGATCATCCCGCTTGCCCGCTGACGTAAGAACCTCCCACCAAACTCTCAGGCAAAGCCTTCGGCCGCGGTAGGGGAATCACTAGTTCCACCGCCGCGGCTTGTCACGTTGCCACGAGTCAACGGTCACCGACAAACGCGACCTCCACGTGTGGAATTCTAGCGGGTGTCTCGGAGAAGATTCCCGGCCTTTTTCCGACCCGCAGCCAGCGCTCCCGCGTGGCGAGACACAAGACTCTCGACCACCCTTCTCCCGAGCCGTCCAGGTGCGCCCGCCCCTTAGGTCCAACTTGGTTTCCGCCGCATGGCGAGGAGGAACCTATGTCCGGCAAACAGCAATCCCGCAATCTTATTTTCGCCGCAACCCTGAATCTAACTTTCATCGCGCTGGCTATTGCGTCCGTCTGGGGGCAGAGTGCGGTTCCACCCACGGCGCGGCAAGCGGCCACAATGCCGCAGTTCGCATCGCGCCTGGCTCCTCCGTCCGTGCGGCCCGCGGCAGGCAAATCACCGCTTCCGGTACTTTCCAGGGCCGGCGCCTTCTTACCGCAAGATCAAGTGGTTTACGAGAATGGCCCGGTCAACGGACAGGTTGACGCCTGGACTCTGAACTCCGGCTTTGCCGCCACGGATTCCATCCAAGTCAATAGTTCGATCGGCAGTCTGAATTTCTGGGCATGGCTGATCCCCGGCGATACCATTACGAACATTCAGGTATCTGTCGGCTCGACGCCATTCGGCTCCGACCTCTTTAACGGAGTGGTCAGCCTGAGCCAGGCGAACTGCTTCACCAATTCGTATGGTTACAACGTTTGCCTGGAGTCCGGCAACATCACGAGCGGTCCGACTCTGAGCGGAAACGCATGGGTGACGCTGCAAAACGCTAGTGTCCCCAGCGGCGATCCGGTTTACTGGGACGAGAACTCCGGCGTCGGTTGTTACTCTCCGGGCTGTCCCTCGCAGGCCCAGGAGAACACTGTTGGAACGATTCCTTCCGAAGCGTTCACCGTTCTGGGAAGCTCGGTTAATTGCGGGCCCAGCAATGACACTTTGACCCAGGCAACGCACTCTCTTGCCCAAATCCTCTCCCAAACTTTCAGCGTGATTTACAACTTCACCGGGGGAGGAGACGGGGCAACTCCCCAAGGCTTGACCCTGGACAAGGGAGGGAACTTCTACGGAACGGCAGGCGGAGGCGGCCTCGGAGCCGGCACCGTCTACAAGCTATCGCACTCGGGCTCAGGCTGGGTTTTGAATACGCTGTATCGTTTTACCGGTGCCAATGACGGCTACGGACCCTCGTCCCGAGTGACCATCGGCCCCGACGGCAGCCTGTATGGAGTGACCTGGCTCGGCGGCAGCGATGACGCTGGCGTCGTTTTCAATCTCAAGCCCGGGCCGGCTGCCTGTCCCAACGCAATGTGCACCTGGAAGGAGACCGTGCTGCACGCCTTCAGTGGATTCGACTTGGACAGTCGCGGGGGCGGATCGTGTAGTTTGCAACAGCCGCTGAAAGTATCTGCCCAGCGTTCGCTCAACTCGCCCGCCGATGGCACGGAACCTAGTGGTGATCTTGTCTTCGACAGCGCTGGAAATCTGTATGGCACAGCGCCGTGGGGCGGTTCGGGACCCGGCAATTGCGGCTGTGGATTCCCTTGCGGCATCCTCTATCAACTCACGCCATCGGGCAGCGGCTGGCAGGAAAACATTCTTTACAACTTCCAGGGATCTGCTGATGGGGGCAATCCCAACAGCGGTGTCATCCTCGATAGCGATGGCAACTTGGTGGGAACTACTTCGGCCACCGGGGGCGGCGGCGGCTCTGTATTCCGATGGACCCAGCAGGGGTTTAACGTCCTGCACGATTTCGGATACCGTGATGGGAATGGGTCGCGAGCCGTAGGCGGCCTCACCTACGATCAGGCGGGCAATCTCTACGGGACCACGGCGGCGGGAGGGATCGGTTGTGGAGGTTGCGGCTGCGGTACCGCTTTCGCCATGCCAAACTCTGGCGGCTTTCAGGTGTTGAATCGGTTTACCGGATCGGGTTACTGGCCAACCTTGCCCGGGCCCCAGAGCAGTCTAGTCATGGATAGAGCCGGTAACTTATATGGCACGACTTTGGGTGACGGTGCTTACGGCCTCGGTTCGGTTTTCGAGCTGGTCGGCGGCTGGAATTACATCGACCTTCACGACTTCACAGGAGGTAACGATGGCTATCGTCCGTCCGTGTTGACCGTGGACGCCAGTGGCAATATCTGGGGCACTGCGCAATACGGTGGAGCTTACGGAGCCGGCGTTATCTTCGAGATCACGCCGTAACGCGATGTGGCTTGTTGGCGCCGACTTCAGGCCCATGCTCCGAGCGCAATCGGCGTGTCGCCAGTTGAGTTCCTGCGCCCGTGCTGCGCGTCATTGTTGTCACAAGGTCTGAAGCAAGTAGCAACTCTAGCCGCGACCGCCGCGAAATTGAATAATTCTGCGGCGGTCACGTTTGGAGGGTCGGCCCTCCGGGGCGGGCGCGAAATCCCGCATTGTCTTACGCTCCTGTGCGGCCTTCAATCGCGCTTCACGACCGGCCTCGGTTTCCTCATAGAGAGTCTGCGCGACGGACGCCGGCCCGCGCACTTCGCTGAGAAGCAGAACCTTCACCTCAAAGTCGCCGCTGTCGGTCTTGATCTCCAACAGATCGCCAATGCGAACCTCGCGTGCGGGTTTAACCGGCTGCTGGTTCGATTGAATCCTGCCCAGATCGCAGGCTCGCGCCGCCAGCGATCGCGTCTTAAAAAACCGCGCCGCCCACAGCCACTTGTCGATGCGTACGGTAGCCATGCCTTATCTTAAACATCCGCCGGTCGTCGGTTGCCGGGCGTCCATTCCTTCGGCTCGGCTGGTTGATTCCATCCCCAATCGACGACCCACCATCCACGAATTTCGTGCTTCCGCTCACAGGCCTTTGTGACATCCGCACTTTTGTCCGCGACCCAACAGGCCCATGCTTAATTGTGGAAGTCGGGTTCGGCTTCCCAGTCCGTGTGCGTTCATGTGGAAGGCGTCTTCGAAACATCCGTTTTGCAGCCAGATGCTGGATTGCTGAAGATTTCTCGGCCGTAATTGCGCTGACTCCACCGTGCCCGCCCATGCGATCCCAGTTCATTTCTTCGGAGGATGTCATGGCCATTACGAAGCAGGATGCTCTCGACTACCACTTTGGGGCACGGCCGGGAAAAATAGAAGTCGTCTCCACCAAGCCTTGTCTCACGCAGCGCGATCTGAGTCTCGCCTACACCCCCGGGGTTGCCGATCCCTGTCTGGAAATCGAGAAGAACCCTCAGGATGCATACAAATACACCGCCAAGGGTAACCTGGTCGCGGTGGTCACCAACGGAACCGCAGTCCTCGGCCTGGGCGACATCGGCGCGCTCGCCGGCAAACCGGTGATGGAAGGCAAAGGTGTCCTGTTCAAAAGATTCGCCGACATCGACGTATTTGACATCGAGCTTAATACTCATAATCCCGACGAGATCATCAAGGCCTGTCAGTTGCTCGAACCCACCTTCGGCGGCATCAACCTGGAAGACATCAAGGCGCCGGAGTGCTTCTACATCGAAGAGACTCTGAAGAAGACGATGAACATTCCCGTCTTCCACGACGACCAGCACGGCACCGCCATCATCTCCGGTGCGGCGCTGGCGAATGCCGTGGAGTTAACGGGCAAGCGTCTCGACCAGATCAAGGTTGTCGTCAACGGCGCCGGAGCATCCGGCATTGCCTGCGCCGAACACTACATCTGCATGGGCGTGAAGCGCGAAAACATTACGATGGTTGACACCAAGGGCGTCATCTACAAAGGCCGCAAAGAGGGGATGAACCCCTACAAAGAGCGCTTTGCCAAAGAGACCTCGATGCGCACGCTGGCCGACGCTGTCAAAGGTGCGGATTGTCTGCTTGGTCTTTCCAAGAAGGGCGCGTTCACGCCCGACATGATTGCCTCGCTGGGGCCGCGTCCGGTTGTCTTCGCCATGGCGAACCCCGATCCCGAAATTACTTACGACGAAGCCCGCGCTGTTCGCAGTGACCTCATCATGGCGACGGGCCGCTCCGACTATCCCAATCAGGTCAACAATGTTCTGGGATTCCCCTTCATCTTCCGTGGCGCGCTCGACGTCCACGCTACCACCATTAATGAAGAGATGAAGCTGGCCGCGACGTACGCTCTGGCCGCGCTGGCCAAGGAAGATGTCCCCGACTCCGTCTGCCGCGCTTATGGCGTGGACTGCCTGAAGTTCGGCGTCGACTACATCATTCCCAAACCATTCGATCCGCGCGTGCTGGTGTGGGAAGCGGCCGCCGTTGCCAAGGCGGCGATGGAAACCGGCGTCGCCCAGAATCCCGTTAACATCGATGAATATCGCGAGCAGCTGGAAAAGCGTCTGGGCAAGGCCCATGAGCTGATGCGCGTGATGATTCACAAGGCGCAGTCCAATCCCAAGCGAGTGGTCTTCCCGGAAGGCAATCACCAGAAGATCCTGCGCGCCTGCCATGTACTGATCGAAGACAAAATCGCCATCCCCATCCTCCTCGGCCGCACCAACGAGATTCAGCGCACCGCCGCGGAGCTGGGCATTCCTCTCACCGGCGTCACCATCGTCGAACCCGAAACCGCGCCACGCAGGAAGGACTACGTTCAGGAGCTGTATCGCCTGCGGCAGCGCCGCGGAGTCACGCTGGGTTCCGCCGACGAACTCATGAATGATCGCAACATCTTCGGCTCCATGATGGTTCGCATGGGCGACGCCGACGCTATCGTCTCCGGCGTCACCCAAAACTATCCCGACACAATCCGCCCGGCATTGCAGGTGATCGGCGTGCGCGAAGGCATCCACAAAGTTTCGGGCGTCTATATTGTCATCACCCGCAAGGGCGACCTGTATTTCCTGGCGGACGCCACCGTCAACATCGAACCTACTGCTGAAGACCTGGCGGAGATCGCGCTCTGTGCCGCCCAGGAAGCCCGCCGCTTCGACGTCGAACCTCGTGTGGCGATGCTCTCTTTCTCCAGCTTTGGTAGCACGCGGCATCCGTTGTGCGACAAAGTTCGGCGCGCAGTCGAGTTGGTTCGCTACGCCGATCCCTCGCTCATCATCG
Organism: Candidatus Korobacteraceae bacterium; assembly: GCA_049798495.1. Lineage (GTDB taxonomy): Bacteria > Acidobacteriota > Terriglobia > Terriglobales > Acidobacteriaceae > Bog-257. The sequence goes on along the minus strand of JBARGS010000312.1, from coordinate 1,338 downwards.
ATGGCGAGGTGCAGGCCGGCGTCGCTGTCAATGCCAAGCGACTGGAGGCGGCGTTCCCATTCTCCACGCTCAAGGGCGGAGCCAACGTGCTCATCTTCCCCGACTTGCAGTCCTGCAATATCGCCTGCAAGCTGCTTGGCCCCCTAGGCGGTGCGGAGACAGTCGGACCAATTCTGGCCGGAATGGCAAAGCCGGTTCATCTGCTGCAACGCGGCGCCGAAGTCGAAGACGTCGTGAATATCACGACCATCGCCGTGGTGGACGCGCAGGATAGTTCCCTGCCCACGGAAGTTCGCGTTGCCACCGCAGTGGCTAGCGTTGGGTAGAAGTCGTCCTGGGTAGTGCGGCGCTTCAGCGCCGCGAACAGGCCGTCTATTATTGTTATCCCGAGGCGGCTTTAGCCGCCGAGGGATCTGCTGTGGCGATGCATTCGGCGACCTGGCAGCTTTTTACTACAGAAGTGGTATTGGCCAACAGCGATCTCAATGCCACAATGCGATGCATCGGGATCATCCAACCGGCTCCAACGGTTGGGGGGAAGACAAAGAAGGACCGGAGTCATACCGCAATTTTTTTTGGCCCGAGTCCTTCGCGAGTTGGCGGAATTCTTGGCCTCACGGCATCGGATGTGCAACTGGGCGCTGCGCTTCCGCACGAGAATTCCGCCCTTTCTTTTTGTAGGGCGAAGGCCTGCAACGCCAGCATCACGCGGTCACGTGAGTGCGGTCACAACCGCGACGCCTGCCAATCTGGTATGTCTATAACCCTGTGGTAGGCGTGCACTCCCTGCATGCTCTACAAAACTCTTAGCGCCGCAGTCTACGGCATCGACGCCAGCCTCATTGAGGTGGAAGTCGATATTTCCTCGATCAAGGCCGAAAAGGACACCTTCACCACGGTGGGGCTGCCCGACGCCACCGTGCGCGAGAGCCGTGAGCGCATCCGCGCTGCCCTGAAAAACAGCGGTTACGACATTCCTCCCACCACAACTACCATCAACCTGGCGCCTGCCGACATTCGCAAGGAAGGATCCGGCTTCGATCTTCCCATGGCGCTGGGCATCCTCGGCGCCTATGGCGGGCTCAACAACAAGCCTCCCGAGGATTCGCTGTTCGTCGGTGAGCTTTCCCTGGATGGCGGTGTGCGCGGGGTTCGCGGCGCATTGCCCATCGCCGTAACCGCCCGCACCAACAATATTCGCAGGCTGATCGTCCCCGAGCTGAACGCCCGCGAGGCTGCCCTGGTGGAGGGCGTGGATGTCTATCCCGTACGCTCGCTGATCGACGTCGTGCAGTTGCTGAACACCGGCAACGGCATCCAGCCGGTGAAGGTTGACAC
>JBARGS010000311.1:0-5640 GCA_049798495.1 Candidatus Korobacteraceae bacterium | reverse complement strand
GTGAAGGCGTGCTTGTTGACGTGATGTTCTTCGTCGGCGGGTGTCAGGACTTCGGACTCGTCGATATAGTCGACGCCAATTTCCTGCAGGATCTGCGCTTCGGCGAAGTGGCCGATGCGGCACTTGGCCATCACCGGAATCGAAACAGCTGCCATGATCTGCTTGATGAGTTTGGGATTGGCCATCCGCGAAACGCCGCCCTCAACGCGAATGATGGCAGGCACGCGCTCCAGCGCCATGACAGCCACTGCGCCGGCTTTTTCGGCGACCTCCGCCTGCGCAACGCTCATCACATCCATGATGACGCCGCCCTTCAGCATCTCGGCCAGGCCGGTTTTCAGACGCAAACTCGCATTGTTGCCGTTATTTTCTGACATAGAACTCTCCGATCGGAGGCGTGGCGCTGGGAGGCACTTGGCAGCTGGCAATTAGCAGTTGGCTAAAGCGCCCTTCGCACAAATGCGGACACGGCGCACACGATTGAGGCTCTGTAACTATCTATTCTACTCTGCGCGCCCCGGATGTGTAACCCCGGCGGACATTCAGGTGGCGTTACGCTTTCTTGCGAACGCGTGATGCCTTCTTCGCCGCGGAACGCTTGGTTTTCGCGGATGGCGCACTCTTTGTGGATTCGGATTGGCTAGCTACGTTAGCCGTTTGTAATCGCTGCAACGTCTCGATTGGCGGCATCTTCTGCTTCAACTTGAGCACCGGCTCGAAGAGGTCTCCGTACTTCTGCGCTCGCGCCAGCACCTCATCCGACTCGAAGACCAGCAGCTTCGGATCGCCTTTCTTGAGGCAATTCTCCACCTCTTCCCATTTCACAGGCGTCGATACAGTCGGCCGCTCCTTCGCGCGCAGCGAGTAAACACAGATGGTGGTCTTGTGATCGTCGTTCTGGCTCCAGTCGACCAAAATCTTACCGGTGCGCAGCACCTTCTTCATGTCCGAAACAACCAGATCCGGATGCTGACGTTCCAGCCGCCGCGCCAGTTCATGAGCGAACGGCTTCGTTTGGTCATAGGTGACTTTGGTATTCAGCGGAACGTAAAGCTGCAGGCCCTTCGATCCAGAAGTCTTGGCGAAGCTCTTCAGCCCCAGCTTGGAAAAGATGTCGCGCACCCATATCCCCACCTGGCAACACTGCACGATGTTGGCCGGTGCTCCCGGATCGAGATCGAAGACAATGAACGTAGGCTGCAGTATTTCTTTGCCCAGAGAAAGACTGGTGTGCAGCTCCAGGTCGGCGAGATTTGCCGCCCAGACGAGGGTAGGCAAATCCTGTGCCAGGCAATAGTCCATCCAGCGGTTGTTGCCTTCGCTCCACACCTTCGCCGTCTGTACCCAGTCGGGGCGATGTACCGGACAGTTCTTCTCGTAAAAGAATTGACCATTCACGCCGTTGGGATAGCGCTTCATGGTCAGCGGACGGCCGTGCAGATGCGGCAGTAGCACGGGCGCGATGCGCACGTAATAGTCGATCACCTGTCCCTTGGTGAATCCCGCCTCGGGATAAAGCACTTTTTCCAGATTGGAAACTTTCAGGTGCTTGCCTTCCACGTCGACCACAGCGTCTTTGGCCATCGCCACCTCGCGCGTTTAGGAATGATGCCGCGCCCGGCGCGAAGTATGCAAGGGCCGCCGCGCTCACAGGCGAGTTCGACAAAGGTGTAGTACGCCTTCAGGCGTACAGTGTAATTCTTGAAGGAGGAGTGCGCTTTAGCGCCTGAGGTAAAACACCGTTGCCTCAGCGGCTAAAGCCGGCCTGTTCTGCGGTCCGCCTAGCTGCACCGCTAAAGCAGTGCTCCACCCAGCCAGCAAGAAGAGCAGCTTTTCCTGCCACCCTACTTTTTCTTCACCACCACGACATTGTCATCCGGGTTGCGGTCTATCATCTTATCCACCGGGTCGATCCCCGCCTGCGCCGGCAACTTGTCCACCGTCACGGTAAGCTCGGTCTTCTCATCGGTGATCTTGTGCTTCTGCAGATACAGATACTTCCCACCGCCGTCGAGCACCCCAATATCAAGGTAGTCATCCACAGGCACGCCATGCTCCTGCCCGCGATTGTCGGCATGAGACTTCTTAGCCTCAACGGTGAGATGAACGTCATACTTCCCGTCCGGCCGCTGCACATAATCCGCTGAAAGCGCGCGGTCATCGTAGATTGTGATGTTCTGGAACAGATCGTCAAACGCGTGCTGATACTCAGCCGGCGTGACTTTCCGGAAATAGCCCTCCAGATCGAGCGACGTGGGATACGGTGGACCCTTGAACGCGTACTGCTTCAGAAACTCGCGAATTGCAACGTTGACCTTGTCCTCGCCGATATAGTCCTGCAGCGCGTACATCACCATCGCGCCTTTGTTGTAATGAATGTATCCCTGGTTGGGATCGACCTTGTACAGCGGGTTCTCCTCATTGCGTTCCTGACCACGCCCACGCAGATACTGATCCAGCTCGAAGCGCAAAAAGCGCTTCATCGACTCCGGCCCGTAGTGATGCTTCATCACCATCAAGGCCGTGTACTGCGCCATGGTCTCGTCGATCGAGGTGGCTCCCTCGACGTAAGCAGAAATGACCTGGTGCGCCCACCACTGATGCCCCGTCTCGTGCGCAGTCACGTAGAAAGGAATGCTGACCGAATCCGGTTTATGGCTCTCTTTGGCGATGAATCCGATGGATTCGGAAAATGGAATGGTATTGGCGAACGATTCGGCAAACTGACCGTAACGTGGAAACTCAATGATGCGCAGCTGATGAAACTGGAATGGGCTGAAGTTCGCCGTGCAGTAAGCCAGCGTCTCCTTCATGCTCTGCATCATGATATCCAGGTCGAACTCGTGTCCCGGCTGGTAGTAGATTTCGAGATTTACGTTCTGCCAGCGATCGCGGCGCACGGCATAACGAGCCGACTGAATCGAATAAAGGTTCAGGATTGGCGCATCCATCTTGTAATGGAAGTAGCGCCGGCCATCTTGTACCCACTCCTTCTGCAGATACCCGGGGGCAATAGCGATCTGGTCAGGGCTGGTGCTCACCGTCGCGTCGAAGTTGATCCAGTCGGCGTCGAAGCTGCCGCTGTTGTATTGGCGTGCGGCAACATCATCCAGATGGGGCAGGCGCCTCACTTTTTCCAGGCCATGACGATGGCGCGTACTGTCGTCGGTCAGCTCAATGGTCGGCGAATATCCGATATACGGCAGATAGCTGTCGTAAAGGAAGCTTCCGTTATGAACGAGGTCCGTGTTCGGTTGCGAATTCTCGAAGCCGGGATTGTCGTATTGCAGAGCGAAGTCAAGTTGGATGCGTCCATGCGGCGGCAGTGGTGCAGGAAGCTTGTAAAGATAAAAGCCGACTGATGGATCCTCGACGAGAGCGGTCTGGCCTCCGGCGAAGCTGAGCTTCTTAACCTGTATGTGCGGCCGGGGGAGCGGTGTAATGTTCGACGGCCAGAGAGTCACGGCGATGCGATCGATCTCCGAAGACGTCCTGTTCTCCAGCCACATCGTGCCACTTACGGAAGCCGAGCGCCGTTCTGGATAGATGTCGATTTGCATGGCCACATCGCTGATGCGCGGCTGCGGCAGCGACCAGTACTGGCTGTACTTCTTCTCATATTGCGCGCGCGCGTCGTCGATTTGGAACGTCGTGCGATACGGATTGAGAATGTGCGTGTTATAGAAAATGTATCCGCCGACGACCAGCAGCAGCACGACACAAACAGCAGCGCCGCCTAAAGTAGCGCGCGAAATGCGAGCGCCTGCAAGATTCATCCGCACGCGCCAGTCGCTCTCGGTACCCCTCACCCACAGGAGGTTTGTGACGATGGCAAGTAACACGGCCGCAATCGCCCAATAGAGCCGCAACCAGAACGTCGGCTGAAGAAACGGCCCGTAGCCGTTCATATCGGAGTAAATCAACACTGGCGACTGCCCAAAGCGATACAGGTAGTCCTGAAACCCTGCCGGGGGCAGCGCAATGGTCGCCACAATGTACAGCACCATCACGAAGTGGCCAAGGTACTTGTTATTGACCACGGCCTGCACAAACATTGCGAGCACGCAAAAAAGCCAAAGCTGCGTTAGGCGGTTGAGAAACAATTCGCGGAAATAGAGACCGAGCTCGAAGTGGTAATAGCCCTGCGCAATCTGCACGGTCAGCCCGGATAGCAGGATCAGCAGCACCACCACGATCTGCACCAGCATCAGCGCCAACAGCTTGGAGCTGAACAGCACCCAGCGCTGCACCGGAAAGGCGTCGATGACCTGGTTGAGCTGCGCATCGCGCTCCCGCCAGACCAGCTCGCCGGAGTAGAAAATGACGATGGCGAAGGCGAAGATGGCGAAGCCAGCGCCGGCCATCTGCGTCATCTGAGAAGTGACGGGATAGGTCGAAGTGGCAATCGGATTAGTGACCTGCGACGCCGTCAGGATAGCGAACAGAAAGCCCGCAAGCATCAGCACCAGGAAGAAAACGTTCTTGGTGGTTTCCGTGAATTGAATGCGAGTGAGCGATAGCAGTTGCCGCAGCGACTCTCCCGCGGAGAAAACCGGATGTGCGATCGGCAGGGCTTCCGCCGCAGCAGGGGTGGCCTTCTCCTCGCTCACTTGCTTTTGGCGGGCGCGCTCGGCGGGATAAGCGAACCGAAACTTCGCGTAGGTAATCGCGAGGGAAACCGCTCCCACGCCCAGCCATAAGGCGCGGTTTGCAAGAAGCGCTCCCTGCAGCGGAATGAGCTGCGTGTTGCGCTGGAAGGGCGTCCAGTAGCGCGTAACCTTGTCGATGGCAGCGCTGCCCAGCGGATCGGCCAGGGCCGCACGCCAGCTAACGCTCAGGGCGCTTGAAAACTGCCCGACAACAAAGTATCCGATCAGCACCAACACGCTGGCGACATATACCGGCAACATCTTTCGCGTGAGCGCGGCCAGGGCGAAGAAGATCGCCGTCAGGAACAATAGATTGGGGAGAACGTTGACGAGGTACGGCTGAAAATATGCCGCGGGCATCTGCGGCCCCAGTCGCGTTTTATCCAGCCACGGCATCACCGTGCCCAGCCACGCGCCCAATCCCACGCTGCTGAAGATGAGGACTTGCAACGCAACCGCCGCCAGAAAGCGGCCGCCGAGATAATCTAGTTTGGTGATGGGAGCGGTATAGAAGAAGACGGCGGAGTTGCTGTCGATGTCCTGATATGTCGCCTGCCCGGCGATGGCTGCGGTAATGATGATGCCGAAGAAGCAGATATAGGTGATAACCGAGTTCAGTCCGTAGGGCGAGTTAATTAGCACTTTGCCGCCGGTGCCGAAGTCCACAGCGGCGCCCGGAAAGGCGCCGCCCGACATCAGCGTGAACAGACATCCCAGGCCGAAGAAGACTAGAAAATAGACGTATGTCGAGATGCGCCGCAGGCGTTGCTGAAGGTCGAATAGAAATATATTGGTCATTGATGTCAGTTGTGCGGGGTAACTCCACCATCGACAAAGCCCTTGGTCGTCGCGAAATAGAAATCCTCCAAATCGGGGCTAACGGGCTCAAAGCCGGCCTCCGGTTGCTCATCGTGCATTACATGCAGCACCGTTCGTCCAGCCGACAGATGCATTGAGATCACGCGAAAGCGCTGCTGTGCGTCCGGCAATT
>JBARGS010000310.1:0-8994 GCA_049798495.1 Candidatus Korobacteraceae bacterium | reverse complement strand
GCTGGTTGCCTTGCGATTCATACCGTTTGTCCCACTGAAAAATCCGTGTTTCGGTTGCGACACAGTCTCTGAAGCCCGCTCGGAATAACAAAAGCAAAGAACCTTTAATGGCACAGCTAAGCTGTGCCCCTTCAAAACGCTTCTAAGCCGAGTTCTTCAGCAAACCGTAAAGCTGGTTCTGGATGACACGTAAAAAAGGAATTGCAATGGCGCCGAGTCGCAGAGTCCGACAATGACCGAAAGCTGAAAGCTGACGGCTGACAACCGACAGCTTATAATCAGGAGTTTCGGACTTCATCCTGAGGCGAACTGACTTATGGCTCAAGCGACAATGGCAACGATTCCCGCGTTGAAGGACAGTTTTGTGCAGCTCAAGACCCGCATGGACAAGGCGGTGGACGATTTCCGCCAGGCGATGGCTGCCACCCGCACCGGGCGCGCGTCGGTGCACATGCTGGACAGCGTTACGGTGGAGGCTTACGGCTCGCAGATGCCGCTGAACCAGTTGGCCAATGTGAGCGCGCCCGAGCCACAGCTCATCACCGTGCAGGCTTGGGACGTCAGCCAGATTGGCGCCATCGAGAAGGCGATCCGCAGCGCCGACCTTGGCCTGAACCCGATGAACGATGGCAAGCTGATCCGCGTGCCCGTGCCCGCACTGACCGAAGATCGCCGCAAGGAGATGGTGAAGCATCTGCACAAGGTGCTGGAAGAGCATCGCACCGCGGTGCGTAACATTCGCCGCGACGGCAACGAGGTGATCAAGAAGGCGATGAAGGACAAGAAGATCACCGAGGACGAAGAGCGCGGCGCGCTCGACCAGATCCAGAAGCTGACCGACGACGAAATCAAGAAGATGGAAGAGCTGGCCAAGGGCAAAGAGAAGGAAGTGATGTCGATCTGACGGGTCTGGGCTTCCTGATAGCAGCGCAATGAACTCGCTTTTAGCGATTAGCTATTGGCCCTTAGCAAACCGTGTCAGCCGTTTGCTAAAAGCTAAAAGCTAACGGCTAAGAGCTTTTTTATGCTGCTCGATCTCGGCGATCTGCGCGTTCGCTCCTGGCGTAAGGACGACCTTGACGCACTGCTACGCTACGCCAACAATCCCAAAATCGCCGCCAACCTGCGCGATCAGTTTCCTCATCCCTACACCCGGCGCGACGCGCTCGAATATCTGGGCTACGCAAGATCGCAGGAGGTGCCGACCTCGTTTGCTGTGGAGTACGGCGGCGAGGCGGTCGGCGGCATTGGCTTCCGGCTGGGAACCGATATCGCGCGCAAAAGCGTCGAGATCGGATACTGGCTGGCTGAACCTTTTTGGGGACGCGGATTGACGACCCGAGCGGTCACCGCGGCGTCCGACTGGGCCTTCGACAATTACAAGGTCATCCGAATTTTCGCGATGGCCTTCTCCCACAATGTGGCATCCATGCGGGTGCTGGAGAAGGCAGGATTCGAGCGCGAAGGCCTGATGCGGCGCAGCGCGATTAAGAACGGTACGGTGCTGGATCAGGTGCTGTATGCGAAGGTGCGGTGAGGCGGTTGTTGTCTTCCAGCTTGGATATTTCTATTTGTCGCGGACGGTCAGTGGGCTGACGTACCACCCTGCGGGCGTTCGAGATTGATGATTCTGGTTTCGAGGTCGAGCAGCTTCGACTGGAGGACGTCAAGCTGCTGTGTAGTCGAAGCGTTGATATTGGACACGTCCGCTTCGATCTTGCGCATACGCACGCCGGCCGATTCCTGGTAGGCACCAAAAGCCCTGACAATGCGAGTTTCTGCATCGTGGGTGCGTTCGTCGATGTACTCACGCAAGCGGCGCTCCATACCTTCCAGGAACTGCTTTAGATCCGCGTCCATGGCACAAATGCTATCACTGTCGCTGACCTTTGAGGTAGGTGCTAATTCGGACGTGCTGACCTAATTTCTGAGATCAGTTCCAATTCCGACCATGCCCCAGACAGAAATCGAAATCCACCGTTGCGAATTTATGGCGCGAGGAATGTCAGCATCAGGGATGGCGATGAAGGCGTAGTGTAGGGGCTGAACCTTCCACGGATGAAAGCGATCGCCAAAAGCGAAAGGGCGCGACGATCGCGCCCTTAGCGAATAGAGGTACCGCCCGTTAGTCTTCCATCAGGCACTTCGATTGGCGCTGCACATACTGTTGCAGCCTACCCTTCTTCTCCAGCGAAATCAGGTCGTCGAGCAGCGGATACTTCGCTGTGGGGTCGAAGCGCTGAATGGCGCGATAAGCGCGCAGCGTACCGGCCAGTCCGGCGGCCTGGAGGGTTGCGGTGTCTTTCACATCGGGATGCTGCAACTGGAAGGCGGCCTGGGAGTACATGGCCTGCACGCGCAACTGTTGCGAGTAGGTGTTATTCACCTCGTCCAGCGATTGCAGTTCCTTGCAGCAGACATCGACGTTGAGATCGGGAGCCTGCACGATCCACTCCGCCAGCCACATTCTTTTTTCCAGACTATCTTTGGCGAGCGGATGTTCTTCCAGGCTGCGCGTGTAATCCAGCACGCGATCGCGGTCCGTCATGCTCGAGGGACCACGCATTTTCGCCGCCGACGGCAGGGATGCCGCGGTCACGAGTACAAACAGGACGGCAAGTAATCTGCGAGCCATATGCCTTCCCCCTTTGACTGCACGAGTCGGCCAGACGGGTTTACGAATGATACCCCCATTTGGGGGCAGAAAAGCAAGCACGAATTGCAATAGTCAACCGGCCAAACTGCGGCTCATCCCGCAGCCGGAGCGGCTGGTCACAGTCTCGCTGACAGATTGGTGACAAAGCCGTCATGCGAGCTCCAATTCGCCTGCCACCTTGATCGCAACGCGGGCTGATTGGTACCAGATGGATAGTGTTCACAAAGCATCTGGATAGGTGGAAGGCCGCGGCAGATAAGAGTCGACGACCGGACAGCGCGCATCTGCCTGTAAACGCAACCACCGCGAGGTACTCTCCCGTTGCTTCTGCATTGGCACACTGCTTGCGATACCTTATGTCATTCGCAGTCAGCAAGTGCAGCCACCAGCCCGGCGATGACGGCGCATTTGCATTGAACGTGGGTGCAGCTGCGAGCCCGGAGGAGGATGTATGAAGCGCAACATGTTCGGCGTTGTAAGTTTGTTTGCTGTGGCTATGGCGTTCGCGGTTCCGGCACTTCAGGCACAATCGCGAGTGGTTGCGAATATTGGCTTCGATTTCTATCTACAACAGAAGTCAATGGCGGCCGGTGAGTACGAAGTGTCGTCCATCAGCCAGCAGGTGGATTTGATGCGCAACGTCAACACCGACTCTGGCAGCTTCTTGCTCAAGTCGATCCATGTACAAGGTGCGCACGGCCAGCACGCGAGGCTGGTGTTCAACAAGTACGGTAATCAGTACTTCCTCAGCCAGATTTGGGATGGCAACGGTGACATTGGAATCCAGCTTTCCAAATCGAAGCGGGAAAAAGAACTCAGCCTCGCGCAGAATGCTTTCCCCAGCGGTCCGGAGGTTGTGATTGTGGCGATGAAGTAGAGAAATAGCCGGTCGGTGCACCGGCATCGACACGCAAAAGTCAGGCGTTGCGCTCACTACCAGGAGGCAACGCCTGAAATATTTTTTCGCCGGTCAGGACGAAGCGCCTTCGAGCCGGGTCGGGACGCACACCAATCCTCTCGCCCTTCGTGGGATAATCGCATCATCGGTGTACTCATGAAGCAAGTTGTTCACGCTGCTTGTCCGCACGATTGTCCTGACGGTTGCGCGGTTCTCATTACCGTGGAAGACGGACAGGCCACCAAGATCCAGGGCGATCCCGAACATCCCATCACGCGCGGATTCCTGTGCGGCAAAGTCGCGAAATATCTTGACCGTGTCTACTCGCCCGATCGCGTGCTGTATCCCATGCGGCGCGTTGCACCGAAGGGAACTCACGGTGCCGATGTTTTCCAGCGCATCACGTGGGACGAAGCCTTCGACACGATCTGCACGCGGCTGAAACAGATCGGCGCGGAGTTCGGGCCGGAGGCGGTGCTGCCGTTTTCCTACGGCGGCAACATCGCGGTGCTTAACGGCGCGTCGATGGACATGCGCTTCTTCCATCGCCTGGGCGCTTCGCAGCTGCATCGCAGCATCTGCTCGCAGGCGGGCGGCGACGCCATCATCTCCATCTACGGGCGCAAGATCGGTACCGAACCCGAGCAGTTTCGCCACTCGAAGTACATCATTGCTTGGGGCGCGAACATTCACGGCAACAACATTCATCTGTGGCCATTCATCGAGGAAGCGCGGCGAGACGGCGCCAAGCTGGTGGTCATCGATCCCTATCGCACGCGCACCGCCCGCGTCGCCGACTGGCACATCCCCATCAATCCCGGAACCGACGTGGCGCTGGCGATGGGCTTGATGCACATCATCCTGCGCGAAGGCTGGCACGACGCGGATTACATCGCGCGCTATGCCGAAGGCTTCGACGAGTTGGAGAAGCGTCTGCCGGAATACACGCCGGAGCGAGTGGCGCAGTGGACCGGCATTGCGAAGGAAGACATTGAGCGATTGGCGCGCGAGTATGCGACGACGAGGCCGGCCGCGATTCGGCTCAACTATGGCATCCAGCGCTCGCAGAACGGTGGAGCGGCGGTGCGCGCGGTCTGTATGCTGCCGGTGATTACCGGATCGTGGAAGGAAATCGGCGGCGGGTTGCAGCTCTCGACCAGCGGCGGTTTTCAGCTCGACCGCGCGGCGATGGAGCGGCGCGACCTGATGCTCAAGAGTCCCCTGGGGCGGGAAGCCCGCACTGTGAACATGGTGCAGTTCGGAAAAGCTTTGACCGAACTCAAGGATCCTCCGATCAAGGCGGTGGTGGTTTACAACTCGAACCCCGCGGCGATTTGTCCGGAGCAGCATCTGGTCCGCCGCGGCCTCAAGCGCGACGATCTGTTCACCGTCGTACACGAGCAGTTCTTTACCGACACTACGGACTTCGCCGACATCGTTCTACCCGCGACCACTTTCTTCGAGCACAAGGATCTCGTGCAGGCCTACGGGCATTACTACTTGCAGGTCTCGCACCAGGCGATCGCGCCGCTCGGCGAGTGCAAGTCGAATGTGGATTTCTTCCGCGAGCTGGCGCTGCGCATGGGCTTCGAGGACGAATGTTTCCGCCAGACGGTCGATGCCATGATCGATGAGGCTCTCGCATCGGGAGTGCCACAGCTCGAAGGCATCACGCGCGAGCGGCTGGAGCGCGATCCGCATGTGCGCTTGAATTTAGCGACCGTGCCGCCGGCTGAAGCCGGCTCTGAACAGGAAAATACAGAGCCGAGACGCTGGCCTGAAGGCCAGCTCTACCCGATTTCCGGCACGGCTGAAAGCCGTGCCCTTTCAAAACAGATTGCCGAGAGCCGCGCCCTTTCAAAACAGGTCGATCACGTGGCTTCTGCAAACGGAAACGGCGCGCCCTGGCTTACATTCGCCAACGGATTTCCCACGCCGACCGGCAGGGCGAGGCTCTACGATCCCAATCTCCCCAAAGCCATGGATCCGGTTGCCTCGTTCATCCCGCCCGACGAATCGCGGCACAACGCGGCAGCCCAGCGCTATCCTCTGGAGCTGCTGGCTCGCAAAGCTGATAACTTTCTCAACTCCACCTTCGTCAATCATCCAGGCCACCAGAAAATGGAGACGCAGCAGAACGATCTGGAAATTTCAGCAGGCGATGCGAGGCGCCGCGGCATCGCCGACGGTGACCGGGTACGCATCTTCAACGATCGTGGCGAAATCTTTCTGCATGCACGTGTTGACGGCACGGTACTGGCGGGCGTTGTCGGCGCCCGTTTGGGATGGGCGAAGTTGTCGGACAGCGGCCTCAACATCAATGTGCTGACCTCGGACCGGCTCACCGATCTCGGAGCAGGCGCCACCTTCTACTCCACTCTGGTGGAAGTGGAGCGCGCCGACACATTGCAACACGCGCAGTCACAACGTGCCATCGGAACCCCGGCCGCAACTTCCAACAGCAGCGAGGGTTAGCGTTGCCATCGACAGCGAACCCGGGGCGGCTTTGGTTTCCGAACGAGAGCACCCTTACCGTATAATTGCGCTTTCATTTAACCCTGGTACGAGGTTTACGTCATTTCTTGCCACCGTCAGGTAGGGCTCGCGAGGCTTTGGGTTCGCGGGACACGTTGTTGCGCCACGGCGATCGGTTTACTCCTCGCACTTATCTTCCTCGCCGGGACCTGCGTGGCGCAGCAGGACGTGGTGAAGGCCATCGTCATCCATGGCAACCGCCGGATTCCGGCGGAAACCATCCGCGCTCGCATGTTCACCAAGGCTGGCGATGTCTACGACCAGGGCGCACTGGAACGCGATTTCAATTCTCTGTGGAACACCGGCTACTTTGACGACCTCCGCATCGAGAAGGAAGAGACCACCGGCGGCTGGATCATCCACGTCTACGTCAAGGAAAAGCCCACCATCCGCGAAATCAAGTATGTCGGCTTGAGTTCGGTCTCGCAGAGCGACGTGCTCGACAAGTTCAAGGAACAGAAGGTCGGCCTCACGCAGGAGAGCCAATACGATCCCACCAAGGTGAAGCACGCCGAAGTGGTCATCAAGCAACTGCTCGCGGCGCATGGCCACCAGTTCGCCACCGTGCGATCCGAAGTCCGCCCCATTCCTCCCGCGGCGGTTGCACTGACGTTCGTAGTGAAGGAAGGCCCGAAGGTCAAGGTCGGAAAAATCAAGTTCGAAGGCAACAAGGCGATCAGCAGTCGCGAGCTGCAAAGCGCGATGAAGAACCTGAAGCCCATCGGAATTCCCCACTCCATCTTCCTGGAGAACCTCTTCGCGCGCACCTACGACTCCACCAAGCTGACCGAAGACGCCGAGCGCGTCCGCTACTACTACCAGACGAAGGGCTATTTCAAGGCGCTGGTCGGCGATCCTAAGACGCAGATTCACGACACCAGCGGCGTCAAATGGTATTTCCCCTTCAAGTCTTCTCCCGGCAAGGCAGTGGACATCACCATGCCGGTGGAAGAGGGCCAGCGCTACCGTTTGAAGGAAATCACCTTCAGCGGCAATAAGGCGGTCAAGAACACGAAAGCCTTGCGCGGGCTGTTCAAGATCAAGGATGGCGACGTTTTCGATACCGAAGCCATTCGCAAAGGCCTGGAGGCGCTGCGCAAAGCCTACGCCGCACTGGGATACATCAACTTCACGCCGGTGCCCAACACCGATGCCGATGACGAGAAGCGGACCATCAGCCTGCGCATCGATCTGGACGAAGGCAAGCAGTTCTACGTGCGGCGCATCGAGTTCCAGGGCAACACGACCACGCGCGACAAAGTCATCCGTCGCGAGCTGGCGCTGGAAGAAGGCCAGATTTATAACGGCAATTTGTGGGAGCTGAGCCTCCTGCGCTTGAACCAGTTGCAGTATTTCGATCAGCTCAAGCCCGAGCAGGACTCCGAGATCAAGCAGAACGCGCAGGACGGCACCGTCGACATCACGCTGAAGGTCAAGGAGAAGGGCAAGAACAGCATCGGGTTGACCGGCGGCGTCAGCGGATTGTCCGGCGCTTTCATCGGCCTCAACTACACCACCAATAACCTGTTCGGCAAGGGCGAGAGCCTGACGCTGCAATTTCAGATAGGCCAGTATCAGCGCAACGAGACGCTATCGTTCACCCAGCCCTATCTGTTCGATCGGCCGCTGCAGTTTGGCTGGTCGGTCTATCACAGCAGCTACAACTACAACCAGGCACAGCTCACATCCATTCAGCTGAACCAGCAGATCAATCTGCCGGCCAGCTACCAGGCATACCTGCAGAACTTCACCCAGACCAGCACCGGATTCACGACCTCGCTGACCTATCCCATCAAGCGCTCGTTCAAGCGTGTGGGCATAACGTACTCGTACGACGATTCGTCGGTACAGACCTTCAGCGCGGCGTCGACCGACTATTTCGAGTCGCTCGCCTTCCGCGGCATCTCCGGACCTAACTCGCTGAACGGGATCATTACCAGCAAAGTCGTGCCCAACTTCTCGTTCACCAGGATCGATAACCCGCAGCGTCCGCATACCGGGCAGAGCCTGTACTTCGCCACCGAATTTGCCGGCATTGGTGGCAACGTGAAATACGTGAAGCCGGTTGCCGAATATAAGAAGTTCCTTCCGGTTAACAAAGGCCGCAACACCGTTGGATTCCGCGTGCTGGGATCGTGGATCACCGGTTACGGCGGACAAGTGGCGCCGCCGTTTGACCGCTTCTACCAGGGCGGCGACACCGACATCCGCGGCTTCGATATCCGCGCTATCTCGCCGGTTGCGTTCTTCCCCACCGCGGTGAGCATTCCGCTACAGAATCCCGACGGGACCAACGTTCCGCTGAACCCGGCGAATCCGCGCCAGGGCACCTACAACGTCACCATTCCGGTTTCGCAAATCATCTTCCCCGGTGGCGACACCAACATCGTCACCAACCTGGAATATCGCATCCCGGTGGTTGGCCCAGTGACCATTGCGCCCTTCGTCGATACGGGATGGGACTTCATCTCCGAGCCTTCGCAGTTGAGCATTGCAAGCACGGAAGTAGCTACCCTGAACAGCACTCTTTATGGCTGTCCGGTGCTGACCTCGACATTCGCGTGCGCCGGCAGCGTCCACATTCCCGTCACCGCGACATTGCCTGCGGTCTCGGGAACCAACTACCAGACGCGCATGTCCACCGGGATTGAACTGCAGGTCATCGTGCCCATCGTGAACGCTCCGTTCCGGGTTTACTGGGCCTACAATCCGCTGCGCATCGATGAAGTCGTGAACTCGCCTAACCCCATCACCCGCTCGATGTTTCCACAGGGCGCAGCGGGCGATTTCACCTATGCCCAGGCCCTCTCGATTTATCAGCCAAAGTATTTGCTGGCCGAGCCGCTGAAGACCTTCCGCTTCACCGTGGCGACCACGTTCTAAGGTGGAAGCGCCGGGCTTTTAG